>JAUWNU010000025.1 GCA_030612505.1 Methanomassiliicoccales archaeon
GAAAGAAGGTAAGGGGAGGCCGGTACACGCCTACAAGTTGGCGATGCCGTTCAAAAAGATTGTAGACTCTGTTGAGAAGGACGAACGAAAAAAGATTAAAGATATCGAGGCAAATATTACTGCCTTGAAAAAACTCGTGAAGTAGGGATAATAATATTTATCGAGCGAATGAGATTAAAAAATAAAATCTTATTCGAGTATTTTTAATCCGTCGGTTGTTCCCAATATGGCCAGGTTAGCCAGGCCAAGGAACAGGCCGTTCTCCACCACCCCTGGAATATTGTTCAGTCTGGACTCTAATTCCTCTGGCTTAGCGATAGCATCAAATTTGCAATCGATTATATTATTTCCATTGTCTGAGACGAAGGTCTGGCCATCTTTTTCTCGTAGTATTGCTTCTATGCACAATTCTTCAAGTTTTGGCTTCACAGCTGCCAATGCAAATGGTAAAATCTCAACTGGCAATGCCGATTTTGTGCCCAGCACCTTCACTTCCTTTGAACCATCTGCGATAATAATTACACGTTTTGACACCATTGCTACAACTTTTTCCCGGAGAAGAGCGCCGCCCATGCCCTTTATGAGATTGAGATTTTGATCCACTTCATCAGCACCATCTATTGTCAGGTCTATCTTTGGATAATTCTCCAGGGTGCCAAGCATGATGCCCTGTTCTGTTGCCAGCTTCTCTGTGGCAATAGACGTGGGAATGCCTACGATGTTCAATTCGCTGGTTCGCACAAGCTCTCCAAGTTTCATTATGGTGTAATAAACAGTTGAGCCAGTGCCCAATCCAACAATCATTCCGCCTTGAACATATTCTGCGGCTTTCTCCCCGGCCAGTTTCTTCATCTCTTCTGCATTGGACATGATATCGAACCTGTATAGCCCAGGCCTAAATTAAGTTTACTGAACATGTCTCGCCTGGATACCGCTGCTTTCGGGTATCGGCCCGAAAGCAGAGCAACCTTCAGGTTTGCGGATGAAAGGCGACGAATAGTTCAGTTAAAGGACTCCTCGCTCAAAGCACAAGCATCCCTGATTAAGATTGAATGACCACATCATTAATATTCTCATGTCGTTCAATCCGAAAACTGAAGGGATGCCCCATGCTTTAGCGTGGGGAGCCCTAGCCTACTTAATAATCAGAACAGCAGTCTCGGCATTCTTGGCAACTGCCTCTGCCACGCTACCCAGGGAAAATCGTCCAATCTTGCTAATGCCCTTGGAACCAATGATAATAAGGTTGCATTCCAGTTCTTTTGCGTAATGAATAATCTCATGGGCTATATCCCCTTCCCGAACAACTGCAATGCCCTGTTTTTCTCTGGCAATGATTATCTCAATGGCCTCGTTAACAATGTCCCAGGCCTTTGCCTTTGTGGTTTCCGGAGCCATATCCTTGAATTCGTCCAGGGTTGCATCTGGAATCACATAAAGCACAATAATTTTTTCTTCTTTACCGGACATGGTAATGGCTTTGTCTAATGCCTTCCGTGAATGTTCAGAACTGTCATAGGCAAGAAGAATCATTCCCATAATATCACCATAACAAGAAACAAAATAATAAAGGTTGGGGAACCTTTCGATTCCCCATTTCATTTTTTCACCAATCAACTCAACTGTCTATGGTTATGGTAATAATACCCCAATAGATACCTTCAGCAGTACCTGCCTGCACATCCACCGCCCAGTCCAGCTGTGTGTAATCATTCAACAGCCATATCGGAGCATTGAAGTTTGTGATGTATGGTCCTGCGGCAGTTGTTCCGTTGCTTGGAGCCGCTATTGGTGTAAAGTCCTGTCCCCATACATAGACGTCAGTTTTTGGCACGATTGGCATTGGTACTTGGAACTCCAGATCCGAGTTTGCCGGTGTTGAAGCATTGACGCACATGTTTTGTACATATACATCGTCGCAGTCTATCCTGTTCGGCGCAAGATCTATACCGTTCTCGTAGAGATGTGGTATTGACACATTGACCCAGTAGTCTGTGTTTGTGGAGTATGTAATTATACTCGGGTTTGCCAGAGCAGTTAGTCCAGAACCTGGCGGAGCGTTTCCAGCCGGGTTTCCAGAAACTAAGACAGACACCGTTTCATCTATTCCGAACTCTCCGTGGCTGTAGTTCATTGCACTCGTGCTTGCTTCATCCCTGATTGTGACATTGAAGTCCCATGACCATATATCCAGAAGTGCAACGTTCTTGTCTGTGTCAAAGTCTGGGTCCCCGATACCAAATCCATTCCCATTTGCATTTCTTATCTGCGCACCCAGATATATTGGCATCTGGACAATATGTGTGCTTTCTGTAGGGGATGGAATATTGTCAAGTTGGTCAGTGTCTGTTACAACGCCTGGATTGACTTCCAGGTTACCCGTTGGATATTCTACCGTGTATGAGCCAGTGGACTCGGTCCACAAGAGCCTGAATGCCAGGTCCCTGTTTCCATCTGTTTCCGCTGGGTATACAGAGTTTGTTCCTGCAAGTCCCCAGTCATACCATGCCGTGACCTCTACCTCAACGCCAGCCCATCCTTGTGAATAGTTTGCCTGGAGTGTGAAGTCATACCAAGCATCTACCGGAACTTGCTGGTCCATTCTTGATGCTCCGCCTCCTGTGTCATTGAACCCTATCCAGTACAGTTTCGGGAACACAGCGTTTGCTGTTATTCTGGTGCTCTGGTCATTGGCCATTATCTTGGCTACAATCCCGCCGTTGGACGCTGGTATGAACACGAACTTGGGGCTTGCCGGCGGTTTGACAGACACACAGTTGTATACGTCACTGCCACCACCATTATGTCCCTCGATGAGAACCCTGTTGGAATTGTAGTATCTCCAGTACATGGCATCAGTAGGGGTAATTCGCTGTCCGACAATTGCAGCCTCATTCCAGCCGTCCGTGTCCCAGGCCACATCAAAGAAATTGTAGGTTCCGTCATCATTGATTATTGTCCAGTCCATGAATCCGGTTGAATTGGTGATGACAACTGAGCCCATCTTATAGAGTCCGGCATCGCCAGCCACCAATGCGTAATCATGGGCCTGATTCCATGCTATGCTGTGGAACTGTCCCGTCCTATAAAAACTTGAACCATCCGCGTAAGCCTGGCTTACAGAAGTCAGCACTCCGCCCCCGGTACTGTCCGTGTACCAGAACATGCATTGTGAGCTGTATTGGCCCCCCACGTAAAACCGGCCGTCATTGGTATTGAAGTCCACCGAGTTAAGAGCCTCGGGCATGACATCTAGCGTGGCCAATTCAAACCATTTCTCATTTTCAAATAATGATACATCAAAGTAGTACATGTTCGAGCTCGTACCGTAGACGCCCACTCCCAGGGGATTTCCCCAATTGTCACATGCAATCGAGTTCAGGTCTTTCGTGAGGACATCGCTTCCATCTTTTCCTATTGGGTAACCTATGGACTTGCCAACCGGGTCATAATAATATATGGAACTGGGTTCCGTAGCGACCCAATTACCTCCTATCCAGAATATATCCTTCATGTCGTCATAGCAGACTCCGTTCATGTTCGAGGGGGGGGTGATTCCTCCGGTATTATACGGTGTCCAGGTATCCTCAAAATGGTCATATACCCATACGTTGGCTATTGGGCCGGCTACGAATTGACCGACAACCACGCACACGGTGCCTGCGTCATTCCAGGCCACGTCCATGGGTATGAACTCACCGGGCATCCATCCCACACCGACATTAGTCTCGATAAATTCTGCCTGCGCATTGATGCTTATCCCCACTGCAAAGCTCACAGATATCATTGCCGCCACAATAGCGACGCTTATCACTCTATTTATTTTCAAATAATCCCTCCTTAACTTCCTATCACTGTTCATACTTATGGTATTATCAGTCAAAATGTAACTAGTGTTATATAAAGCTTACTTGAAAACAACCAAGTAATACACCAAATTTTTATGTTTTTTTTCTATTGCTAGCTAATGATAATAATATATTGTGCAAAATTATAACTAATTGCCTTTAGGAAACGTTTAATATTGTCTTTCCATTCCTGCCCTCGAGGGTTCTAATATGGAATTCGCACTTAATAAAGAACAAGAGATGATCAGGAAGACTGCCAGGGAGTTCGCAGAGAATGAAATTGGCCCTATTGCTGCAGAGATTGACGAGACAACAGAGTTTCCCAAGGATACAGTGAAAAAGCTGGGAGAGCTGGGGTTCATGGGCATGACTGTGCCAAAGGAATACGGCGGCGCAGGCATGGACGATGTTAGCTATGCAATTGCTGTGGAAGAAATCTCCAGAGTATGTGCGTCCCATGGCGTTACCATGTCAGTTAATAATTCATTAGTATGCTGGCCTCTTCAGAAATACGGAACCGAAGAACAGAAGCAGAAATACCTTATTCCGCTGGCAAATGGTGAAAAGCTTGGCTGTTTTGGCCTCACAGAACCAAATGCTGGAACTGATGCAGGTTCGCAAACCACCGTGGCCAGGAAAGAGGGCGACAAGTACATAATAAATGGCTCTAAAGTATTCATCACCAATGCCAGCCAGTCCCAAACAGCAATAATATTTGCCATGACTGATAAAAGTAAAGGGACCAGGGGAATATCAACATTTGTTGTTGACACCGACACACCAGGCTTCTCAATCGGAACAATAGAGCAAAAGATGGGCATACGCGGCTCGGTACAGGCTGAGTTAGTTTTTGAAAACATGGAAATTCCCCAGGAAAACCTTCTTGGAAAGGAAGGCAGAGGATTCGGACTTGCAATGGCCACCCTTGACGGAGGCAGGATAGGAATTGCCAGCCAGGCACTGGGAATCGCCCAGGCTGCCTATGAGGAAAGCGTGAAATACGCCAAAGAGCGCGAGCAATTTGGCAAACCAATAGCCAAGTTCCAGGCAATACAGTGGTTCATTGCAGACATGGCAACGGAGATTGATGCCGCAAGACTCATGGTTTACAAGGCTGCATTTGACAAGTGGCAGGGAAAGCCCTACACTGTTTCAGCGGCAATGGCGAAATTTTTCGCATCAGACATTGCAATGAATGCCACAAGAAATGCCATCCAAATCCATGGCGGATATGGATATACGAAGGAATATCCGGTGGAAAGATTCTACCGAGATGCAAAGATAACTGAGATCTACGAAGGAACAACCGAGGTACAGAAGATGGTTATCGCGGGAAATTTATTAAAATAGAGGGATATATATGGATATTATAGTGTGTGTGAAGCAGGTGCCAGAGAGTTTTTTTCTTTTACCAAAACTTACGCTGGCTCGCCCTCCAAAAGAAAAAAATTCGGCAAACAAGAAAACTCGGGCTCACATGCTCAGTTTCGGAAATACAATTAATTTGAAGGAGAAGATAAAATGGACATAATAGTGTGCGTGAAGCAGGTGCCAGATACCACCGATGTAAAGATTGACCCCAAGACCGGAACACTCATAAGAGAGGGTGTGCCCAGCATAGTCAATCCAGATGACAAACATGCCATTGAAGAGGCTCTTCGATTAAAGGAGAAACATGGTGGAAAAGTGACTGTTCTATCAATGGGGCCGCCCCAGGCAGGTGACGCACTTCGCGAGGCCAGTGCCATGGGAGCCGATGACATGATATTGCTATGTGATAGAGCATTTGCAGGAGCAGATACCTGGGCCACATCCTATACTCTGGGTGAGGCTGCAAAGAAGATCGGCTATGACCTGATTATTTGCGGTCGTGAGGCAATTGACGGCGATACTGCCCAGATAGGTCCCCAGATGGCTGAACACCTTGAACTTCCACAGATAACTTATGTCCGAAAGGTTGATGTTGATAATGGCAAGATAATCTGCGAACGCGCCCTTGAAGATGGTTATGAAAGGGTTGAAGCAAATCTTCCAGCACTTCTCACAGTTATATCTGATGTTAATAAACCAAGATACCCAAGCGTAAGGGGTATTGTGGAAGCCTACCAGGAGAAAGAAATCACAACCTGGACAGCCGCCGACATTCAGGCAGATGAAAAATGTATAGGACTGGATGGTTCACCAACCTCTGTTAAAAAGTCATTTGCCCCGGAACCAAAGGGTGAGGGTGAAATACTTGAAGGTACAACGAATGAAGTTTGCAAGCAACTTGTTGCCAAACTAATGGACAAGAACGTGGTGAGGTGATTTGAATGAGTGAACAAAGTGAACACATTCTGAACTTCGGGAAGGCCGAAGTTTCAAATGTGCGAAAATCGCACATTCGAAAGCTCCGAATGAAAGGAGGAGATTAATATGGCAGAAGTAAAAATCAATGTTGACGATTGTATCGGATGCGGCATTTGCGTGAAGAAATCTCCAGAAGGCTATGAAATCAATGATGAAATGAAAGCAATAGTCAAAAATCCAAATGCACCAGGCATCCAGGAAGGCGCAGATGATTGCCCCGTAAATGCCATTGAAATTATTGGTGATATTGTTCCAGTAGCGGTTCCGACAACCGCTCCGGCAGCAAAACCCTCCATTGGCGACTACAAAGGCGTAATGGTCTTTGCAGAACAGAGAGGCGGAGAACTTGTTAAGGTTGTATTTGAACTGCTTGGCCGCGGAAGAGGACTGGCTGATGAATTAGGAGTACAGCTATCGGCAACACTCATGGGCCAGGGAATTGAAGGTCTTGCCCCGAAGCTTATTGCAGCTGGGGCCGATAAAGTTTACATTATTCAGGACCAAAGACTGGAAAAGTATAATACCAGCTGCTATGCCAATGCAATGATTAAACTCATTAACTCGGAAAAGCCAGAGATCGTTCTTTACGGCGCAACTCATATTGGCCGTGATTTAGGCCCGAGAATCGCGAAACGCCTGAACACCGGCCTTACAGCAGACTGCACCGAGCTCACAATCGAGGAAGGCACCAATATGCTGCTACAGACAAGGCCAGCATTTGGTGGTAATATCATGGCAACAATCATGTGTCCTGACCACAGGCCGCAGATGTCCACTGTAAGGCCGGGAATCATGAAGGCCCTTGAACCAGATGCATCAAAGCAGGGCGAGATAGTGAACTTCGACGCTGGACTCACTGATGCAGATGTAATGACCAGAATTATCGAGATTGTCAAGGAAAGAAAGCAGGTGGCAAACCTGGAAGACGCAAAGGTCATAGTCTCAGGCGGCAGAGGTGTCGGCGGAGAAGAGGGTTTCAAGACAATCCAGGCACTGGCAGATGTTCTGAACGCGGAAATTGGCGGTTCAAGAGTTGCTGTTGAAAAGGGCTGGATATCCAAAGACCATCAGGTTGGCCAGACAGGTAAATCTGTAAGGCCGCAGCTGTACATTGCCTGCGGAATCTCCGGCAGCATCCAGCACAGGGCAGGAATGCAAAATTCTGATTTCATCATTGCAATAAATAAAGACCCAGCGGCGCAAATATTCACTGTTGCAGATATCGGTATTGTCGGAGATTTGTTCGAGATAATTCCAGTGCTCATCGAAGAGTTCAAAGCTGCAGATTTTGGCCAGTAGGTGAATAATGATAGACAAGCAGCGCGCAATCGACCTGCTTGTCCAATTAGTTAAAGCTGAGAGTGAGCCAGATTCTGATAAAAATGCAGTTCTGAACGTGGTAATTCCGCATCTGGAAAAAATGGGCCTGACAATTCACAGACATGAGAATAATGGAAACCCGGCAATCTTCGCCGCCAAGGGTCAGCCAAAAATACTCTTCAACGGGCATCTGGACACTGTCCCCAGGGGCACTAACTGGAGCTTCGAGAATGGCCAGGTTGAAGGTGATATTGTTTACGGCCGGGGTTCTCTGGACATGAAGGGCGGCTGCGTCGCCCTTTTACTGGCTGCCGAGATCTTAATCGAGAAAAACATAGATTTTGCAATAGTTTACACCACAGACGAGGAAGTTGGAATGGCCGGCGCGAAAGAGGTAGCGGGGCATCATCCTGAGATCTCCGAAATCCCATTATTTGTCATCTGCGAGCCAACCGACCTGTGCCCGGTTGTTGATGAGAAAGGAATCGTTCAATTCAAAATCACAACCACAGGAAAAAGCGCCCATGCAAGTATGCCTGAATTGGGACGGAACGCCATAGTTGACCTCATTGAGCGGCTGAACGCTCTTACTGGCTCCGAGCTTTATGGAAAGCACAGGGACGACCCTGTGACAATCGGCATTGACATAATTAGCGGAGGCACAGGAATGAACGTTGTTCCTGATGAGGCCAGTGCAACAATCGATGTTCGTTTTCCAGCAGATTACACAAATGCGGAGATGCTGGAGATTATGAAGAAACTCATCAGGGCAGACGATGATTTTGTGGAAGTGGAATTAATCCACGAGCTTATTCCGGTGAAATCCGCAATCTCAGATGAATTGCTGGCTCGCATTGAGGAACTTGTTGATGGAAAGTCCTATAAGGTTCCATACGGCACGGAAATGGCGGTCTTCGGCAAGCTGAACAAGAATATCATTGTCCTGGGGCCTGGCGGCCCAACAATGGCCCATCAGACTGATGAGTGGATTGACATTAATGATGTTGTTCGGGCTGTTGGGGTTTATGTTGAACTAGCTGGTTTTGATTATCAGAAAACCATGGGCCAAATATTGGCAGTATCCGAATTCCATCCTGGAATGGTGTTGCCCGGCCCTATGTAAAAGTCATACCAGGGTGTTAGATAGCTATTTTCTACCAGTTCAAATACCTCCAATAATTGTGCATCAGAAGTAAATAGTGTCAGCATTTCAAGGCCGTATCCAGGTTGTGCGTCAGCAGTTCCGTCAAACGTCCTTGGGGGTGGCGGCACAAAAAGTGGGTCTGAGCACCTGAAATCTATGAAACCATCCACGTGGGTGAAATAACCCTGGGCTCTCATATTGTCCCTATCCTGTATTTCATATTCATATGGGTAGGGCACTCCGGGCATAACCATTGGCGGTGCACCCAGGAACTCTATTTCATATGGCACCCCGCAAACAACATTCTGCATTGAGAATCCCATCATTTGGTCGATTATTGTGTAATTGTACCCATTGTTGCTGTAGGGCGCATCAAATGTTGCATTGAGATAGATAATTCCGCCGTCCTGGGAGTCCGGCAAATCTGCACTGAACTGGCCAGTGGGCGCAACCGGTACTGACATGCTGTCCCAGGTTCCAATAGAGGGATTCCACCATTCCACATCAAGAGTTGCAGCGCCGGAGGATGTCAGTGGATTGTAGCCACCAGCAGATGTTCCATCATAGAGGTAAACATAGCCGAAGACGACATATGGAATTGGTGGTGCTGTTTCATATTCCACCACCCATATCGTGTCCGCAGGAACATGCACCCAGTATCCGTTTCCAAGTGTCATGAACTCATTATCTGCCTTCTGGCTGATAAGATATGGTGTTCCATTATCAAACTCTTCCACCGGTTTATCATATCCAGTGCCAGCCATTGCTACTGTTACTGTTCTGTCAGTATTCGAAGGATACCCAACAAGGTTCCACCCGGTCTTCAATGTGATATTTGTTAATACTGGCTCTGTCCCTTCAACAGTTAGCGTGCATGGGGCGGTTGTCCTGAGCCAGAATCCCATGGTGTGATCAATCGTGTAGAGGTCATTTGTGGCCGCTCCAGGGCGGTATGTTTTCCAGGGGTCCGAAGAATCAGAGGCATCATATGCCTTTACACAGTCATATGAGCCAAATATAGAAGAAAGCACGCTTTCAACAGAAATATTCAATGGTATGATTGATATTGAAACAAGGTTCCAGCCAATGTCCAGTGGAATATTCGCTTCTGCTACTGGTAGTTCAACTGCTTCCATGACGAAATCCTGGATGCAATTATCAGTGTCTGTGAATGGGTCCGGTGATCTAATAATCTTAAAACCGCTGGCTGGCGTATCTGGATAATCCAATAATGTGGTATTGTCCCAGTAATCGTTTTGATTGCCGTATTCTACCTGGTCTATTGCCACCCATTCTCCGCCGCCCATTACTCCCAGGGGGTCCTGCCAGCATAGTGAAATTTCATCTCCTGATGTAGTCCCTCCGTCTGCCGGATTGCTGAGAATGTCGCCGCCCAGGTCAATAACGATCTCCCCCATGGCTGGAATGCTGCCGGAAAGGGGCATCTCCCAGCCGTCCCGGTCCCGGAGTTTCCAGTCATCTAAACTTGCGGTTTCGTTTCCTGGGTTGCAAAGGGTTATGCAATCATCTCCTGACGATGGATTTGGCGTTAGACTGGATATTTTTACTGGCCATGGACTTCCAGTGCTTGAGAAATGAAGGTCTGTATTGACATCCCCTCCGCTGATAAATGTGAATGTTTCTTCGGCAGTCATCAATTTTCTGCCTGGCACGCCGTCATTTTTCATAAGCTGATAATATACCAGGTCGCCATTTCCACCGCCTTCCCGGACTTCTGGAGTATCCGTGTGGTCGCCGTATGTATCAATACTGTAATATCCATCAGCTATAACGACAAAAGTGCCAAAAACCGTATCATTTATCAATGTCATGAGAGTGTGTTCCGGGGCAGCCAATAAAGCCCCATCAACATATATCTGGCCCCATGCCTCAAACGGCAATATTGGTGCCAGGGGCTCCGGAGTTTCCTCCTTTGCAATAATTTGTCCTGGCATACAAAAAATCAATGCTATTACTACCGATACCACAATTGTTAGAATACTTTTTCCTCTCATGAACTCAGCCCATTATAGTAATTGTATTATACAGTATATATAAACTATGTTAGCAGAAGCCCGGGAAAAACACCGTACACCATGTTTATGAAATTGTCCAAATAACATCTGCCGGAACCCTGACCCATACTCCCTGGCCTGGCTGAATCACATAGGAATCAATAACCTGGGAAATGAGATATGGCGCTCCATCGTCAAACACCTCAACACGGTCATAGCCAGTACCAGCAAAAATGCTGTCAAGTGTTCCGCTGGAAAGAGAAGGATAATCCACAAGGTTCCATCCGGCTTTCAAAGGCAATGAAAGCTGGGAGCCGAAAATGTCCCCGGAGGCAGTAAATGATGCAGCTTCTGTCATATACACCCAGTATCCGTTGAAATGGCTCATTTCTCCCAAATCGTTCAGGCCATCTGGCTTGAAAACCGAATAGGACCTCCAGGGATTTGAGATATCAGCTGAATAATAGGCATAAATCCGGTCCCACTTTCCAGATATGCTTGCCAGCACACTGTCAAATGACCAGTTAAGCTGCCGCATTGGCAGTGAAATAAGATTCCAGCCTGGCTGGAGAACAATGTCCTGTTCAACATAATGGAAAGGACTAGCCAATGGATAATCATCCATGGAGCTAGTGTTCTGGATATTTGCATACTGGGTGTCGATTATTCCGTCGCTTCCCAGCATATCCTGGTTTTGGCCAAAGTTCGAATCCACACCGGAAAAATCATTCCAATAATTACCGCCGGCAGGGTAACCAGCGTCCCAGTTATTGCTGCTTCCTGAACTATCATTTGCCTGGACAATATTATTATAAAAATTGTTGCTTGCTATTGTATTTGCCGTTGAGAACTCACTGATAAAAACACCAAGCTGATTATCTGCAATATTATTCCTGTCCAGTGTCGTGTAATTCTCGTCATAAAGATATGAGCCAAACATATTTTCAGACATATTGTTGCTTCGAATAAAATTATTATTAGAAAACTGGAGAAGTATGCCAGTGCCATTATAGATGCTCTGATTGTACACATTATTGCCAATGACCATATTGTCATAGGTATCATATTCCAGGGCAATGCCAGCAGTTATGTAGCTGGCTGCAAAACGATTGTTCGTATGGCAGGTATTGTTCCGAACATTATTGTTATGGCTGGAATATCTCAAACATATCCCATATACATTATCGTAGGCCAGATTATCATGTACTTCATTGTACTGGCTAAGCTTCACATAAATGCCAAACTCACCATTCCAATAGCAAGTATTGCCGTGAATCTCATTATAACTGGATTTAAGCACATATATTCCAAAGAACGCTGTGCCATTCACCGTATTATTGTGCACATTATTATAATTCGCCGCGCCAAAATCATCTCCTATCTGGATGCCGTATAAGGGGGTATTGGAAACTCGATTCCATGAGATTACATTATTATTTGATGATGAAGATATTTCTATGCCTGTGTCTCCGGAAAATCGCACTTCATTATCATATATGGTCATAAAGTCAGAGTTCAAATTGTATATTCCTATTTCATTTTGTTCATTGATGATGTTGCTCGATATATTGCATAATAATGAATTGAACATGTATATTCCGTAATCTGCGCTCCTCACAATAGAATTCCCAACTATATGATTGGAAATTCCGCCGTCCATGTAAATTCCATAGGCATCATTATCCATAATTTCACAGGACTGGATAGTATTATTGTCTGAATTATATAATATAATGCCGGAATAAGTATTATTATTTGCCGAACATCCAATTACCTGGCCAAAATCAGAATACCTGAAATAAATCCCATAATAACCGTTCAGATGTGTATCGGAGTACTTCACTTCTGCCCCATCCGAATTCTGAATCCGGATACCATAGCCATCGTTCAGATAACTTGTTACATTATCAACAATAGCATTGGGTGAATTGTAGATGTACAGGCTAGTGTTGTAATACCAATTACCGAATAAACCGCTGGCCCGGTGAAGGCTGCAATTACGCACAATAAATGACTGGCTCACATTTCCAATATACATGCAATATCCTGAACCAGTGCCGTCAATATCATATTCTTCGATGATGTATGGGTTTCCTGCGCTTCCATCTCCTGGCCAGCCTTCGGATATGTCCATGGCTGTCATTTCAACATCTGAATTAATTCTGATTGGCGATGAATCCGGCCTGAAATACCGAAGAATCCCGTCAAGCATTGCCTCTGATGCCAGATTGCGGTACCATGTGGTATTGAGATTATTGAACTCGGTCAAATTAGACATAAAACCCACCTCTGTCAGGGCAGCTGGCATTGCAGTATTGGCCAGCACATATAGGTGAAATCCGAAATAGGGGAAATCCATTTTTGCGCTTCTGTCATTGGAGCCAAGATGGTCCACTAATTCCTCATTGACATTCTCTGCCAGTCTTTTTCCATTTACCGAATATGTTCCAGCATCAACTCCCCAGTAGAAAGTTTCAGTTCCCTGGGTTGTAGCACTGGCTATGGAATTGCAATGAATGCTGAGAAAAATGTCCGCGCTGGCTGTATTGGCAATTATGCATCTATCTGCCAGTGAAACCGTAATGTCAGTCTCGCGGGTCATGACCACAGTTGCCCCTTTTTCCAGCAATATTTTCTTCAAATACAGCGCCATATCAAGGTTATGGTCCTTTTCCTCGGGATAGCCAACCCCATCAATGCCCAGGGTTCCGGTGTCGGTGCCGCCATGACCGGGATCAATGCAAATTATTCTTCCAACAAGGGCACCAGTTTCTGGCACTGGTTCATTCATTATTCCTGGCTCAACCTGGCTTCCCATTGACATGGCAGGAACTGCCAGCATGAAAACAATGGCCAGAATGAATGCCCTACTCCACATTGAGGAATACATGATATTGATAATATAAGTAATTTACAATAGTTAAATATATAAAGGGCATTTCCCACCTCGATACCATGATAGACCGAAAGGAGATCCAGGAAATCGTTCAGGGTTATGACACCGATAAAATTACCGTGGGGATGACAGCCAGTCATTCTGCACTTGATGTCTGCGATGGTGCTGCCGAAGAAGGTCTGCCAACACTAGCCGTGTGCCAGAAAGGTCGTGAAAAAACTTATTCTCATTATTTCAAGGCAGACATGGGGCCCGATGGTTTTTCCACCAGAGGCATGATAAACGAAGCACTGGTGCTGGACAAGTTCAATGATATTCTGAAGCCAGATAATCAGCAAATGCTTCGTGATAAAAATGTTCTATGGATCCCAAATCGCTCATTCACATCATATTCCAGCATAACTGACATTGAGAATGATTTCAAAGTCCCAATGCTTGGGTCCAGAAATTTGCTCCGTAGTGAGGACAGAGGCGAGGAACATGACTATTACTGGATGCTGGAAAAGGCAGGTTTACCATTCCCGGAAAAAATTGAAACCCCCCGGGACATCGATGGACTGTGCATTGTCAAGCTGGCCCACAAGGTGAAAAAGCTCGAAAGAGGATTTTTCACAGCCTCAACATTTGTCGAGTTCAACGAGAAAGCAGATGAACTGGTCAAGAATAATGTTATCAACCGCGAAGATTTAGACAGCGCAAGGATCGAGAATTACGTCATAGGCCCGGTGTTCAATATGGACTATTTCTACAGCCCAATCGAGCAGAAGATGGCTAAACTTGAATTAATTGGAATAGACTGGCGTTTCGAGACCTCACTGGATGGCCACTGCCGGCTTCCTGCGCCCCAGCAAATGTCACTTGTTGGGGAACAGCAGACTCCAGAATACACAGTATGCGGTCATAATTCGGCTACGCTCAGAGAATCATTACTGGAAAAGGCATTCGAACTTGGGGAAAAGTATATTGAGGCATGCCAGGAACATTATTCACCTGGAGTTATTGGGCCGTTCTGCCTGCAAACCTGTGTCGATAAAGACCTCAATTTCTACATATATGACGTTGCCCCAAGGGTCGGCGGCGGAACAAATGTTCACATGGCTGTTGGGCATCCCTATGGTAATGCTCTATGGAGAACTCCAATGTCCACTGGCAGAAGACTGGCGCTGGAAATAAAGCGAGCTATACAATTGGATAAATTGGGCGAGATTGTGACTTAATTTTAATCAGATATAATCTCAAAGCCATTAGCATCGAATATTAGCGGTGTATAAGTTCTCTTGTGATTGGTCTTTCTCATCTTGTTTACACAAAGATAGAGGTTCACGCTGTCACCTTCCCTTCTCAGGTCCAGATGAATCACACCGTCTGCCAGGAAGTCCTCATCTCTAACAATATCCTGACTGCTTGACGCTTCTGTAATTATGAAAGTTGTTACTCCTAGCTCTCGTAGCCATCCGAATAGGTGAAATAATTCTGCGCGCTTGCTCTTGACATCTGATAGAACCTCAAGGGCTGCCAGTGAATCTATCACCAGAATATCATAGCCCTGTGATTCCTTCATATTCTCCACATACATGCGGAAAACACTGCTCCAGCTATCTCCATAATCCATGCTTTCAGCATTGAGCCTGAGATATCCAATGTCCACAACACTGAGCATGTTCTCCATGTCAGTAAGAGACATTCCCAGCCGATCCATCTGCTCCATTAGGGAATCACGTTCTTGCTCAAGAGTTATGTAAATACCTTTGATACTTTTGTTCTTTGCATTTTGGTAAATTATGTTCCACCCCACGGAGGATTTCATGCTGCCAGGCATTCCAGTTAAAAGTACTACATGTCCTTTTGGAATTCCCCCTTCCATGGTCTCGTCTAGACCCTTGATAAATGTTTGAATTCTCTCATCTGCCATTTTATTACCTCTTTAGGCTTCTTTATTGTACCGTGAATGCTATTATTGATTATATAATTTACTTGTTAATTAGAATTCGGAAAAATATTATAATCAGATGGTTTATGCAGGTATCATGGACGTTCAGGATGAAGTAGAGAAAAAAATGACAATCGAAACCAAGCTTCTTGCTGGTTTTCTTGTGGTTTACATAGCTTCCGCAGTAATACCTGGTTTAGTAACTTTTCTCATAGACCATTATGTTCAGGATGGGCTATTTTCTGATGCTATAATTGGTATTTTGACATTCTGTGCTTTGCTGATTTTTATAAGCATTATTGCCCATTATCTAATGGAATGGATTACAAAGCCGGTGAGAAAACTTTCCAAGGCAGCAGAGAAAATGGTCGCCGGAGATCTGGACGTAGATCTGGAAGTTGAGGCCAGTACCGAGCTCATAATCATTTCAGAATCTCTTTCCAGAATGAAGGCCAGTATGAAGATAGCCTATGACTGGCTTGGGCCTCCTGAGGCAGACAAATACAATGATAAACCAGAGATTCTAGGTATAGGTCTCAATGAAAAGATAATAATCGGCATGGTCATGTTTCTCATATTCAATCCACTGGCTGCTGCTTTATCTCATATGATATTTCCAGATTTAATATTATTATCTTCATTAATTTCTATAATCTTTTCTATAATATTATTATCATTAATTGCTAATTATTTATATCGGGAAATAATTAAACCCTTGAGACATGTAGCCAGCATGGCCGAGAGAGTAAGCAAGGGCGATTATTCTGGCATTGAAGAAACAAAATATTCTGGCGATATCGGACGCCTGGAGAGGGATTTCAATATCATATCTGAAAGGGTGCAGAAGGCAATGAAGGAGTTGGATATGGATGGTTAGCGACTCTGATCTCCAGGCCCTGGAAACAATAATCGTGAATCATGCCGGCCCAATGGGCAAGTTCATCATAAAGAAATCTTTATCTGATATGGGTACTGAACCTAATCGCATAACTGGAGACATCCAGGTCAAATTTATAAATATGGTGATTGAGAGGGCCATCTTTGATACGGATAGGCAGGTAATTATCCGCAAGGAAATTCTATCCGCATTGGGTGGGGGCACCAATGTCTGAGCTTTCAGAACTAGGCGAAAGGGATATTGTAGCCAGCCTCATAAAGAAGTTCGACCCCAATGGGACCTATGCCCTGGGTGATGATACTGCAATACTGGATTATGGTAAAGAAATTTTGCTCATAACAACAGACACAATCTGCCAGAAAACTCATATTCCTGAGAAAGCTAAACCCCAGGATATCGGGTGGTATGCTGCAGCAATCAATCTAAGCGACATTGCTGCCATGGGAGGTCGTCCATTGGGCATGTTATTTTCACTAGGATTACCGGCCAACACCCCTACAAAATGGCTTGATGAGTTAACCGATGGAATTCAGGAATGCTGCTCCAAGTTCAAGGTACCAGTCCTTGGCGGTGACACAAAGGAAAATGATTCCATCACCATAACTGGAATTGCACTTGGCACAGTGCCAAAATCCGAGATACTTCGCAGAACTGGAGCAAGACCAGGAGATATTGTGGCAATGACTGGCAAATTGGGCCGGGGGCTGTTCTGGGAACAGGATAAAGAAAATAATGTCTCGCAATTCCTTCGTGTTGAGCCGCAGCTGAAAATCGGCCAGATGCTTGCTGAGTCCAGGGCAATAACCTCATGTATTGATATTTCCGACGGTCTCAGCACTTCGCTTCACCTTTTGGCTAGCGCCAGCAATATTGGCTTTGAAATAGAGTTCGATTCAATCAATTTAATACCTGGTCTCAATGCTAAAGAGAAAATGCTGGCACTTCATTATGGCGGTGATTTTGAACTTCTTTTCACCATCCGTCCAGACAAGGCAGATTTAATCCTTAATTTGCCAGATATAACGCAAATTGGTTATGTTATCGATGATATTTCAGTCTCAGTGGTTAAGGATGGAGTGAGTGAGCCTTTGCCTGATAGGGGGTATGAACATTTCAGGGATTGATGAGATTAAGATAAGGGCCATGGAGCAAAAAGATTTTGAGCCAGTAATTGAAATAGGCCGAAGATTGAAGATAAGCGATGATGATAGCTCAGGTTGGTTCACCGAGGATGCCTGCGAGAAGCACATACCATTTGATATTAAATTTCAGAAAGGGTTCGTCGCCGAGGATGGCGGAAAAATTGTTGGATTCATCACTTACACTTCTTATGACTATCAACCGATTATCGGATGGATAGCCATTGACCCTGTTTCTCACAGGAAGGGAGTCGGCGCCATCCTTGTCAAGAAGGTTGAAGAAGAAGTCGAAAAAGTCGGTGGAGATGAACTATTCGTCGAGACTCCCACAAAAGAAGCAGGTATTGGGAGCGAATACGAGAATACATACAAGTTCTATGAAAGAATCGGTTTTATCATTCACAGGATAAAGAAGAAAGACGAACCGGATAATCAATGTGATTGTGATATGGCAGTTCTAAAGAAGGTGCTGAAATGAAAGAAGCAATTTTCTGGGAGCCAGCAGGCGATAATAAGGTAAAATGCAATCTATGCGCACATCGCTGTACAATTCCCCAGGGCAAGAGCGGTATATGCCGTGTGCGGGAAAATCAGGACGGCAAGTTAATGGCAACAACCTATGCCAGAGTTTCCAGTGTCGGGCCAGACCCGGTGGAGAAAAAGCCGCTTTACCATTTCATGCCCGGAAGTAATGTTCTCTCGCTGGGAAGCATTGGATGCAATTTCCGATGCGACTTTTGCCAGAACTGGTCCATCAGTCAGGAATATGTGAACCGCAATCTCAGAATTGTTGAGCCTGAAAAACTGCCTCAAATGGCCAATCTCTACAATTGCCAGAGCATTTCCTGGACCTACAATGAACCAACAATATGGTATGAATACACCCTTGACTGTGCCAAGATTGCCAAACTCTCTGGATTGGGAACTTCCTATGTCTCAAATGGTTATATGACCGAAGAAGCGCTCAGGGAAATAGCACCCTACCTGGATGCAATGAACATAGATGTCAAGGCATTCACCGATGAATTTTACATGAAGCGGTCAAGTGCGAAATTGCAACCAGTTCTGGACACCTGCCAGCTTGCTGTGGAATTAGGCATTCATATTGAGCTTACTTATCTTATTGTTCCAACTCAGAATGACACTACTGAAGAATTAAAAAACTTCAGCAAGTGGGTTGCTAATGATTTGAAACTTGATGTTCCTATACACTTTTCACGGTTCCATCCTGATTTTAAATTTAAGAAAGTTTCAGGAACACCTATGGAAACCCTATATCTGGCTCATCGAATTGCAAAGGAAGAAGGCCTAAAATTCGTGTACCTGGGAAATGTCATGCACTGTGATGAAGAAAATACTTATTGCCCGGATTGCGGAACCTTAGTTATGGAAAGAATGGGCCTTCGGTTAATCAAAAATAAAACAAAAGATGGTAAATGCAGCCAGTGCGGTTCTGACCTGAACATAGTCACAATGCCAAAATAGACTATAATTATATTAATAAAGATAGTATTACAAGCTTTGGTGGTAGAGTGAAACCTAAAATTAAGACCTGCATTGAGGGACTTGACGAACATATGACTGGTGGTATTCCACAGGGGCACGTAGTGCTGATATCAGGAATGCCCGGTACAATGAAATCCACAGTGGCATACAGTATTCTTTTCAATAATGCCAAAAAGGAAAATAAAAAAGGATTATACATATCCCTTGAGCAGGGCCGTGATTCACTTGTGGAACATATGGCCGGCCTGGGCATGGTTAATTCAGAAGTTGATACTCAGATTAATATTGTTGACATGGCATATCTCCGACTGAACATGGATGAAGAGGCTTCTGAACAGCAGTCCTGGATGGATATTTTCAAGATGTACGCTGAGAATATGAAACAAAACATGGACTATGAAATTTTGATCATAGACTCGTTGCCAGTTCTGGAGCTTCTGGGAAAGATGGACCAGCGCCGTGAAGACTTATTCTACTTTTTCGGATGGCTGAGAGAACTTGGTGTTACAACATTCATTGTTGCCGAAGCAACTAATGACGCAACCCGTGTTAATGAGGAAGACTTCCTGGCCGATGGAATTATTCGGCTGACAAAGGAGCGCAAGGGCTATGATATAACCCGCCAGATTGTTATTGACAAGATGCGGGGCACAAAGCATAATACCGGATACTTCACACTGCTCCATGATGGCAAGGATTTCCAGTTAACGCGAGTAATTGGCGAGTAATTTTGCTCTGCCAATCCACCGCAATTTTTATGATTAGTTCATACGCTAAGACTAAAAAGCCACTGTGGCCTAGCCCGGTAGCGCGATTGATTCGTAATCAATAGGTCGAGAGTTCAAATCTCTCCAGTGGCTTTATTTATTCTTTCTAATCACAATGATTAAGATAATAATCGCAGCCAGAATGACAGCTAATATTATGCCAGCTATACATAAGTTCGAATTGGCATCAAAAATACCTTCTTCTTCCTCATCGAGTTCATCATCTGGTGTGGACCCTGGGCTGCCAGCAACTTCCCATCCAAAATCTTTTTTCAATACCCAGCCAACCGTTTCATTCTCATATTCTCTGGTTTCTGCAGTGGCATCTATATTGTAGTAGGTTATGTTGCCAAGTTCAGAGAGGCTTACGAAACACTCGAGTTCGGAGCCAGATATAGAATATTCTACAGATTCATTAATGAAACTTGCAGATGTATTAGTTCGCAACTTGCAGTTACCATCACTGTAATTTACAATGAAATGGGTGGCATTTTCAGCTGTAGTGTATATATTAATTTTGTAAGTAGTGATATTATCAGTTCTAATTACACCTGGTGAACTAAGCTCAATGGTCAGTTTTAAGGTATCGTCATTAGGTTCCAACTCAGATCGAAGCCATTTGATGTTCACATCCTTTGGCTCACTCTTCATTTCTGTAGTTCCATTTTCATAGGTCCATGTTACATCGCTGGCTGGGTCGGAATAACTCAGGTCGAAGCTAATATCCTGGGCACTTACAACCTGGGCATTAAAAGGTAATATTGAAATGCTCGCAACAAGTAACAGTGCTAGAAATGGAGTATATAATCTGCTTATTTTCATCATAAGGATTAATGGAGTATTAGATATTTAACTTTAGTTAAACCTCTGAATAGCGAAGGATAATATAAGTCATTTGAAATATTATTGCTTATTTTAATTATTAATTATTCTTATATAAATATAAAATTATAATTTATTATTCATTCTCACACCGAGCTTTCGACCGCTTCAGCGCCTCAACCACCGGCAGTTCTTTCCCGGTCAGGAAATTGATAAGTGCGCCGCCGCCAGTACTCACATGGTCCATATCTTCTTTCAGACCGAACTTTTCCACTGCTGCGGCAGTGTGACCGCCTCCAACAACACTGAATCCCTGGGCCTCGGTCATTGCCTTGAGCACTTGTTTTGTTCCGAACTCAAACTCTTCAAGTTCGAAAACACCCATTGGGCCGTTTAGCACCATGCGCTTGGCCTGGCTAATTCTGTGTATATATTCCACAGTTGTCTCCAAGCCTATATCGTAGATAGGAAATTCCGTAGGAAGCATCTCAACTGGAATTCCTGATCTCTCGCCATTATCATAAAGGCTCACATCATTTGGTACGTGAATCTTCTCAGGATATTTTTCAAGCAGTCGTTTTGCATCTGCTACAAGTTTCTCATAGCCAGGTACTTCTTTCTCCATGAATGCTTCATTTGGCTTGCCAAGATCATGACCCTGGGCCTTGATGAATATGTTTCCCACGACACCGCCAGTGAGGGCTTCAGCCAGCATGCCGTTCTCCAGCATGTATTCCAGCACTTCAATTGAATCCTCAACCTTGGCACCGCCTAGTATCACTGTTAGGCTGCCATCCTTTGTTAGAAGGCTGCTGAGCGTTACAAGCTCACTTTCCATGAGCCTTCCAGCGATTGCAGGAAGCTTTTCAGCAAATCCAACAAGAGTTGGCTGTGACCGATGGGCCGCTGCAAAAGCATCGCAAACATAGTAATCTGCAACCGAACTCAGCCTTGTGACTAGATGGCTGTTTGCCTGTATCTCTGGTGTCTTATTTTTGAGCGCGACGTCCTCTGAATAAAAACGAGTATTTTCAAGAAGTAGAATATCACTGGATCTCATGTCCCTGATGGCCGCTAACGCTTTATTATCAAATAATGAATCAATATACTTCACCTTCCGA
>JAUWNU010000079.1 GCA_030612505.1 Methanomassiliicoccales archaeon
ATTTCTAGACCCTTACTAACGATAACCAAGCACAGCCCCTTAATAACAATAATTAAACGCAGACCCTAGACCCTAACCCCACCACAACTTTTAAAAAGGGGTTGAGGGTAGGGGGGCTACTTTATGTGCACTGTAGTAGGGGAATGCCCCGAGCACTACAGGAGGACTAACCGTGTATGATAATGTCGGTGATTTGGTCAAGAAGGCCCTTGAAGGGTCCAAGGAACGCAAATTCAAGGAATCTGTAGACCTGGCTATCAACCTGAGAGGTGTTGATCTGAGCCAGCCCAAGAATAGGATTGAAGAGGAAATTTTGCTCCCGAAGGGAAGAGGAAGGGACATCAAGATTGGCGTTTTTGGAAGTGGTGAATTAGCAGAGAAGGCAAAGGGGATTGCTGATGTGGTTATTGGCCCTGAGCAGATAGAGGAATATGCAGATAATAAGAGAGAAGCCAGAAAGCTTGTTGGCAATCATAATTTCTTTATTGCAGAAGCACCGTTAATGCCAGTTATAGGTAAGAGATTGGGAGCCGTTATGGGCCCAAGGGGAAAAATGCCCAAACCAATTACACCAGGAGCTGAACCATCTGGTATGATAAATTCACTCAAGAGAAACATCAAAGTTAGAAGTAAGGACAGGAAGACCTTCCACACAATGGTAGGCACGAAAGATATGAGCCCTGAAGACCTCGAAGCAAATATTAGAGCTGTTGTCACAAGGGTTACATCAAAGCTAGAACAGGGTGAGAATAATATAGCATCTATCTATGTTAAGACCACCATGGGTTCGGCAGTGAGGCTGTTGTGATATTATGGATAGGGAGCCAGCAACTTGGAAACAGGATTATGTGGCAGACCTGAAAAAGGTCATCGAAGCCAGTCCAGTCATAGGCATAGTAAATGTCACTGGAATTCCAGCACCTCAGATTCAGAAGATGAGGGCCAATCTCAGGGGTAATATGACCCTTCTGGTTGCAAAGAATAATTTACTTTTACTGGCACTTAATGAATTAGATAAGGATAAGCCAGGGGTTGCAGGACTTGTAGAACTTATTGATGGCCAGTGTGCTATTGTGGGCTCTACTGACAATCCATTCAAATTATTCAAGGTCATGGAAGCTACCAAGACCGCATCACCAGCAAAGGGCGGTGAGCTTGCACCGGATGACATAGACATCAAGGCAGGCGAAACACCATTCAAGCCAGGCCCTATTGTAGGAGACTTGCAGCAGGCAGGAATCCCGGCAGCAATAGAGGGCGGAAAGGTAGTAATCAAGAAGAGCAAGACCCTTGTGAAAGCTGGTGAGCCAATACCAGCCAGCATGGCACAGATGCTTACCAAGCTGGAAATATTCCCAATGACCGTGGGAATGGACTTGAAAGGTGTTTTCGAGGAAGGCATAGTATTCAAGAGTGATGTACTGGCCATCGATGAAGAACAGTTTATGGGAGACCTCTTTGGCTCCATAAGCGGTGCATTCAGTCTGGCATGCCAGATTGGTTACGCAACTTCACTAACAATTAAGCCACTATTGACCAAGGGAAGTTCCCAGGCAATGAATGTGGCAATCTTTGCAGGCATAACAAACAAGGATACCATAGAAAAACTCCTTGGATTGGCCGGCGGAAAGATGATGGCCCTGGCATCCCAGATTCCTGACGCTCTGGACGACGAGCTCAAGGAGAAAATGGGAGCAGCTAGTGCTGCAGCAGCCGCAGCAGCACCGGAAGCAAAGCCAGATGATGATAAGAAGGACGAACCAGAGGAAGAAGAGGAAGCAGTATCTGAAGAAGATGCAGCCGCCGGACTCGGAGCTCTGTTCGATTAAAGATAACTAATATGGAGGTAGAAAATATGGAATATATCTATAGCGCAATGATCCTTCATTCGGCAGGAAAGGAAATTACAGAGGCAGCTGTCACCGGCATACTAAAGGCCGCTGGTGTAGAGGCAGACACATCCCGTGTCAAGGCACTCACAGCATCCCTGGAAGGTGTGGACATCGAAGAAGCAATGAAAGTTGCAGTCGCCGCACCAGTTGCAGCAGCCGCTCCAGCAGCAGCCGCAGCAGCACCAGCCGAAGAAAAGAAGGAAGAAGAGCCAGAAGAGGAAGCAGTATCTGAAGAAGATGCAGCCGCCGGTCTGGGTGCTCTGTTCGGCTAGGCGTGAAACGTAAATTATTTCAATTTATTTTTCACGCAACACGTCATAATAGTTGGCGTGCTGAACAGACACCTGGATTATACTTCTAGTCCAGGCCTGGACCAAGATTAGTCTGGGTGCTAGATTCATTTTATTATCATTGGCACAGGATTTCTTTTGTTACCGAGGCAGCAGCCTCGTCATTATCCGTCACTGTCAGGGTTACTTCGTAAATTCCAGCTTCACCAAACGTATGTTCAACCAAATCTCCAATAGCACTTGTACCATCCCCAAAGTCCCATTCGTATGATACGATTTCACCGTCAATGTCATACGAGCCAGAAGCATCAAAATAGAATCCACGGTTGCCAAGTAAATATTCGTCCAGATATGAAGGGTCAATGATGACTTCCTGTTGATAACCGTCTTTCGTATTGAAATTTGTGAAGTATTCTACGGTA
Organism: Methanomassiliicoccales archaeon; assembly: GCA_030612505.1. Taxonomy (GTDB): domain Archaea; phylum Thermoplasmatota; class Thermoplasmata; order SG8-5; family SG8-5; genus JAGLQM01. The sequence continues at coordinate 2,605 of JAUWNU010000079.1, forward strand.
TTGTTGCCTGAGGTAAATCTGAGCCATGTGGGGTTCGCTCCATTGTGGGATGCATCGTAAACCAAGACAATTTCATAGTTTCTATCAACATATTTGTTGAATGTGATTGTTCCATTGTTGGGGCTTCCAGTTGTTCTAGTTACTGGTACTTCATCCAGCAAAACACCATTTTCGAATATCTGGCAAGTTACTGTGTTTCCTTTTCTGCCGGCCATTACAAGGGTCATATCTACCTTTTGATAAGTTTCAATGTTTGCAAAAGGCGGGGAAGGGACTACCTCGATTTCTGTCGTGGTGATGAATCTCCAGCCTGCTCCCATACCCACATCATCAACAGTCAGATTCAATGTATAACAGCCGAAATCCTCATATACATGTGTTGGGCGAATATCATTGGTCCCTAGCCCATCTCCAAAGTCCCAGGTATAGTTTGTCCAGTTTGAAGTGTCATAACCATAATCCTCGTTGATATCGAATTGGAGTAATGCGTTTTTCAGTACCTGGAATCTCCCCGAGAATTTGTCAAATGAAACACCAGTTAGGTTCCATAGTATGTCATCAAGTGGATAGGTTTTTATTTGGACAGGTCGAGTAGGTACGTGCCCTATTTCAATCATTCGGGTTCCTCGGAATGAGGTGGCCTCAATAGTTATGATTGTTTCTTCATTACAATTCTCAAATATAGCACGCAGTTGGTAACTCACAATAGGGTCTTGTTTGAACGACAACTGGATGTTCTCATCCGAAATGTTCAGGTCCACTCTTTGGCCCACAAGAGCCCTCACAGTTGCATGGTCTACAACTTCCTCCAGCCATAGCGATACTGACCCTTCTGAGCCTCCCTCGATTGCTGCTCTTATTTGGACAGGTTGTTCAATACCAACTTCTGGAAATGAATAATAATGACCAGTGGAAATAAACGCAACAGCCCTATTTGCCAAGGTTGGCGCCTCGTATGGGAAAGTTACCTCTATGCTTGAGAATGGATCTAGTACCAAATATTTCCCATCCCTCCTCGAAATTTTATTTACTTGATTTGTACCGAATTCATCATAAGTTGCAGATGTTGGTGAATAGTGGTTTACATCAATCTGTTGAGTTTCTGAAATGTCCAAGCCCACATAGTCAATCTCACGTACCCCTCCGGTAATCAGGAGCCTGATGTCTCCACCGTTTTCCAGATAGTAGCTTATACTTGTCAAATTAACTACACCTGTCGCCCAATTTACTCTGGTAGGAAGTATTTCGACGGTGGTCCACTCGCCGGATTCATTAATTTGGATATCTATGGGATGTTTCATCCACCACCAGGAAGGGGGTCTATCCTGTGGTGATTCGTTTGAAGGGTAAAGACTCTTCCGTTTTACTATTAACTTTGCCTCCGTAATATCATCCAGGTTTCCGAAATTCAAAGTTATATATTCATCCATTTGATACCGTCGATAAGTTAAATCATCATCTACAACAATATCAAGCACATCGGTACCACTAGAATTTACGGCAGAGATTGGAGAAACCGCGGTTGTTGAATAAGTAACCCAGTCACCCTCCGAAGTCAAGCCAATCTCATATCCATCTGGATAATCTACCACTGCAAGTTCCATGTTGTCAAAGTGGGACTGGTAAGTCTGGTGCTCCTGTAGCATAAACGAATAATTACCATCTATTGGAACGACGTCCGTCTCCAGCAAATAATAATCTGTTACATCTAATCCATCTCTATCTGGGATTGTAGATAAAGGCAGTATGTTATTGTCCTCAACATAATCTGTGCCATCCCATGTATATACGAATGGGCATCCTTCTATAGGACCTCCTGGTTGTGGGTCTATGAATTTGTTATGGACTAATATTCCATCTGCGAAATAGTTGTGATTGTTTTCGACTTCAAGGTTATATACATCAATTACACCTGTAATTCGTTCTATTTCTGTAACCTCGACTTCTCCGTTCAACCCAGTCATTACGTCACCTATTTGAATAGCATCTGCTCGCATGATTTCTCCATTTACGTAGATAGGATGATTTTCCGTAACCTTAAGGTCGTTTATTATCAGATAATCTGGTGTAGAGTGTGAGAAGGTATGTAAGACTTTGTTTGTTTCTATATTTCCAGTATTTTCGTTATAAGTTAAAACATCGTTTCCTATAGCGATGTCCTCAATATTTACATTGCCATTTGGAGTTGCGATTTTGGTTCCTTCTACAAAGCAGCCATCCCCATCATCCGTTGGTGTGGTGAGGTAGAAGTCTAAGAAGGCAGTCCCACTTGTCGGAACGGTTATAGAAAAAGTTTGAGAGTTATAATCTATTTTGGAGGCAGTAAAATCCTGTAGGCCTGATGGAACTGTCATCGACCAGCTGCCATCTGCACCAGTGAATGTACTTGTGTATATTGTGTTTCCACCCACAGAACTTAAAATAGAGGGGCCAGGATCAGGGCCGCCAGTCGGAGCGGAAACCAGCGCAACCATTGCTGATGAAATCGGCAGGTTTGTGGAAGAACTATAAACAATACCCCCTACATTGCCGGTTAGAGGTATAGGAACAACACAGAAAGTAATGCTATCGCTCCAATCCCCTACATTGCCAGCTTCGTCCTCCGCCCGAACCATCCATGTATACCAACCCAGATCCAGTGATGTGTCGAAAGAGGTCGTGGTTTTGTATGTAATAGCTCCGTTAAGATAAAAGTGATACCCAATATCCTTACTTATATCGCTCGAAGGATCCCAGCTGAACGTTACTGATTGAAACCTCTCTCCAGTGGGTGCCAGATTGGTAGGTACTGAAGGTGCTGTATAATCATACCCATACTCGACCTCTGCCACGGTCTTCTCACTCTCGATATTTCCAGCGTTATCAGTGGCTATGGTGTGGAACTGGTAATAGCCTTGCTGGTTCCCAGGCCAAATGAAGTTCCAGGACCAAACATCTGCGTTGCTGGTGCCAATGCCATACGAGTCCCACGAAGTCGGCCAGTCTGTAGTATCGGTCTCGTTCTTGGGCTTGTAACGATAGTACAGGCTTACGTCCTTAACGCCACTTAGAGCGTCTGATGTGAAGGCACTTATCTCGATTGGTGAATTAGTAGTGTGCCAGTAAGAGTCAGAATCAATAACATTGCTTTCGGGCGGAACGGTATCAACTCCAGCATTGTATGCTACTAATGCATAGTCTTGGTCATTACTCCCATCACCATCACAGTCTGCTATTATACTATATCCGACAACTCGAATAGTATATATTCCTTTTTCAAGTCCCCCCGGTTCAATGAATATATTTTCTACATTGTTAAGAATATCATTTTTATCTCCCCATGTGTAAAACGGCCAGACTGGTGCAGCATTCATAGGTGTCCAAAGGCCAGTGAAGGCATTACCATAATACACATCTCCAGAGGGGGATATTACCTGCAACCACAGGTCATTTAACAAAGCAGGGTTTGCACCCACATTTGCAGCAGGATCTGTCCAGACAAGGCTTACCTTGAGGGGTTTCGTATCATCCAAACATACTACTTCATATTCGTGAAAATCACCAGTTGTTAATTTCCCTGGTGCATCTTTCATATAAAACAATTCTGGATCATCACAAATAGGCGTTAGGTCCATCCTGCCCCAACCTTCATCTCTACTAGGAATCGTCAAACCCATTGGCTTTGCCGAATTTATCAGCAGGGCCTTTGTCATTGCTGGCGTAGGGCTTAAACCCGTTTCCTGCTGATACCACTCATATACAAGGGCGGCACCACCCGCAACTATAGGAGTAGCAGCAGAAGTCCCATAAAACCATTTATACATTAGGTCAGGGTCATATTCGTCTGAATCCCACCCATTTTGTGCACTAGTGGTGAGTACACCGTAACCTGGTGCCACCAAATCTGGCTTTATACGGTCATCTGCGGTCCAACCTCTTGAACTAAAACTGCAAACTCGATCTGGATTATCTGGATTATTGTCTGTATCCCAATAAATATTTATTATGTCATCAAATCCATAATTATACGAATCGGGCATGTAATTTTCAGAAGCACCCACAGTTAATACGTTCTTTGCATTCCCGGGAGCGCAAATAGTAGTAAATCCAGACCCTGCATTTCCTGCAGCCACTACTGCAAATATATCTAACTCCCGAATACCTTCATCGTAAGCTGCATCCCATATATGATATTGAGTACCAGGATGTGATGTGTCGCCCCAAGAATTGGAAAGAATGCTTACACCGTTAGCGTGTGCATCCTCTAGTATTTCACCCGCGTCTGAGGGTCCAGCATAATAATTCTCATGAAGTACCTTTTGAGGAAAAATATTCGCATTGTAAGCCAACCCCATGCCTGCAAAATAAGGACCAAATCCATCGTAAGTAGTTCCTGTTCCATCTGGACCATTTGCAGCTATAAGCCCAGCACAAGCTGTGCCGTGTCCAAAGCCACCGCTATCATCTTCCCAACTATCACCCTCATAGGTCATACCTTCCAATACTCGATTACCAAAGTCAGGGTGACCTGCATTTCCTGCCTGGCCGTTTCCCAGTCCATGGTCCGCTATCCCCACGGTGATGCCCGCGCCTGAAAGTCCAGTAACCTGGTTGAACTTAGAACCAAAATTACCATAAACTCTATATGGCGTATTTTCATTGTTATCATTATCATCAACCCAGAGACCGCCACCCACAATTTGAATACTTGCCTCACCCATTGAGCTGCCCTCAGGTATATTAGAGATATAATGAACATATGAGTTTGCTGCAATCTCGTAAATTGTTGCAGATGAGGGCAATGTCCCGTAGAAAGTATACTCTGAAGTGTTAAAACTATTATCGTAGCTAGTGAACTCTTCCTCAATGGACTCAAACTCAGACCGCACTTGCCTCAAAGCACTCTCCGGTATGTTCTGGCCGATTAATGTGACAGAGACTTCCAGACCCTCAAGGTCAGGTGATATCTTGTAGGCTGGGTGATATAAACCAACCCAATCAATGAAAGACAGGTTCTCTGCTTGTCTGGACTGTTCAGGGGTCATATGTACTTTATAAGCATAATAGGGGACATAGCCTACAATCCCAATGCCTAGATTGCGAATTGCGTCCACCTCTTCTTGATATATCGGGCCATCGAAGTGAATTATATATGTGCCAATTTCACTGGATTTCGAAATTCGAATTTTCAATTCATCCTGAAGAGTCGGTTCCCCTTTTAGGCAGTCAAATTTGTAATTATTAATAGAAATAAAGCTCCCTGTCGGACACATATCTATGTGTTGGCCATCCTCTTCTATTAAAGTAAGTGGCCCCTCAATCAGGCTGTTAGCTAAGTCCGTAGTATTTTCTGTCATCGAAATGAGTGATGACGATACATTGGCTAACAATGCCAAGGTTATTACAAGTGCTATATATTTGTTCATTTATTCATCCTCTCCTGTTTTTTACGATATAAAATTGCTAAAGATACTACCAATACAATAGCGATAAATGAAATCAATAAATATTGATTGTATTCATTATCATCATCATCTCCATTCATTGAGTGCCCTTCTGGAATAAAAGTGATATAATGAACATACGGGTTTGCTGCTGTTTCATTAATTGCTGTAGATGAGGGCAAAGTCCCTTCAAATGTATAACGTGATGTATTAAAAGCACTACCATTGCTGGTGAATTCTACCTCAATGGACTCAAACTCGGAACGCACTTGCTCCAAAGCACTCTCCGGTATGTTCTGGCCGATTAATGTGACGGATACTTCAAGGCTCTCAAGGTCAGGTGATATCTTGTATGCTGGGTGATATAAACCAACCCAATCCACGAAAGATAGGTTCTCTGCCTGTTTGGATTGCTCAGGAGTCATATGAACCCTATAAGCATAATAAGGGACATAGCCAACAATCGAAATACCCAGATTGCGAACTGCGTCTACCTCCTCTTGATATATCGGGGCATCGAAGTGAATTATGTATGCACCTATTGTTCCATTTTCCAGGGCTGGCGCAATTAGATTGATAGGTAACGTTGGCTCTCCCTCGGAAATGTTGAATACATAGCCATTGACGCTTATTGTATTATTGTTAGCATACTGCCGTGTTCCCATTGGATTTGTAGGAAAATCATTTACTAATTCATCAGTCAAATCTGGTTTGGCCAATATTGACCCAGATAAACTAGATAATAATAATAGAACGACAAGCCCTATGGCTGCGCTTTCTAATATTCTATGCTTCCCTGAATTAATTTTCATTTTTTTCCTCTCCTTTCATCCATTTTATTATTAATGCTGATGGAACTACTATGATAATTGCGAAAACTGTGATTATTAATGGAAGGCTGATTGAATTACTGGCATTAATTGTAACATTTAAAGTGAAAGAATCTTCAATCGAATAGTCCGACGACATATGAAGATTGTAGATAATTGTATCATTGCCAGCCTTTATTCCTTCAAATGTCAAATTAAAAGAAATGGCTGCCCACATATCATCCGGTTTCCAATATCCACTGTCTACGACCTCTAGAACAGAGGAATCATATACCCCACTCTCAATATCATAATCAGCCAATATCCACCTCCACATTGATGACCAATGAACAGATACATTAAATCTCTGGCCGACAGTGATTGTTATGTTTGACCCATCATCGTTTGGAGTATAGGTCTGTATTTGCGCAGCCACATTGTTGAGTATTGATGTGGAAAATAACATGAGAATTAAAAACGTGACAATAATTCTTTTGGTGGATTTCGTTTTTATTTGACTACCCCCTCAATATCAGACTCTAAGAATCGGCGATTAATAAAATGTCTCCTGGTGGTTGCTGTAAATAATAGAACGACAAATCCTATGGCTGCGCTTTCTAATATTCTATGCTTCCCTGAATTAATTTTCATTTTTTTCCCCTCTCTTCATCCATTTAAGCATAATAATCGCCGGAACTACACCGACGATTGCTACAACTATGATTATAGGTAAAAAATTGACTGGTTCAGAACCAATAACTGTGACATTTAATGTGAAATTGCTGACAATCAAATTGTGATAATTATAACGATTATAGTTAATGCAGGGTGTTGCACTAACCAAATGCAAAATTGATATTCAAGAAGTTAGCAAGAACCATTTTTGAGGGGCGTGATTTCAAGCATCCGCCCACATTTTTCTGATATTTCACTTCATCTCGATGGTTACAGGGCAAAATCGCTATTGCTTCCGCTAAGGGTTTCACAGTTTTTTGTGAAAACCGAATACTCAGACAAGACTTGTCCGTTTACGCATAGAACCAGGAACGCCTTTTTCATAAGCGGTCAAGGCCTGAACCAGATGTCCTATCAGACACCACCAGATGCTTTTTATCACGGTTCCGAGTCTCTTCGATTTCGGCCTCTCAAATGATGCCAGTGCCTTCAGTCTTGAGAAGACACGTTCCACTGCGGCCCGGAATGGCCTATGCAGTCTTTCCGAAATAAGTTCTACAAGTTTGCTTTCACTGGATGTACCTATATCTATATCGAAGTCCGTCAGGAATCTCTGACCCAGATACTTGAAGGCATCCTGGACGGAATCTATCTTATCACCATGCTTTTCAAACAACTTCTTTACGGTCGATTTCATCATTGCCAGTATCTTGCTGTTTCTCGGATTACATGCCAGAAGAAATATGCCTCCCGTCTTTTCCATAACTATCCTTCTGAACTTTTTATCGTCATAAGCGGCATCAGCCAGCAGCGCAATTATCTCATCAAAATCGTAGTTCTTCTCGAATTCCTCCACCAATGGAATGAAATGTGGAGAGTCATGATCTTCTCCAGAACTCTGTATCATTGCCAGAGGCATCTCGGAATCCGCATCAATTAGGATGTGAACCTTGTAGCCATAGAAACTGCCATGATGATCTCCCCATTCTGCCCCTTCAACAGGATGCTTGTTTGTATCCTTTCGTGTGTTACAGTAAGCATAGATGTGGGTGGCATCAACCACAAGGAACCTGCCGGTTATCACACCCGTGTCATGAAGTTTGATGACGAGTTTGTGAAACAACTTCTTGAGGAAATCCTCACTGATATTATCGAAGGCACGAGAGAGGGTCGTATGGTCCACTGGCCAGGGCATTCCTATGGCTTTTTGAATACGTGGATTATATGCTATCCAGTTC
>JAUWNU010000035.1 GCA_030612505.1 Methanomassiliicoccales archaeon
TGCTGAGCCTCCACGGTACAGGCCAGATAGTTATGGATGTCATCCTGATAGTGGGAATTGTGATATTCGTGGATGTCATGTGCTCTATATTCTTGATTTGGAATTTAGACCTGCTAAAATACCTGCCAGTCTTCGGAAAATGGATTACTGGAATAGAGAAATTTGGCAGGCAGAAACTGAAGAAAAATCATAGAAAACAGCAGAATACTTTTCTTCTGCTGACTAGCTATGTTGCCCTGCCTTTCCAGGGCTCCGGCGGAGTTGTTTCAACCATCATAGGTATGCTTACCGGCCTGAATAAAAGAAGAGTCTGGCTGGCAGTCTGGATAGGCTCATTCATTGGTTCATTAATTATAGCAATATTATCGTTTTCAATAGGCCAGGTAATGATTGACATATTTGGCTCAACATTATGGTATATTCTGGGCTTATTCCTCATGGCCAGTATTTTGATTTATATTGTTCTGGGGTACAGGAAAGCCAAGCTTCAGAATGCCCAGGCCTAAAGATCTGGAGGCGGCGGATAGAGAATAGGTTTTTGACATGTCATACAATAAGCATGCTCAAAGGCACAGTGCCTATGAAAAGTGGTCTTACACTCAGGGCAAACATAAAGGTCCTGGCCAATGATTTCTGCACAAATATGGCATCTGGTCTTTGTTGGGGGCTTATCTCCTGCAATTCCCAGGGCAATTATTACAGTGGCGAAACAGAATATGAGAATCATGCCCATCCATATATTTGGCTCTAACCATAGCGGCAATCCCAGGTCTATGCCAGTAACATCGATTGCATGTATAAGGTCAGTTTCCTCAAAGGTTGTGTTCCAACTGCCATTGTACATTTCTACCGGAGACTGGCCAACTGCAAGTCCTCCCATATAGAATGTTCCCAGGGGGTCTGCAATGACCCAGTATCCTGTCTCATCAACCATGGCATGGGTTTTCAGGACAGTTCCATAATAAGATTGGATATCATCACTGGCTGCTTCAAATTCTTCAGAAGTATTGCCCACATAAACAGCGGCAAACGCATGGTCATTGGTTAGATATACCCGGCTGGTTCCGCCAATCTCATTCACCATTGCAGCAATGAGCATTGCATAGTCCTCGCAATCACCTTCCAGGCTGTTTAACAACTCGTCTGGCGAATACCAATCATCTCCGTTAGGGTCTTCAGTATAAACGCAATTATCATCCAGATAATCAAATATTGCACATACCTTGCCTATATTGTATTCTGCTCCCAGGTTGACAGTAGCATTTTCTGCAGCACTGGCCACGTTCTCCGAGTCGAAATCTACAAGCTCATTAACCCTCTCATAATACATGCGATAATTGTGCTCTATATCATTATCATGGGCTTCGGCAAGTTCAGAAACCTCAATATTATGCTCAGGGAATTCCAGCCAATCATCGTCACCGAGAATTGCCTTGTACCAGCCATTACTTCTTTGAATAAGAATTTTCATGCTAATCTGATAATTATAAGTGCCTGCCATTGAGGGTCCAGAAATGCCCAGTGCCTTAATTTCATGGGATTGATTGGCATCAATGTACTGGTGAATGAGAATGCTGGAGCTGGCACCGGAGCTTGTCCATTCAAATACCACTTCCTCAAGGAAAATATTCCGTGTGTCATTGTTCTGAAACAGAATGCGAACACTGCTTCCATAGCCTTCAAAAATATTGCCCATTGATATGAGCACAGAGATATCTGGAGAACGCATGAGCCTGAAGTCCCCTGCGATTGCAGGCAGCGGTTCAAGGCCTTGAGAAATAAACAGGCCAGGGCTGTTCAGTTCATCCTGGGAAAATTCCTGGGGCTGCGGATAATTCAGTGAGGAAAACATGCCCATGATTGCGGAAAGTATCAAAAGCAGTCCGAAAATGCCTGCCAGTACCTTGCGGCTCATAATTAGTAGAAGTAGGACTCCTTCATATCTTTATTGCTTCAAATTTCAGCGTTAAAGAAAAATTCAATGCTTACTTAGAGAACCTAGAACCTTTTGCCTTGCTGAGAATCTGGTATGCCTCATCTGGCGTGTGATTGTCATGAACAATGGCATTCACTGCCTGGATCATTGCCTCTGGATTATTTGCCTGGAAGATGTTCCTGCCCATGTCCACGCCCACGGCGCCAGCCTCTATTGCATTGAATGCGGTCCTGAGCGCAGTGATTTCATCGGTTTTCTTTCCACCGGCAATGACCACTGGCACAGGGCATGTTTCCACAACCTTTTCAAATCCTTCAACATAATATGTCTTGACAATGTGCGCTCCAATTTCCGCGGCAATCCTTGAGGCAAGGCCCATGTATCTGGCATCTCTTACCATATCCTTTCCAACTGCCGTAACAGCAATAACAGGAATTCCCAGGCTTTCGGCTTCATCAACTACCTGGCTGAATGCCAGCAAGGTGTCTCGCTCATACTTTGCGCCGACCATAATGGAGAATGCAACACCTGAAACATTCAGGCGCACTGCATCTTCCATGGACGCGATTATGCCCTCATGGAGCAAATTTTCATTAAGAATGCTGGTGCCGCCAGATACCCGGAGCACGATGGGTATGTCAATCTCCGGCGCTATATAGTTCCGCAATGCGCCTCTGGTAAGCATCAGTGTATCAGCATATGGCAGAAGTGGATTTACTGTGTCAGCAATATTTTCCAGGCCAGATGTTGGCCCCATGAAATATCCATGGTCCACAGCCAGCATTACTGTTCTGTTATCCTTCGGCTTAATGATTCTCGACAAACGGTTCTTCATACCCCAGTCCATATTATCACGAGAAATGTAATGCATCGTGAATATATGAAGCTTTCATAGGGGCTATGTTCACATTCAAGTATAAAGGGTCTAGGGTCTCCGCAATTTTGACATTTTAATCTATGTGTGTGTCAAATTTGCGTATCTCCTATTTTTACACCTAAAAGAAATTGTAATCAAAAATAGGATTTCAGGGTCTAGGGTGTTTACAATATGTTGGACTACGTTTGGGTTCAGGGTGTTTGGAAAACAGAGTAATACTGGCAAATTTGTGGCCAGCATTTTTCTAAACCCTCATTAACGATAAGTAAACAGAGACCCTATTACTTTTGTATACAAATTTAGACCCTCACTAACGATAACCATACATAGACCCTTTATTAGCGTTAATTAAGCACAGACCCTCACTAACGATAACCATACATAGACCCTGAATCAAACACCAAACTTCATATATCGTCTGGTCAATCCGCAGCCATGGGATCACTGAAAGAGAAACTGCAGGCTGGCGGAGGCCGTCCAGCTCTTGTGGCTAGCAGTATTCTCACGGCACTTTTCAATACTGGGGCATTATTGCTCATAGCCAGGGAGATGGGCGCAGAACTTCTTGGCAGCCTGGCATTCCTTCTATCCTTTGTGGGTGTGTTCTTCTTCATGGGTGACATGGGTAATAATCTAGCATTTGAAAATGTGCTGGCCAAAGGATACAAGTTCAAGGATTGTTTCAGGGTATTCATAGGCGTGAAGCTCAAGTTGACCATTCAAATGGCAATTGCTTCCGGGCTTCTGATTTCTGTGTATGTTTTCCTGCTGGCTCCAGGAGAATACACTGCACTTCACCCCATCTCATTTATGATAATTCTCGGCTATTTCATTACTGCCAATCTGGCTCAAATTTGGGTTGTTGGCCTAACCATGAGAGAACGTCCATTGCTGGCCAAGTCCTATGACCTAATTGAGGGACTAATAAAATTCACAATAGTGGCCGGAATAATCATGCTAGGTCTCATCAATGGAATGCAGGATGCAATATTCATGCTCTGCATGGCCTATCTGCTTGCCGGAACCATGGGTATTATGATAATTCGTAATAATGCCAGACACTTCAAGAAAGGTGAGAAATCAGACGAAATAATTGTGGAATTTCATGACACCTCGGTCAAGTATGTTCCTTTAATTGCATTTATCTCATTAATTCTGGTGCTAGACAAGGTACTATTATGGTATTTTGCTGACCCTACCTTTGCAAATCCTGATGATGCTTTCCAGACACTGGGTGTTTACTTTGGAGCCCAGAGAATAACCATATTCATTGCTGCCTCTGCGGTATCTATCCAGGCACTTGTAGGCGGCGCACTTGGGAAGTATATTCATAGTGATGACACCAAGTCAATCTCTGAGACGCTGAGGATGACAGAGCGATACGTATCCCTGGTTGTTCTGCCTATTGCCACATTCTATGTACTGTTTTCAGGGGAGCTTCTTAATTTCCTGCTGGGCCCGGACTTTGCAGATGCTGGCATAATTGTTTCTTTACTGGCCGGAGCAGGCTTATTCACAGCAATGGCTGCACCGCATCTTACTTATCTGATAAAGGCAGAAAAGATAAGGGAAATAACAGTGGCCAGCGGTGTTTCCATATGCGTACTTATTATTGGCCTATTTCTACTACTGCCAGATCTTTTCATGCCTGACATGGACATCCACGGAATGAACGGAACTGCAATTGCAATGCTGGTAGCAGCAGCCTCTGGCTACATTGCCACAAGATACTATACATGGAAATTACTTGATTGCAAGCTGCATTCCAGAATATTAGTTCATTTCTTCTGCGCCGGCATAATGGCAGCAGTCATAAATTTCTTGATTTGGTACTTCGATATTGTACTGAGCATTGGATGGGTGTTCGTGTTCGCAATAATTGGCACACTAGTCTATATCATTGGGCTGTACCTCAGTGGAGAAATGTTGATAAAAGATTTCGTACAGTTTAAGGATTTAACTGGTTCCAAGGAATAATTAGTACAGTAAGTGATGGTCGTGTACCGATACACAAATTACTGGTGCTTTTTTCGATAATCTTCAATGGCCGCTTTCAGCGCATCGGCCGATAAATTCGAGCAATGCATTTTCACCGGTGGCAGGCCGTCCAGGCTATCTGCAACGTCATCCCTGGTAAGTTCCAGTGCCTCGTCAAGGGTCTTGCCCATGGCCAGTTCGGTCATCATGCTGCTTGTGGCTATTGCTGCGCCGCATCCGAAGGTTTGAAACTTGATATCTTTGATTATATTGTCCTCGATTCTGAGATACATCTTCATGAGGTCACCACAGGTGGGATTTCCAACCTCACCAATGGCATCTGGATTCTCCATCTCCCCAACGTTTCTGGGGTTCATGAAATGGTCCATTACTTTTTCCGAATACATTTATTTTCCTCCATGTCCAAGCGGCGACATGGCCCTCAACTTCTTAACTATTGTTGGTACTGCTTCCAGCACCCTATCGATTTCCTCATCTGTATTATTCTTGCCCAGAGTGAGTCTCAGGGAACCGTGGGCCTGTTCAGGTGTTAGCCCGATGGCAAGTAATACGTGTGAAGCCTTGAGTGATTTTGAGGAACAGGCAGAACCCGTAGCTGCTGCTATGCCCATCATATCCAGGTTTAGTAGCAAGGCTTCGCCTTCAATATATGAAAATCGAACATGGGCATTATGCGGCAATCTCTTCTCTGGGTGCCCATTAAGATATGTTTCTTCCTGAGATTCCAGAAGCCCTTTTAACAAACGATCTCGCATTGCCTTGACCCTTGGTATTTCTGTGGTCAATCCAGCCTTACCCATCTCCATTGCCTTTCCCAGACCTATGACTCCAGGTACGTTTTCGGTTCCAGATCGTAATTTATTCTCATGCCCGCCGCCATGCTGGATAGGTTTTATCTTCAAGCCGTCCCGCACATAGAGGGCGCCGATGCCCTTTGGGCCGTATATTTTGTGGCCAGATAATGAAAGTAAATCAATACCAAGATCTTTCACATCAATAGGAATTTTCGCAATTGCCTGGACTGCATCTGTATGAACTAAAACATCCCGCTCATGAGCCATTCTGATGATCTCTTTCATATCCTGGATCGTTCCTATCTCATTATTTCCATAACATATTGAAATTAATCTGGTATCATGACGGATTGCATCTGCCAGTACATCCAATTCCACCTGGCCGAACTCATTCACTGGCAGGAAGGTTGTGTCAAAGCCATGACTTCCCAGGAATTCAATGGTTCGGGTAACTGCTGGATGTTCAGTGCTGGTTGTGATTATATGCCCATTTTTCTCCTTCTGATTGAACGCGGAGCCCATTATGCCCAGATTATCTGATTCAGTCCCACCAGATGTGAATATGATATTGCCTGGCTGTGCGTTCAGGGCATCAGCCACTTGCTGCCTTGCCCCGTCCATGGCAGTTCTGACTTCCCTTGCCTCGGTGTATAATGATGATGGATTTGCGTAGTTCTTGGTGAGATAAGGCATCATTGCCTCCAGCACTGCTGGATCTATTGGCGTTGTGCCTGAATGGTCCATGTAAATTCTCTCTGCGGTCATGCTATCCCATACCTCATAAGAGGGGTGTAATTTAAGGATATTGCCTAAAACTAAGGGGCTAGGGTTCAGGGTCTAGGGTCTAGGAAAAATTAATGAGGCCGGGGCACCCAGTCAAATAACCCTAGGCCCTCACTAACGATAACTAAACACAGTCCCTTACTAACGACAACCAAACGCAGACCCTAGACCCTGATAGAAAAACACTCCTAATTATATATCAGAAAATACCTTATTGTGCTGGTAAACATGACCGAAATACTATACATGCCAGACATTGAATCCAATTATATCAGGGAATGGGACGCCGAGATAATCAAGCAAAAGGATGATTATGTGGTGCTGGACAAAACCGCATTTTATGCCGAGGGAGGCGGGCAGCCCACAGATACTGGCTGGCTGGAATGGTCCGGTGGAAAAGCAAGAGTGCACATGGTCACAAAGAAAGGCATAATCAAACATCATATTGAAGGCCAGCTTCCAGAAGGTAAGGTTCATGCCATACTTGACTGGGACAGAAGATACGGCCATATGCGAATGCACACTGCCCAGCATATTGTTTCCGGTATTGTTTATGACGAGTTCCAGGCCAGGACAGTTGGCAATCAGCTTTATCATGACAAGGCAAGAGTGGACTTTCACCCTGTGAAGTTTACAGAGGATGACTTACGATTAATCGAAGAAAAATCCAATGCAGTAATAGCCAGGAACATAGATGTAACAGTTTCCAATGTTCTGCGGCCAGATTTAGAAGCATGCGTCAATGAAGAAAGATGCAATCTGGATCTGATACCAAAGTCTGTTCAAGATTTGCGAGTTATAGAAGTGCCTGGCTTTGATATCTGCCCATGTGCAGGAACCCATGTGCGCAGCACCAGCGAGCTTGGCCAGGTGAAGATTATAAAGAAGGACAACAAGGGTAAGCAAAGGGTTAGGATTACTTATGTCTTGGAGTAATTTTACAAGTAAAAGGCCTCTGAGCCGTAGTATTCTTCCTCAGGATTTGCCTCTTCATATAATCTGATGGATGTTTGAAGAGCCAGGTCGTATGCATTGTCGAAACATATGCTCATGTCTTCATATTCATTATCTGTGAGCCCCCATTCCAGGAAATAGTATGTCCACAGACCATTGGTTTCAGGAGGATGCTCATAACTTATCTCATGGATGCCAGAGCTCTGGGACACGTATCTTCCCTGGCCAATAACTGCGTCCATTCCTCCACTGTAGCATGAATCAAAGAAGATGAATATATGCTCACTATCAAAATTATCAAATGCGTCTCCAAGTTCGCTATTGCTTATGTCTCTGTTATAGGAAGTAAGGCTTGAATCATAGGGGCAGATGTATGAGCCAAACTCATAAACACCGTGGCCCGAGAAAGTAAATGCACAATCTGATTCATTTGTTTCCATGGATTCCATCCATTGGATGCCCTCTATTATGGCGTTTTTCGTGGCCTGGGAGTCCACCAGAATGCGCACATCATACCCTTTTACACGAAGATAATGCTCCCATGCCCTTGCATCGTTATCACAATAGCTCAGATCATCGAAATACGCATAATTTGATATGCCAATCACCAGTGCATATTTATTTGGCAGGATTTCATAATCATAATCATAGTATACTTGGTCTGAACCCTCCAGATCCAGCAAATTTATAGCAGAATTTAAGCTGGTAATTATCACAATGCCTACCACGGCCATGACCAGTATAATGGTGAATACATTTGTCTTTGGCTTAACTGGCGCAGGAGGCCAATAAGGTTGATAGGCATCCTGTGGATAGTATTGAGGCTGCTGTTGATAATAAGGTTGAGAATAATATTGCTGATTAACTGGGTATTGCTGTGATTGATAATATGGCTGTGAATTATATGGTTGCTGATAAACAGGTGGAGCTGGCAGATAATACGAAGATATTGGCGGTTCTGTTGAAGCAGTGGAAGTGCTTCCTTCGGTTTCTTGACCGGAGGAAGTTCTTGCAGACTCTCCACATTTAGTGCATATGTCTCCGTCAAGCTTATTCCCGCAATTAGTGCAATATACCATATTTTCCGCTCAAGCTATTATTACATTGGTATTACTTATTTGATGGGGTATAAATCATTCTCAACTCAAAAAGTGAATTTGTTATTCTATCCAAAACCCGGCGCATATTCACCCCATTGTCAAACTTGGAAATAACTGGCTGGCCCATCTGCTCCCTGGCGAACATTGTGATATTCGGAATTGCCCTGGTAACCTCATCAACTATTGTCACGCTGGCGGTTTTCGCGCTCCTGGATAGTGGATTTAGATCGATAACTATGGTTGTCTTGCCCATGTCCAGCAATGCTTTAGCTCGGTCCCCATCTTCAAGAGGCACTAAAATCACATCAGCAGAGAAAATTCCTTTTTTAGTGCAAAGTCCCCGTGCATGCTCCAGGCCAGGAATTTCAGCATCTGGTTTTGCTCCCAGAACTTCATCTGCGCCATGCTCTTTCAGGTGCTGCTCAAGCTTCTCCATGCGCTCATCGGTGCGATAGAAAAGATTAATTTCCAGCTTTGCCTTTGTGACCTTTGCTAGCTCAACCAATTCCTCTGGGCACAGTGCTGCAACATTGCCATTTACAGAAATCACAGGATTTTTTGCATTCAGTAAAAGGCTGGCTGCATATCTTTCTGCTTCTTCGGCCTCGGGAACAGACTCTTCGCCTAATAAATAATCAAATGCCTCTCCTCGGCCATGGGCAATAAGGCCGGCTTCTGCAACCAGGCCAGATTTATAGCCTTCGGTAAGCTTATGGCGCATCTTCAGGCTGTGATATCTTGGGTGAGACTCGGGAATTTCCATTGAACCTGGAATGCTCTTGCAGATTAAGGTTTTTGCCTGTGAGATGCAATCCCTATCTGTGATATTGCTTCCATAATGAATTAATATTTGGTGTGTATTAGTGGAGACAATGGAATGCTCACTTGAAGAAGGCGCTAGGGTAGCTGTGCAAAAATGTATGAAGGTAGGGCCAGACGATCGGGTTCTGATAGTTGCAGACGAGCCAAGCAAGAAAATTGGAATGGCCATTCGTAAGGAATCTCTGGAGATTACTGATAAGGTTCGTTTTTTCAATATTGACAGGCCAACCTATGGCGGCCGCCCGCTAAAGCATATGCCAAGCAGCCTCAAGGACGCAATCCTCAATTCTACTGTTACTTTCTTTGTTGCAGGAGCCCAGGAAGGAGAACTTGAGACCCTCCGGGGGCCGTTCCTCCAGCTTTGTGTTCAAAGTGCCAGGCATGCCCATATGGTACAGGTTAATGAGAAAATCATGGAAACAGGTATGTGTGTGGATTATGACAAGGTGAAGGAAGTCACAGATAGGCTCTATAACTATATTCTGAATGCAAAGGAGATAAAAGTCACATCACCAGCAGGCTCAAATTTCACAGTAACATTAGATTCCAGTATCAAATGGATTCCATGCTCAGGTATTGTTGATAAAAGAGGCCATTGGGACAATCTTCCAAGCGGCGAGGTATTCACAGCCCCAAAGACCTTTGAGGGGCGCATTGTGGTTGACGGTACAATCGGAGACTGGCTGGAAGAAAAATATGCTGATGTGGACCTTCAGGAATTTCCGCTGATCATTGATGTCGAGCATGAGATAGGTGGTTCTTTTCTTTCCAAGGTAGAATGCGGACACTCGGAACTTCTGGCTGACTTCATGTCTTACGTGGAGGCTGAACCCAATGCCAGCCGAATCGGTGAACTTGGCCTGGGCACGAATATATTCCTTGAGGAAATCATTGGAAATATACTTCAGGATGAAAAGTTCCCAACAGTGCATGTGGCCTTCGGGGACCCATACCATGAAAAGACTGGAGCAACCTGGATTAGTGATTATCATATTGACTTATTGATGCGAAAATGCAGTATCTGGGTCGACGGAAAGCAGATAATGGAAAACGGTCAGTATATTCCTGAGATTATTGGATAAAATAAAAACATTCGAAGAATTTTTGATATGACTAATACTTTCGGCGACCTATTCAACATCCTTATAAACCAATTGTCTAATTAGAGTACGGTGAAAGCCATGAGCGAAGAAGAAGAAAATGGAATAGAAAAGTTGCCAGGAGTTGGACCCGCAACAGCAGAGAAGCTCAAGGAGGCCGGTTACACGACCTTACTATCAATAGCAGTAGAATCGCCAAGGAATATGGCCGACCTAGCAGATATCGGTGAGACCATAGCCGCGAAAGCCATTGCAGCAGCAAAGAAGGTTGCTGATGTTGGTGGTTTTGAAACTGGCGATGTGGTCATGAAGCGCAGAGAGGAAATTGGAAAGCTTACCAGCGGCTCCAAGGCTCTTAACTCTTTACTGGGCGGCGGATTTGAAACTCAAGCAATCTCGGAATTATTCGGCGAATTTGGTTCAGGTAAGACTCAAATCGCCCATCAATGTGCTGTTACTGTGCAATTGTCTGTGGAAGAAGGGGGGCTGGATGGAGATGTAATCATAATCGATACAGAGAACACCTTCAGGCCAGAACGTATAGTACAAATGGCCGAGGCACTGGACATGGACCCTAAAAAAGTATTATCAAGAATTCATGTGGCCAGGGCATTCAATTCTCATCATCAGATGCTGCTTGCCGAGAAAGCCAGGGAGATTGCAGATGAGCATAATGTTCGATTGCTGATCGTGGATTCGCTGACATCACATTTCCGTGCTGAATATGTTGGTCGGGGAACTCTGGCCGATAGGCAGCAAAAGCTCAACAAGCATATGCATGAGCTTCTGCGATTTGGCGATATATACAATGCTGCCATCATTGTTACCAATCAGGTTTCCACAAAGCCAGATGCCTTTTTCGGAGACCCAACAAGGGCCATTGGCGGCCATATTGTGGGACATACATCAACATTCAGGATGTATCTGAGAAAAAGTAAGGGCGGGAAACGTATAGTTCGGCTAATTGACTCTCCAAACCTGCCAGAGGCTGAAGCAGTCATAATGGTTGACGAATGCGGTATCAGAGATTAGTGTAAGAGGCCCGTTCCATCAGTTTTACCCGCCCCATCCAGTGGATTATCCCCCCACCCAATTCCTGCGCTTGCCGAACCCGTCCCCCTTCGGCCTGCTCGGAATTGTATTTTGTATGATTGTCGGTAAATGCTCAAAATCATACAACCAGAGATGCCAGCTCTGCTCTACTCTGCTTTAGGGGCTGGTAGTTTACTAGGCAAATTTTATCATAAGATGCTGCATACACAATGCCAATGCCAAATTCTCAGGAGTTTAAAGAGAAGGACAAGTGGAACAAGCGCTCTGTTCTAGTCAATGCTATCCTTTTCATTCTCAAGCTGGTGGTTGGCATATTCACAATGTCAATGGCTGTTTTATCAGATGCCATTGATAGCGGAATCGACATTGTCACTTCATTGATGGCCAGATATTCTGTGAAGATGGCCAATGAGCCGGCAGATGAAAGGCACAGCTATGGTCATGGTAAGTTTGAGAACCTTTCTGGATTAATTCAGGCGATTATAGTTGTGGTGATTGCAATTTTCATATTGATTGAAGCAATTCGGCGCATATTTACAGGCATATATCTGGAAGTTCTGGAATACGGAATTATTATCATGATAATCTCGGTGATAGGTAAGCTGGCAATATCCCAAAACCTGCTGAGAGTTGCCAGAAAACATGAGTCCATAGCAATGGAGGCAAATGCCCTGAACTTGCGGGCAGATGTATGGATGTCCATGGGCGTTCTTGTATCCCTTTCCATTATCTGGCTTACGGTGGGCCAGTATCCGGATATTGTCTACCTGGACCCAATAGTGGCCATTGTCATTGCATTCATCATAATCAAGGCAGGCTTTGACATTGCCAAACGCTCCAGCCATGACCTTCTGGACCAACATATTCCAGATGACGAGCAAGCAATAGTTCAGGAGATTCTGGATGCGCACAAGGATGACTATCTTGAATTCCACAGGCTCAGGGCAAGAAAATCAGGCAATGAGCGGCATATTGACATGCATCTGGTATTGCCCAAGGAGAAGAGCCTGGAAGAAGCTCACCAGCTCACCGATAAGATCGAGGCAGAGATCACAGCCAGGTTGAAGAATGCAATTGTGGTCATACACATGGAGCCCTGTGATGGGGAGTGTGCGGGCTGCCAGAAAGAAAAATCATAGGAAATTTTTAAAAAGGGTTGTGGTTTATGCGGCCTGCTTAAGAGCAACAAAACGCTCCCGTGGTGTAGACCGGCCAATCATTGCGGCCTTTCGGGCTCTTCGCACTCTGCGAAGGACGAAGATAGCCGTGGACTCGGGTTCGAATCCCGACGGGAGCATATTTTTTTTTAAATGCGACTTAACCTATTTGTCCTAAGCATTTATTTTATCAAACGTGTCCTGATGTGTTCAGGTAAAGAGTTTGATTATATCTGGCTATTCAAAAGATTCTTTATCTAATTAAATATCAAAAATATAAAAAGGGCAGAACCTTTGGCAAAATGCCTAGGTTGGAGAGAATAGTTCTGCCCAAGTGGGGAAGAGTTCATCGTAAGCTTGTGATTGGACTAAGCACTAATTGTTGCGAGCCAGCCTCTTAGACTATCAACATTTGTCTCGCCCCTGAGCCAGCTTTTGAGTATATCGTGGTTCTCGCCCTTTGGGGGTGTGTCATATTCTTTGTGGTCTCGGTACATCATTTTCCTGCCGTCCTTAGGTACAATATGGGTTTCACTATATATCAGGATTAAGAAAAAAGTTGTGAAAAGTTGTGAAAAAAGGAAAGGGAGGGGGGCAATTGCCCCCATAGGAGGAATTTATCTTAATGTTTGAACTCTTACAGTTCCAGAACCGTCACAGCTGCCGCATACGTTTCCGCCTTCTACTATGCCTGTTCCATTGCAACTTATGCACGAACGCATCTCAATTACTGTTACTAGTTTTACCATATTATCACCTCTGTTATATTTCAACATAGGGGTTTCACATTATATCAGTATATTGAAAAATATTATGAAACATTGTGAAAGCATCAATATGAAAAAGTCACATCAGAGAGATTTCAATTCATTATACAGGATGCCATCTGCCTCTTTGGTCTCTAATTCTTCTGGCTTCATCAGGGTTCCAGCCTCAATGTCAACCTTTTCAGGCCCAAGGAACATTGCCTGGCTCACAACCCCGCCAACAGTTGCCGGTGGAAGCAATGCCGCAATAAGGGTGTCTCCGGCTGCCAGTCCCTTTATATTTGTGACAATAGTGAACTCACGTTTTCCGGCATTCGAACGGGTGACCCAGAGTTCTCCTTGCTTGCTTATGTTTCGAATAGTCACTGCAATTATGTCTATGCCATGGGTGGGTTTTTTACCAGGATTTTTGAGGCGCCTGGAAAGTCCAGCCAGCACATTGAATGCCCATAGAAGGTTTGCCTGTGGAAAATCACCCATTCCGGAATCCATCGCCTCCTTGTAGCTCAGGTAAAGCTGTTTTGCAGATTCATGAATATCCATTATCATGTCACTGGCTGCAAGTTTATTTGGTTCCATGTAGCTATATTTGATGGCCATTAGCTGGCTCTCTATCTTTGAAAGCAGATTGTTTGTGGCTTCCTTGGAGAGTCCTGGCCGCACCGAGCTCTTGGAAAATATGGTTGATTTGAGTATAGCCAGTGCAAGTTCTGCCACCTTCAAACGCGAATCCTTGTCAGTCTGGTGAACCATAGTTACGAGATTGGATATGCATATTTAGTTTTAAGGGATTATTATCATATCACTGCAAACATAAATATATAACAAAATCTTAATGGAGTATCGTATGTTAGAGGTCAAGAATCTAATAAAGACATTTGGCGATGTCATGGCAATTGATGGTATCAGTTTCTCAACCGGCCAGGGGGAGATATTTGGCATGCTTGGCTCCAATGGCGCAGGAAAGACCACTACCATGAAAATATTTGCCTGCCTGCTTAAACCAACAGGCGGAACAGCTCTAGTAAATAATCTGGATGTGACAAAAAGTCCACTGGAAGTGAAGCGAATAATCGGGTATCTTCCGGAGATGCCCTCACTCTTTGAAAAATTAACTGGCAAGGAGTTCATGACAATGATGGGAACACTCCGTGGCATGGAAAATGAAAGCCTGGAAAAGAAAGTTGACCAGTACACCAAAGTTCTTGAGTTTGATGATTTTCTGGACCTGGAAATTGGCACATATTCCAAGGGCATGCGCCAGAGAATCGCCTTTGCAGCCAGCATTTTGCATGAACCTCCAATTCTAATACTGGACGAGCCAACCTCCGGACTTGACCCGAGGTATGCAAAGATTGTCAAGGGCTGGATAAAGGACTATGCTGCCTCCGGAAAGACAGTACTAATGAGCACCCATGTCACAGAGATAGCAAATGACCTGTGCCATGAAGTTGCTGTGATCCACAAGGGCAAGATCGTTGGAATGGATACTCCGGAGAACCTGAAGAAAAATCTTGACGTTGCAAATCTCGAGGATGTTTTTGTGAAGCTGGTTGAGGGCAGGCCATGACCTCAGTTGCCTGGGAAATATTTTCAGCTGATGTGCTGGGCGGCTACAGGAACATGCAAAAGCGCCTGAAAAAAAGTAGGATTTACACCGCGTGGTCATTCATCATCATGGGCACTGCTTTCTTTGCAGTTGACGGAATAATTGCTTTCATAATACGTTCCGGAGAGATTGCTGATTTTCCTTTGGACCTGAATGATATTTTATTCCTAATATTCCTGGTGTTCATGGGAAAATCGCTCTTGGATACCTATCATTATTTAATCGAGAGGCCGGCAAGTGTTTTCCTGCTCATGCAGCCGTCCAGGCAGAGCAATATTGTTCTGGGCAAGCTTATGACCACATTGGTGTTTAATTTGGCCCTGCTGGCATTCGGCCTTGGAACAGTTACTGCAATAACCTTCGTACACCCATTTCTTTACTTTGTCATTCCCCCTGATATCATTGTAAATTTGATTATTCTAGCATTACTGGCATCCATTGTTGGATTCACCTATGCGGTGCTCAGCGGCCTGAATAATTGGCCAAGGAAACTCATCGGTGGAATAATGTTCAGCCCGGTGATGTCCATCACATATCTGGTGATGAACCAGATGAGGATCGGGGGCTGGGAATTGACAAATTACCTGAGTGTATTGCTGGCAGTATCACTGATTGGCATACCAATATCAGCCTATTTCCTTCTGGAGAGCTGGAACACCATGACACGGTCCAAGCCTGTGCAGCACATAAAAAGAAATTCCAAAAAAATATTCATGGCCAGTTATATTGAAAAGTACTTTGGAGCAGCAACATTATCTGTTTATGACAGGGAGGTAAGAACCTTTCTCCGCCGTAGAGAAGGAATAGGCAATGCAATGACATTAGCCGGCTTGCTGGTCTTCACAATATATTTCTATAATGAATTTAGCACATTTCTGGACTTTCCAGGATTCTTCATCCAGTACATTCCAATACTGGTAGTTGGCCTGGCACTGTACCTGGCAGTAGTATCCCTGGGGCTCATTCCGGCACTTGGAGCAATCAGCCGTGACGGCAAAAGTTCCTGGATCCTCAAAACCGCGCCTGTGACTGAGGCAGAAATAATCCACGGAAAAATGCTGGCAGTACTATTAATGCTGCCATTTATTGTTCTTTTCGTGGCTGTTCCTATCCCATTAATTTCCGGATTAAACCCAATCAGCATACTCTACACAGCAATCGGAGCAGTAACAATGTTCTTTGTTGCTGCAGGCATCGGAATCTGGCATGGAGCAAAAAGCCCGAACTTTGACGAATCCTCTGGAAATGCGCCGGATGTCATGACAATGTACACGTTCATGCTGCTGGTATTGTTCATGTCATGCTTCCTGCTTCTCCCGCCGCTGGCAGTTGCATTCCAGGATAAGTTTCTGGGGCTGATGCTATTGATTATTTCGTGGGACATCTCATTGGGGATTTTGTATTACGGGACTAAGAGGGCTGCCAGGGCGCTGGCCAATCTGGAAATTGCTTTGTAAACTACCAGCCCCTAAAGGAGCTGGCGTTTCTGTGTTTGCAAAATAGTTGCCAGTTCCTTTATGACTGTATGTTTACCTTAATAAGCCACACGCCTGCGAATTCGAAATAAAAATTTCGAATTTTTTGCTGCGGGTGTGGCGGATTCCTCAGTTTACTGCCCTAGGCTTTCATCCAGGCTATAAATGACCTGGCGTTCAGCTATGTGCGGCAGTAAAAGATTTAACTTCCCTTTCCATTATTTTTTGTTCTTAAATATGAGATATACTCAATACTCATTGCTATGATTAATTTGCACAAATTAAGCTGCCTCTTGATGCCCTTGTTCGATGCCAGTAATTTAGTTACAATTTTGATATTATTTATTTTGGATGATTTCTGTTGCCCATTTACTTTTAAATCATTTAGTTCCGCATCAAAGTTAATTGTAGTTCCATCAATCTTTCCAGGTATTACTTCAACATAATCCACAATATTTTTTGTGGTCTTAATAACCCAGCTGGCAATAGGCTTTCCACTGGACCTCATTGTCAGTTGAATTGTCTGAGGGCCGATAATGTTCAAAAATTTGGACATTTTTATAAGAGTGTGAACTCCTACTTTCTCGGTGTACCTTCTAACTGATGGGTCTGGTGATGCCTCGAAAAATTGCAGCATGTGTGTGTTAAAGTTCTCTCCTTGAAGTTGAGTACCTGCATCCATGGAGAACATCATGTCATCTATTCTTTCCATGATAAAATCCATTATTGAGAGCCTCTTGTCCACAAATTCCTTATGGCCTTCTGTGACAGGTTCCTTGGCATCCAGGGTCCACATATTATTCTCTTTGATAATTCTCAGGCGTTCCCTTTCAAAAAAGGTATCCAGTGTCCAGAACTTGGCCATGCAGATGGACGCTAGTTCTTCAATTCTCTCGCTTGTGATATGCTCCAACTTATACACAGAATGCATCTCATCAAATCGGTTCCAATCAGTCTCAAATATCAATCCATCTGCATCAAGTTCTTCATAAAATTTTGTGTCAGGATACGGTGTTGCTATTCCAAATGCACTGCTGACGATTCCGAGATCCTTGGCATAACCTGGAAATCGCAAAATCTCCTCTTCGGTCTGGCCAGGCAAGCCAATAACAAAAGTTCCTCCTGCACTTCCTCCCCATTTTTTGATATTGTTAACTGCCGTAATATGCATGCCTGGATTAATTCCCTTGGCCGTATCATTGAGGTCTTTCATATTCGGGCTCTCAATGCCCATTTCAAAGTTTGCGATACCAACACCAATCATTTTCCGAACTGCAACCGGATACTTTGCCATGGAATCAGGCCGGACCTTTGCAATAAAACCGATATCCAGTTTATGCTTGGCCAATAGTTCACAGAGCCTCTCAACCAGTTCAGGCTTGCCCATAAAATGAGGGTCTGTAATCTCAATGCTGAGCATTTTTCCTTTGTGAAACTTGACTATTTCCAATATCTCTTTCATAACATTTTCCGGAGAACGATACCGCTGAATGCTGCCGCTCATTGTGGGTTCACAGCAAAAACTGCATCTGCCCCAGCAGCCCCTGGAAGTTGTAATGACATCATGCTCTTTGCCCTTGGCCATGGATAGATAATATTTGTATCGCCGGAGATGCCGGGCAGGGAATGGTAGGCTGTCCAGATCTTCAATAAACTCCTGGTCAGGATTATGAATTATTTCACTGCCTTCTTTATAAGAAATTCCTTTGACGTCCTTTGCATTTCCCTTTATTATCAGTTCCTTGAATGCGATTTCGCCCTCCCCTCGAACTATAAAATCTACCTGTGGATGTAAAAGTAATTCATCTGGAATAGCTGAAGGATGATAGCCGCCAAGAGCAGTGGCGATGCCTCGTTTATGCGCTATCTCCGCGATTTCCAATCCTTCAGTATGCTCTGTCGAAGACATTGAAATTCCAACAAGGTCCGGCTTGAGCTCGTCCAGATACTGTTCCATGGCTTCCTGTACTGACTTTGACTCCATCTCCAGATCAATGATATTAATTTCGTCCACATCTTTCTCGATATATGCGGCAATGTACTCGAGTCCAGTGGGAATTATATCAAATGCAAAGCTTATCCCATGTCTGCCAGACGGTTTAACTAAAAGAACACGTTTAAATGACATTTTCACATCACCGTATGACTAGCAGTCATACCGAACTTGTAGTTATTAATTTGTACAGGATTTTCGGGTTTGGGAATTGGGGTGAAATGATATGGTATTGCTCTGCAAAATATTTATTAAATGCAAAATTATAGTGTTTGGTAAGTTAACCATAATAATCATAAACATGGTTATGTATCAATAAATAAAAAGTGGAGGAGAAAATATGACAGAGCAACCATCTAATGACCTTCAACAAGGCAATGTGCCAGCACCGCCGCCAGTACTTCAGCCAGGACAGACACCCTGTCCTCATTGTGGATGGGCCCTGGAATGGAGCGCGCCAAACAATCAATGGTTCTGCAGAAGGTGTAATGTGTCCATCCCTCCAGCGCCTAATAGTTCCGATGCACTTAGTGACTTTGTGGGTGAGCTCG
This sequence comes from Methanomassiliicoccales archaeon, assembly GCA_030612505.1. Taxonomy (GTDB): domain Archaea; phylum Thermoplasmatota; class Thermoplasmata; order SG8-5; family SG8-5; genus JAGLQM01. The sequence goes on from JAUWNU010000035.1 coordinate 18,970, forward strand.
ATGACCTGTTTGGCGGCAAGCCGAAGTATTATTGTAATATCTGCGGTGCAAGATTGGATTGGGTCGTTCAATACAATAGATGGCATTGCGGACGGTGCCAGA
>JAUWNU010000040.1 GCA_030612505.1 Methanomassiliicoccales archaeon
CGGGAAGTACATTGATGATATTGACACGGATATGATATTCCACAATCAATATCTGGCTATTACAGATATCGAGGAAATGGGTCAGTATTCCTTTGACAATCTGGAAGGATACAAGGACTTTGCCAAAAAAGCAAAGCCTGGCGACATAATCATTACTGGCGAGAACTTCGGCTCAGGCTCATCCAGGCAGCATGCAGTTGACTGTTTCAAGGCATTGAAGATCAATTGTCTGGCTGCATTTAGTTTTGGAGCGATTTACAAGAGAAATGCAATAAACTCTGGATTCCCAATACTCATAATTCAGGAGCTGGACAAGAGCCAGGTAAAGACCGGCGACATAATCGAGATGGACACCGAGGCCGGAACTATAACCAAGGAAGGCCAGGTCATTGGCAAGCTCAAGGAATTATCAGAGGTTCAGAAGAATATCATGGACGCTGGAAATATCTTTGAATATGCGAAGACTTTGTGAATTCAAAGCGCTCAGATAATAATTTCACAATTTACCACAGTAGCCCATAGAGTGAACGAGATGCCAGCCTCACTGCATCATCAGAGTCATGCTTAGCCTTCCACCCAAGATTTTTAATTTTGTCACTGGACAGCCGAATCCGGGGAACGTCCCCAACCCAACCTCTTTTGCCACCAGTATAGGAAAACTTAACATTTTCAAGATTGCATTCCTCAACAACGATTTCCGCCACCCGAGTAACGCTGGTCCATCCATCGGTGCCAAGGTTGAATAAATTGACAGAATCAGATGAGTTTTCAAATCCGAAAATAATGCCATCTACGCAATCTTCAACAGACAGGTAGGGCTTTGTCTGGCTTCCGTCCCCGAGAATTTCCATTTTGGAATTGTCATTTTTTAGTTTTATTATGAAATCCGGAATAACACCATGGGTTCCACCTGGTCCTACGATATTAGCGAACCTGAAAATCCATGAGCGCATTTCAAATGTATGAGAATAAGCCATGACAAGAGATTCACAGGCCATTTTGGATGCACCATAGATGGAAATAGGAATCATTGGCCCAAAGCTTTCTGACACTGGCTCGTCTGATACCTCGCCATAAACTGTCTGGCTCGAGGAAAAAATAATATTTTTAATGCCAGCGGAGCGCATTTCTTCCAGAAGATTATAAGTTACCAGAATACCATCATCAATATCCTTTCTTGGGTTATTGGCTCCAGCTCTTACATCCCTGTGGGCTGCAAGGTGGAAAACCACATCCACGCCAGGAAGCGCGGAAGCAATGTCTTGGGAATTGTTCAGGTCACCCTTGATAAATTTAAAATTAGGATTTGATTCATATCTGGCAATGAAGGCAGGATTGCCTTCTGACATATTGTCCAGTACTACAATTTCGTGGTTGAGAATTAATTTCTCGATGAGATGGGAACCGATGAATCCTGCTCCGCCTGTTATTAGATATTTCATGGTATCGGATTGAGAGTGCGGTATGGGCTATAAATTCTTTGCCCAGTACAAAAAGACTAAATATACTCTGCAACTACTGACAGTCAATGGAATCCATGAAGATAGCCATGCTTGCCCCTGAATTCTTGCCCAACTGGGGCGGAGCTGGAACTTATTCCATTCTTCTTGCAAGAGAGCTTTCCAAAGATGATGAGATTCATGTATTCACAACACTAAGAGATGGGGGACATCATTCTCATAAGAAAGAAATCGAAGAATATTTCAAGGGCAGGGTGAACGTCCATGTGCTGAGTACTGCCAAAGACAGATTTTTCTACAATGCCATTTACCAGTTAAATGTGGCTAGAAAACTTCCTCCGCTCTTGAAAATAGAGAAGTTCGACATAATTCATTCCAATCATGCTCATATGCCAGACCTGGGGTTGAAGCTCAGGCAATTCCAGGAAAATAGTGTCACAACAGTTCACACAACTTTTTCCAGCCAGTATACTGGAATTGTGGATTCCAAGAGCAGTATTTCAACCCTTGATGGGTCTGAGCGCATGGTGAAGTTCGGATATCCTTTCCTTAGAATAATGGAGAATTTTTATCTCAATAAATGCACCAATCTCATATATGTATCTGACTTTATTCAAAAGGAGGCACAGAAGATTCTCAAACAGGGCAATCAGAAACAGCAGATTATAAGAAATGGTGTGGATACAGAGCATTTCAAGCACAGCCAACCTAATGATCATGATAGGGTGGACATCATGTTCTGTGGAAGATTACTAGCACTCAAGGGCCTGGGCACCCTCATGGAGGCGTTTGCAAAGGTTCACAAGGAAAATCCAAATACCCATCTTACACTGGTAGGCGGAGGAGACATTGAACTGTGGAAGGGCATTGCCCTTGGTCATGGGCTTCCTGAATCTGCTTTGAACTTCACAGGTCAGGTAAGTTATGAGCAAATGCCAAGCATAATGGCTAAGTCAGATATCTTCGTACTCCCCAGCATGAATGAGAGCATGCCCCTTGCGCTTCTGGAAGCAATGGCCTGTGGAAGGCCTTGTGTGGCATCCAATGTTGGCGGAATTCCTGAAATCATCAATAATGGCGAAACTGGCTATCTGGTGAAGCCCAGAGATTCCAATACGCTTGCCGAAAAACTTGGGATATTATCTAAAGATTCGGAACTTAGAAGAAACCTAGGAAGCAAAGCACGCCAACATGTTGAGAAAGAATTTTCAATGAAGGACATGGTAAAAGAAACAAGGGAGATGTTTCTCTCGGTAGCAAATGGAGAAATTACATGAAAATAATGCTAGTTAACCCACCAAGATTTCAGAAACTCCCAGTTATTCGAGAAGAAAGATGCGAAATAACCGAGAGATACTCGGTACTAGAACCATACAGCCTGCTCCAATTGGCTGCGATATTAAGAGAGAATAACCATGATATTTCTTTAATAGATGCAAATGGCTTTGATTTGAATTTTGAGCATATACAAAAGCGCCTTTCAAAAATTAAGCCAGATATTCTTATTTTCAGGTTTACACCAACCACATTTGATTATGACACAAGCATCTGCAAAATGGCAAAAAAGGCCAATCCACATATAAAAACAATAGGTCTTTGCTGGACCTTGACGAAGGTTATGGAAGATGTCATGAATTCAGTTCCAAAATTGGATTTCTACATAACTGGTGATTATGAAACTGTTGTTCCGACCCTTGTAGAAAATATTCATGATGCTTCCACTGTTGAAGGCATAGTCTGGCGTTCTGGAAATGACATAAGAATTAATCCAGCAACCAGAGACACAATCGCAAATCTGGATGAGCTTCCGATACCTGCATATGATCTTCTAGATTCCCTGGATCCATATTTCATCAACACGCCAACAGATGAAACATTCACTATCATGTACACCAGCAGGGGCTGCCCTTATCGATGCATATACTGTACAGTTGCTGGCACACCCTGGAAACCTCGTTCTGCAGAGAGTGTCATGAAAGAACTAAGATACCTTAAGAAAAATTATGATGTTAAATTGATATCGTTCTTTGATGAAACTTTCACCATTGACAAACAGAGAATAATGGATATCTGCCAGTCTATGACAGAAGAAAAATTGAATATAAAATGGTATTGTAATACACGAGCTAATCTTCTGGATGAGGAGCTGATTGTTGCCATGCGAAAGGCCGGTTGTAGGGGAATGTCAATAGGTGTGGAATCCGGCAGCCAGGAAATTCTGGACAAGGCTTCAAAGAGAATAACAGTGGACGAGGCAAGGACTGTTATAAAACTGGCAAAACAAAATGGCATAAAGGTGCTTTGCAGCTTCATTTTTGGACTTCCTGGAGAGAGCTGGGACACTGTTGAAGAAACCATCCAATTCGTCAAGGATACGCTGCCCACTGGGGTTCAATTCAATGTAGCTGTGCCATATCCTGGTACTGAGTTTTACAGATGGGCCATTGAAAAAGGCCTGCTGGAGGAAATGGACTGGAGGCAGCTTTATCAGCATGAATCCATAGTGGGAACCGAGGATATGACCCCGGAAGATCTGGATAAGGCTAGATATATGGCATACAAGGCACTCTACACCTACCCAATCTGGTATCTAGAAAACGTGAAGCATGTCATGAAGAACCCTGATGACTTCAGCATGGCAGTGAAGTACTCAATTAAAATAATAAACAACTTTCTCCTTCACAGAATGGAACATTCCCATTAAGAAGGTAAATAAAATGGAAACTTTGCGCTTTGTCATGACCAGTACATTCTATCCGCCATACCATATCGGAGGTGATGCAGTGCATGTGAAGTATCTTGCTGAAGCATTGGCTAGACAGGGGCATGAGGTTCATGTCATGCACAGTCTGGATGCATATTTTATGAAACGAAAGGATGCTGAACCAAAGGAGCAGCCAGAATCGGATATTACTGTGTATTCATTGAAATCACCCCATGGGAAGCTTACACCAATAAAAATTTACGGCCTGGGAAATTCCAATTTCATTTCCAAGAATTTCAAACAAATAGTGAATCAGGTAGACCCAGATGTGGTGCATCATCACAATATCTCGTTGCTAGGTCATACACTTTTCAAAAAAGATGGAAATTATATGCAATTTTACACTGCCCATGACTACTGGCTCAAATGCCAGAGAAATGACCTTATGAACCGTCACACTGTTTGTGAAACCTATGATTGTCTAAGCTGTGCCCTGAGGTCTGGCCGAACACCACAGCTATGGCGCAGGAAGCTCAATACTGATGAACTGGATTGCGTTATTTGTCCATCAAGGTACATGCAAAACCAGCTTGCGGATCTTGTTAACTACTCAAAAGTCTTACATAATTTTGTGCCTGAGCCACCAGAGAACATCAAAGCATCTGGCCACGAAGATTATTATTTGTTCATAGGTGTTATGGAACATCACAAAGGAGTTATGAAACTATTGGATGCATTTGAAGATAATAAAGAGAAACTATTATTTGTGGGAAGAGGAAGCCTTGGTCAAATGGTTGCAGACCGAATCAAAAAGAACAAACTAACTCCAAGAATCCAATATCTTGATTGGGTAGAGGACAAATGGCCTTATATACTAGATGCGAAAGCGGTGATTATTCCGTCCATTTGGCCTGAAAATTGCCCTCTTGTAGCATTGGAGGCAATGTCCGTCGGTACTCCAGTCATCTGCTCGGACATGGGCGGCACAAAGGAAGTTGCTAGCAAGGTTTCATCTGATTTGGTTATTCAGACAGATTTACTTCAAGAAAAACTAAGAGATATTCTCCTGCCAGATATTTCAAAAAATTATGTCAAAGAGATATTCAACAATAATTTCTCAGAGTCAAGCTATTTAAAAAAATATCTGGACCTGACCAAGGGGGAATTCTGATGCACATTGTAGATACCCATGAGTTCTATGAGATGTATCGAGGAGACAAGGATTTTCGACTTGGAATGGAACTGTGCAAATCTAATAATATTAAGTTTTCAGTTTTGGTACCAGATATCACATCTCCAGGTGACAGAAAATTTTTTGAGACCAAGAAATTCCCGAGAGGCCAGATACCAAAAATACCAGATAATTTCATAATTCATTATCTCAAATCTAGATTGATATTTTTCAGTAAAAGTAATCTGAGCCTTGGTGGTTTTTTTCAATTTTCATGCAATTATCCAAGCATGATAAAAAAGCTGAAGCCAGATCTAATTTTTGAAAATCCTTATACAAATCTAACACCACGTTCCTATCAGACTTACTTTTCAGCCAAGATTAATGGTATTCCAGTGGTTTTTATTGACCCTGGAGATATTCCTCCTAAGGGGACATTAAAAAAGATTCTTAATCGTATTGAAAAGCCAATTATCAATAATGCTAAGCACATAATTGTATACAATGAGATGGGAAAGGAACGATTTATAAAAGAGTACGGATATCCTGAGAATCAAATATCAGTCATTCCTAAACCGGTTGATGTGAACAAATTCACCCCTGGCAAAGGAAGAGAAGAGGCAAGAAATGAGCTGAATGTTGGGGAAAGGTTTGTGGTCGCTTACCTTGGCAGGCTATCTAACAATAAAGGAGCTAGATATCTGCTTGAAGTTGCAAAGAATATCAAGGAGCAGGGAAAATCCCATGAATATCTATTTTTGTTCGCTGGGGGAAATATAATAGATTCAGATGCAAAGAATATTCATTCTCTAAAGGACAAATATGGCCTAGATAATGTTCATTTCACTGGCAAAATTCCTCACAGAGATATGATAAAATATCAGGCTGCTGCAGATCTTGTGGTCTATCCAGATGTCACCAACTTGCCAGGATTTTCAACGGTTTTAGCGGAATCCATGGCCATGGGAAAAGCAATAATCATAGGAATAAAAGGATTCGAGGGGGCAATACCTATAATTCACAAAGAGACCGGAATAATAGTGGAAGCACGGAATGTGAATGAAGTGGTAGAAAATATTATTTACCTAAAAGATAACAGTGAAATAAGAGAACATCTTGGTAACAATGTGCGTAAGTACGCTGAAAATAATATGTGCTGGGAAAAGCAGACGCATAGATACAAGAAAATATTTGAGAGGGCGATAGAGAAATGAAATCAAAATGGAAGATAGTTATCATGCTAGTAATTTTATTCTCTCTAATTATTGTACCAAAGATGATTTTCTCAAACTATGGAATTCATGACTCATTTATTTACTCTAATTCTTCACTTGCCGAGACTGCCATAAATGAGGAGCAACTGGAGTCTTATCCATATGTGAATGATGTGAATACCATCAACAGACATGCAAATGGGTGGAGTTCTAGATGGGTGGTAACAGCCTCAATTGCCTCGCTCAGCATGGTAACAGGAATAAGTCCCAGAGACCTCCAGACAATCCCAATTTGTGCATTAGGAATTTTAATAATGGCCTATCTTGTAGCTTCAAAATTAACAAAGGATAAACGATTGGCCATTGCATATACGCTTCTCATGGCCTTAGACCCAACAGTGAACAGCCTCACCAACAGCACATACATACAGGGCTGGGGATTCATATTCTATTTCATGCTGATTTACACAGTGATTGTAATTGTCGAAAAGAAATATTATATGGCATACAAGGAAAAGCAGCATTACAGACCCCTCGCCCTGTTTGGAGGACTGGCTGCCCTATCCCTGGTTATGATGCACTATACCTATTACTCGGCGATGATTTATGGGGTAATATTGCTGGCCTCGGTATCTGGTGGCATTTTCCTCATGAACTCTTCCACGGAAAAGCTGAACCTGAAGCGTGTCATACTATTTGCCCTATTGATGGTTGCGGCATTCATTGTTGTGGCAATGGTGGAGGACACGGTCATGTTCGCCCTGGGCCAGTACGGCGGTTCGGTTGGCTCCTTCTTCAGGTATATCGGTGATATAGTGCTGACATTCCTGGGAATCGGAACAAGCAGCAATGGGAATACTGGCCTCAGTGTTTCAGGCGGCCTGAAATTCTATATTGGGCTGATTTCCTATGTGTTGATATTCATTCCGATTCTGCTTGTGGGATTTGCCTGGCTCAAGAAACTTCTAAAGCAAAAGGAGATGCCATCCATGAGATGGGAGGACATTATTGTCGCCTCATTCTTGGTAACTGGCGTGGTGAATCTGGTCATCTATACTGGCCTGGGTCTTGTGGATCTGAAATACTTCATAATGTTCTATTCCCTGACAGCACTCTATCTAGTCAAACGTGTCAGAAAACTGCCAATTAATATAAACTGGCTCAAAACAATTAAGATTCCGAAAAGGCAGATTTTCACCTATATTTTAATTATTCTATTCATGATGAAATTTATTGTTTACATGGGACCAATAATGGCTGATGATACTAGCAGGGAAAACAATCAGCTCCAGTGGCTGGCCGATAATGGCCTTGGACGCAATACTGAAACTATTGCAGATCTCCAAATAAGTGGAGATATCATGCTCATGAATGCTGAAAACGATAATTTAAATTTCAATTCATATATCTTTTCAGATCTTTATCTTGATAGGTCCTTAGGAGGAAATATCTCGAGCTTCGAAAGAATGAACGAGGATATAGATTTTATTGTGATGACCGAGGCCAACAATAACGGGCACTTCAGTATAGGCAACTGGGAGACCTGGGACGCTGAAAGCAACCCGGAAAACATAATGGGCAACTATCACTTTGCCCAGAGGGTGTATTCCTCCTCTGAAATTACAATATGGCACATGAGCATGGAAAACATTTAATTTGTGATGCTATATATGATTACAATGACCTCTGCCCTAATTATTCTGAAATCGTCTTACAAAGGATTTCTAAAGGACTCCAGAGTAAAGCGGCATGCTAGAACCCTGCATAATGCTGGCTATGATGTTAAAGTGCTTCTTGTAGATAATCCGAAGAATGTGCCAGAGGGCGGCCCCTACAATATTCTCTGTGTGGATGTACCTGATTTCTGGAACTCTAAAGGGCGTTCCAGAGCCAGCCAGCTCAGACAACAGTTGAAGTACTATTCCAAAGGCAAGAAGCTAATTAATCAGAATAGGCCAGATATTCTTATTCTCAATGATGTGAATACCTTGCCATTCTCAAAGTGCAAAGCTGAGCACATAATCTACGATTCCCATGAACTGTGGCATGATTTAATTGAATATCATGGGTATGTGAAAGGAAAAACTGGCCTGCGAATTTTCGGAGCATTTGAAAGAAAATATGTAAAGAAAATTGACAGTTTTATCACAGTAAGTGATTCTCTTTCAAGGATACTAAGCGACAGGTTCAGCACTAAATTTCATGTAATAAGAAATATTCCGGATATTCAGGACAAAAGCAGCATTGACATAAGGAAAAAAAATAAGCTACCAGCACACCAGTTTGTTATTGTTCATACTGGTTCAATAAGCGAAAATCGGGGACTCAAGGAAATGGGCAAGATAATGCTGAGACTCCACAATGAAAATAAAACTGGCACATCATTCGTGTTCTATGGAATTGACCCGGCAATAAAAGAAAAATTGACTCAATACCTGCCAAAAGGTGCAATGGAACAGCACAGGTTCAATGGCTCAATCGACCAGGCCGAGCTCTATCCTATAATCAGCACGGCCAGCATTGGAATCGTATTAATGAAAAAGACCAATTTGAACAATTATTATGCCCTGCCAAACAAATTCTTTGAGTATCTGCTCAATGGGCTGCCAGTTATTTGTTCGAACTTCCCGGAGATGAAGAGCATTACCGAAAAATATGATATTGGTTGGCTGGTGGATCCCAGCAAGCCAGACATGATTTATTCTTCAATAATCGAGGCCCAGGACAAGAATCTTCTGGAAAAGCGGAAGGCCAATATCAGTAGTTTGAAGCAAGATTTGAACTGGAAGAATGAGGAAAAGAAGCTTATAGCAATTGTTGAAAAGCTGCTGATCAATTGAATTAAACAGCACCCTTGCCTGATATCACTTTTGCAATTAATCGAAGGCTGTCCTTTGTAATAATGCCAAACACAAAGAGCAAAACGGCATAGATTGGTATCAATAGCAGGCCAATCCAGTTTTCATTTATCTCCGCCATGGTGACCAGCAAATAGGCAATAATTACTGTCAAGGCAAATAGAGAGATTCCCATGGCAAGGAATTTCTTCTGAATCCGTAGGCCTAGACATGGACGCAGCATAAGGAAGAAAAGAACCACCTCAACAATATAACTGGATCCTATTGCCAGTGTTGCCCCATTGAGATGCCCTATATCCAATGAGAGAACTGGTACTGCCAGAGGTATCAGAATAATTCCAAGACCAATATTTGTAGCAGCCTTGACAATCGATATTTTAAAAGGAACATCCGGCCGACCTGCAGAGGTAAATACAATGGATATTGGAACTATCACCGCATACATCAGCCCCAGGAGGATGAGAATTCTCAGTGGCTGGACAGCCATTAGGAACGTATCCTTACCTGGGAACACCAGCGCAATTAGATCATCAACATAGAACAGCAAGAACAGGCAAAGCAGTGATAGGAAGGTAAATGAGAATCTTAGCAGCGTGTGTACAAGTTCCTTGATTATGCCTATCTTTTTCTCGGCGAAATAGGATGATATGGCCGGATACGTAATCTTCTGTACTGCCATTGGAAACATCATTAGGAAATTGAAGAACATGAGCACAATCGCATATACGCCAACATCAATATCAGTCAAATAGAAACCAATGAGCAAAGTTGCTGCCTGGGCATTGATTATGGAAGTTACGTTTGCAAAGTATAGCTGTCTGCCGAACTTGAATATTTTCTTGGCTGTTTTTCCGAAGTTTTTGAGGCGGAAGTGGAAAAACTTGCTGTGAACAATCAGAGCGCCAACAGTGGCAATCGGCGGCGCGATAACAAGAGCCAATACGGCTCCTTCAACACCATAGCCCTGCCATACAAATATCAGCGTGAACACAAGAATTCCACCGTTCCGCAGAAGTTCGAACCCTGCATAACAGTTCATTTTCCTAAGGCCATTGAGAAGGCTGATGAAAACATTGTTGAATATGATAAAGGGGAAGGCCAGTGATATCAATCTAAGATAATGGGCCAGATTGGGCAGATCAAAAAATGTTTCTATATATGGAGCAATAAAAAACAGGGTAGCCATGGTTATGATCCCAATAAGCACCCCAATGATCAAAGCAGTGGAGGCCAGTGAGTTCAGGGCATTCTTTCTTTCCTGGTACTCTGCAACAAACTTAACTATGGCCACAGGGAGGGCCAGACTTGTCACAATAATGATTAAATTCATGAGCGAGAACGTTATAGAATATATTCCCAGGCCTTCAGCATCAAAGTAATTTCCCAGGATTATTTTCAGAATAAAACCAACGCCCATGACAAAAGCTGAACTTAGGAAAGCCCAGCCCACATCGAATGTCATTTTCCTTGCAACTTTTGTTGTTACCATTTGGTTCCTCGCTTTTGAAATGAATATTCTATTCTATTTAATGCTTTATATTTTGATTCAACCTATGCCAGCATGATTACACCAAATGGTTTTTATACATAGGCAAATATGAGAATTGAAAATACTGGAGAATGTGCATGAAGATATTGCATTTGGGAAATGTAGCAAGTGTTGGCTATAATCTGGCCAGAGGCCTCAGGGACAAAGGCCATGATGTTGATCTTTTCGATTGGAACACAACCAAAATAATCTCAAGAGAAGATGCAGAATGGATTATTCACCCAAAAAGAAATCTGCTAGATGCAAGCGATTTCTTGGCTCTCAAGATTGGTAAGTATGACATTATTCATTTACATACTCTTTTGAGTGACTATTGCACACTTCAGTCTTTAAAATACATCCTACGGGCAGGAACGCCAATCAAATTTGTACATGCCCATAGCTCAATTTATAGCGGAACAAAACAGATGTCGCCCAGAATTAAATCATCAATTATTAGATTTGGAGCAAAAGCTATGTTCTATTCAACGCCGAATATTCTTGAAAATATCGAACGATTTCCTCAAAGAAAAACATATTTACCAAACCCTGTAATAATTTCAAATAGAGAAATAAAAGAGGTTTATGAAAAACGTGTGCTAATCTTTACAGAGATGTATAAATTCAAAGGTTTAGAAAAATGGATACCTATAATAAAAAAGTTACCTGATATTCTGTTTGATATAATAGATAGAGGGCAAGATAGAGATTTTTTTAAACAAATACTACCCTATAATGTAAATTATATCAGACAAGTTTCGCATTCAAAAATTCATGATTTATTATCCAAGTATCCCTTAGTTTTGGGCCAAAGGAATAATGTTATGAGTGTTTCGGAATTAGAGTCAATGAGCCTAGGTATTCCAACTTTATTTGACTGGAATTCAAATAAATTCTATAATAATAATTTACCTATGCCATCTGAACTAAACGAAAAAATAATTTTAAATAAATTAGGAGATTTCGATTTTGGTGTTTTACAGAAAGAATGGGTCATGAAAAATCATTCAATCAATGTGGTTGTTGACAAGCTCTTGGCAGAGTATGAAAGAGCCTAGCTGACATCAATCCACAAATGCACTTCATAATCTGTGGGTTGCCCTTCTATCAAAAGTTCCCAAGTTACCTTGTACCTCCCAGGATTGGGTAGGTTAAATGAAAATGATTCTTCAATAAAATTTTCATGGGCTAATGTTATGTTTTTACCTATCTTGGAATTCGGAGATAAAGAATAGGTCTGGTTCCAATGGCCGACATACACAATCTCTGTGGCATTTTCTATACCTACAATTATCGTGTAATTGACTGGAGTTTGTTCAAAACATCCGATACCCACTATAACAGAAGAGATGTCATAAATACTTACATTTACTGGATAACTGTCTGTTCTACCATTACTATCCAGTATGTATAATTCTGAGTACGCTTCAGTATCTGAGGGTTTCACAAGCATATATGTCATAAGGCACACAGAAATCACTAAAATGGCTGCAATAAAACCAACAAAAACCTTGTCTCCCATTTCTGCTTGCATAGAAAGGTTCAGGACATATTTGCTGGAATCTGGTAATACATATCTACGATAAAAGGCCAATCCAATGAGAAGAAATGTAATTATTACATTACTAGCCACAATCATAGAAAGAGTGAAATTGATTGTATAACTCAATAACAGACCCAATATAGCGACAATTGTAATGCTCAAACCAATGCTCAATGCAATTCGCTCCAGATTTCCAATTCCTTTTTCTGTATTAGTGGGCCATAAAACAGATACAAGAGAATAACCTGGAATAAAGAGCAATAGTGGAACCCCAAAGGCCACTCTCAATGCATTACCATCTGGAAATGACAATGCTGCAAATGCACCTAAAATAGAAAATATGATGATAATAAGAAGATCTGTAGGATATTTTTTGCCTTCCAGTAAATCCTGAATTAGATTCATCAGACATCCTCCATTAATTCCCCACGGTTTAAGTAATACTTAGTTTCAACATGCTCCTCAACTGCAGGGTCATGGCTGGCTATTATGACTGTTGCCCCAAACTCCTTATTTGCCTTCTTGAACGCGTCAATGACAATATCGCAATTATCCAGGTCAAGAGAGGCAGTTGGTTCGTCAGCCAGCAGGACAGAAGGATTATTAGCTAGCGCGCGAGCGACGGCCGCACGCTGCCTTTCTCCCCCACTAATTTCGTCGGGATATTTATCAGTATAATCATCCAGATCGAAAGTATGAAGCAATTCACGAACACGCCAGTCCCCATCATGCCACTTGGCAATCTTCATTGGCAGAAGCACATTCTCATAAACTGTCAAATCCGAAATGAGATTGTGAGCCTGAAAAACTATGCCTATTCTATGCAGTCGAATATTGGCCAGTTCCTTGTCAGAAAGTGAAGCAGTATCATAGCCATTGAGCTGAATTTCCCCCTTGGTGGGCACATCAATGCAACCTATGAGATTGAGTAATGTTGTCTTTCCGGAGCCAGACCTTCCTTTGATAAGAACCAGGGCTCTGGGCGGAATTGTCAGATTAACACCGCGTAAAATATCCCGCTGCCCATCGTATGTCTTCCAGACATCCTTGACAACAATCTTCATTTCCTTCATTATTCCCACCGATATGGATTTAAGTCTGAATACTTATGGCGGAACAATCCTACACCGAGGACATATTAAAGGATTTCGGGTAAGCCATGTCAATAGTAGCCAAACTTTCCACGAAAATGAATCGTAGAATATTCGCAACCATATTAGGCATAGCATTCTGCGTGACATATCTAACTGGAACAATAGCAATGGTGGGTGGTTTGCACGATACCACAGAAAACCTGGCCTCAAGCTTTGACCAGGGACCGGTGCTGGTGTATACAGATGAGGATTTTGCACTTAGTAACATTGATGGAAATCTTCTCCCGGAGGAGAACACCACCTTTGTGGCCTTCACATTTGCCAATATTACCTTTCTGGACGACAATGGTCATTCTGCTGAAAATGTCTATATTATATCTATCTATGACCCACAGGACACCCTGGGCCTTAATATGACCAATGAGAGCACAAATAATGAGATATGGATGGGCTCCAAACTTTCCCAGAATCTTGTTGATACCCAATTCAACATAGTCCAGGACCAGCCATATTACAGGCTTATTAATGATGCCAATTCTGTGAGAATATCACTGGACAATGAATATTCCACTGGTTCCATCTTCCCGGATGACTGGCTCATCATTCCCAGAACTGATATGAACCAATTGAGGCCAGAGATGGCAGGCAATTATTCATTCATCATGATTATTGATTCTGAAATTCCATTGGAGGATCAGCCATGCTGCTCCAGCAATACTGAAATCAGGCAAACGTCCAGCGTTGTGGGGTTCTTCGAAAGAGGCATTTACCAGGTTGAGCAAGATCTCTGGGGCATCATTCTCATGAGCGGCCTCATGACTGCATTATTGGTATACTGCATCATAGCCATTGAAACTGAATACTATGCACCCACCATCAAGATACTCAGGGGTATGGGCGCAAATCGAAACTTCGTAATCAATATATTCATTTACAAGGCATTGTTCATTACCCTTGTGGGAGGAATTCTAGGTGTAGCAATGGGGATATGTGCTGCATTTGCAATATCATCTATATCCAGTCTTCTGGGTGTTGTGAGTTTCATTACACCAGCGGCAGATTTTAACTCGGTGGTTTTGCCAATAATAATAGCAATGATGTTCGGCCTGATCGGAGGGTTCTGGCCTGCAGTCAAGGCATCCAGAATGTTTGCGGTTAAAAGAAGAACACCCATAACTAAGAAGGAGGCGGCATGATGTTCCTCCTGAAGAAAAAGAATATCCTAGGGCTTATTCTTTGCACCTTGGTTCTCAGCGCCAGTGTTCCCATGCTATTGGGAATAGAGGCAACTCCAGGGTCTGTTTTTGGTGGAGACATGGTTGTACTCTCGCAGGTGGACTCAAGTCAGAGCCTTGATGCGTCTCTTGTGAATGAATTGAAAACTCAGCCAAATGTGGAGGCAGCCAGTGCTGAGATTTCATGTTTCACTATTATAAACAATTTTCCGGTTATTGTTCGTGGGGTAAATCTGAATGATTTCCTGGAGATAGAAAATAGCAATATCATCAGGGGAGAAGTTGAAAATCAAGACAATTTTGCAGTCATTGGGAAGAAACTAGCTGAAAACATTGGTATGGATGTGGGTGAACGATTCTTGCTAACCGGTTCATCGAGTCCAGCAATGTTCCAGATGGAGATTGATGCTGTATATGAAAGCCGATATTCCGAAGATGAGATGCTTGTGCCGCTGGAATATGCAAGAAAGATGGCCGGCCTTGGTGGCAATTCTGTGCTTTTCATAAGGGTAAGGACCACTAATCAGGCTGCGCTTGTGGAAGAACTGGAAGAATCAGACGCGCCGGTGGTAGTAACAGATTCCGCTGGAGAGATAACGCCAGTTAATTCAGAGCTCACAGAAGAAGAATTAGCACTTCAACAGCTGGCAATTCAGGGGATGGACCTGGAAGGTTTCAAAGATTCAAATGGCAGCTATGTTAGTCTATTTGTCCAGGAAGGGGCAAATAGCATCAAAATAGTTATAGGTACATTTATAATTCTTGACGGGGCGCTGGCCTTCATAGGTTCCGCAGCCATAATCTCCAGGGCAATCATTGAAAGAAGAAATGAAATGGGTATTATCTCGGCCATTGGGGCAAACCGCAATTATCTGAGGAAAATGATACTCAGGGATATTTTAATTCTCTCAACACTGGCATCTCTTACTGGCGTTATATTGGGATATATACTTATTTCCATAATTGAGGACCAGGGCTGGCTGCTGATGTTCGGTGAAACGGTTCATCCGGTAATGAATCCATATATCATGGCAGGAATCTTTGCCATATCTGTGATAATTCAGGCATTATCTGGTCTGGTAATGGGAAATCTGATGACAAAGGCCAGGCCAAAAAGTCTTATGCAGGAAACCGAGAAGATGGACAGGGAGGGCGATGCCCCTGAACTGGATGAGGTCCTGGGAATGAGTAAGCAAGCAACGGAGGTGAATGCCTGAAGCTGCTGAAAAAGTATACTGTCTGGATAATCCTTATCTTGTTTGTGGTTGCATTCAGTGCCAGGCTTGTTCCGCTCCAGTTTTCCAGCCAGCCATATAACCTTGACGGGTATCCACTGGCTAGAATTTCCGAGTTAATTATTTCATCAGGAAGTGTTCCAGAATTAGGAAATCACCCTGGCTTAATTGATTATAATATGAAAATGCCAGTCTTTTCTATAATGCTAAGCCAGTTCTCCATGATACTGGGAATCGAACCGTTGGTTCTATTGCCCTATTTCACAGCACTTATCGGTTCCCTAGCTGTAATATTCATATATGCACTGGCAAGGGAATTAACTGGCAATGATGTGGCAGCCCTTTCCGCGGGTATTTTTGCTGCGCTTTCTGGATTATTCGTATATGTGACCACAGCAGCAATGAAGCAGCTGCTGGCCATTGTTCTACTATGTTTCATATTCTATCTATTTTCAAAACGGAAGGATTGGAAGTTCAGAATTCCACTAATCATGACCCTTGCTATTCTGCCATTCACACATCATCTTACAATGCTCATGGCTTTGTTAGCTCTTTCTTTCGCCCTTGTGGGAACTGCTTTCAGACGCTCGGAGCATCATGTTAGAACCATGAAGGAATTAGTTCTTGATATCATCACCGGACCAGGAATATTACTGCTCTCGCTGGCCTATTACCGGTCAGTGAATCTGGAATTTGTTTCCGAGGTTGCCAATACCAATGATGTGGTACTCATGGCAAGTGTTGCAATAATCATGGCCGTATTTGCCAGGCTTCTATCAATAACTGTTCAGACCAAACCCTGGTTCTTCCTGGGAAAGGATGATGAGAAAACTGTGGGATTAAGCAGCATATTCGATGAAAAGGTCCTGATACTGGTCATTGGCATTGGCGCGCTTTATATGAATTCAAAATTCAATATTTTCACAGGGGCGCAATTAACTTCCAGTTTGCTTCTGAGCCTCATATTTCCTTACCTCATTTTGGCTGTTGTGGGGCTAATGGGATTTAATGTACTCAGGTATTCGAAGTTTCCCAGGCGATACTTACTGGTGGGTATGTTCCTGGCCCCTCTCACTGTAATGATATTCTCCATGCTGAGAAATCTGGATGTCTTCGGATTCATGGTAGTTTATCGCAGCTATAATTTCATTGATATCCCTATGGCCATTACTGTAGGTGTTGGCATGGCCTATATATTTGGAAAATTGCTGGCCTTGTCCAAGAAGAATAAAATATTAAAACTGATGCCAGCATTTGCCATGATAATTTTTATTCTCTTGTGCCTGGCATCTCTACCACTGGCCTACAATAATGAAGAGGCATTCGATGTTCAGGAGATAACCTATGAATATGAGCTGGAAGCAATGGAATGGGCAGATGCTCATGATATCTCTTCTATGGCCAGTGACCAGAGGTACAGCGATATTATGGAGCCATATTACGGCATAGAGGCAGACAGAACCGGAGCATGGAGAATGAACAGTGATAATTTAGATTCAGACCAATACATGTTGGTTTCCTGGTACTGGACAGATGGCGGCGCACAATTCTACCCATTGGGAAGAATCTACTTTGATGAGGCAGAGATGACAAACCATCTGGATTCATGTGACGTTTATTACTCTGGAGGACCGCAGGGCAGAGAGATGGTGATTTGCTTTGTGCATTGAACCAATCATGATTGACGGTTCAAAAGGAGAGGGTGGAGGCCAGATGTTCAGAACTTCCCTGGCTTTCTCGGCAATCACTGGAAAACCAGTCACAATTCAGAATATAAGGGCCAATCGGCCAAAACCAGGGCTGGCCAGGCAGCATCTTACTGGCTTGAATTTAATAAGTAAAATTTGCCAGGCAGAAGTAAAGGGCGCGGAACTTGGGTCAACCTGTGTAGAGTTTCTGCCCAATGAAATAAAGCATGGCCAATATTCTATTGATGTGGGAACTGCTGGAAGTATAACTCTTGTTCTGCAGACCATATTACCGGCACTGGCAAGTGTGAAGGGCCAGTCAGAAATTGAATTAATAGGCGGAACAGACGTAAAATGGTCTCCGCCAGCTGATTATTACACACTGGTACTGTTTCCCCTGCTGGAAAAAATAGGTCTAGAATGCAATCTGGACATCCAGCAACGGGGCTATTTCCCCAGGGGAGGCGGAAAAGTCAC
>JAUWNU010000137.1 GCA_030612505.1 Methanomassiliicoccales archaeon
GTTCAAGTGTTTCCATCCTGAAACTTGTTGTAGGTCCGGCAGAAATAATGTTCCATTTGCCGTCCTTCTGCTGCATAACTGGCCCGCAATGATACAGTCCAAGGCCGGTCATGTCAAAACCAGGAATATCTCCATGCTCCAAGAGTTCCATGTGTGCCTCGTCCCTGGCTGTGAACACTGTTCCTGAGAGATAAATAATATCTCCGGCATTGAGCTTGGAAATTGTTTCATCATCAATAGGGGTTTTAAGATTATATTCAGTCATTGGACATCACCCCGTTCTTGTCTATTTTGATAATTGCTCTTCTGTCGCACCAGCACTGTATCACCAGGGCAGTGGGGAAGGTTGCAGGATGCCGGCTGGTATATTCGATATGAACTGCCAGAGCGGTGGTCTTCCCTCCCAGGCCCATTGGCCCCACACCCAGTTCATTGACTGAATCGAGAATATCCTTCTCCATTGCAGCTATTTTCTCATTTGGATTTGTAATATCCAGGGGCCGCAGAATTGCCTTCTTTGCCAGCTTTACGGCCATATCAGCTCCTCCGCCGACACCGATGCCCAGTATGATTGGTGGACATGGTTTTCCAGCGGCAAATTGAATGTGTTCTAATACTTTCTTTTTCAGGCCGTCAAATCCCTGGGCAGGGGTCAGCATCCAGAGTGCGGACATGTTCTCGCTTCCGCCGCCCTTGGGCATTATCTTGATTGTGGCGCTGTCGCCCTCCACTAATTCCACAGTTATGGCTGGCATATTTGGACCAAGATTGTTCTTTGGATTATTTCCTGTATATGGATCCACTGTGTTTGGCCTCAGAGGAATCTCCATTGTGGCTTTCTCTATTGCCAGTGGTATTGCCCTGTGTATATCATTGAGATAGGGGAAATCATATCCTACCTTTATGAAGAATACCTGAATTCCGGTGTCCTGGCACAGTGGGAGGCCTTCATCATGGGCGAGTTTTATATTATCCAGAATGGCCCTGAACTGCATCTTGGCGATGTCCTCTGTTTCCTTGCTGTAGGCCTCATTCAGCTTCGCGGTGACATCCGGCGGAAGTTCTATGGCACCATCTCTCATTCCCTTGACCAGTCTATCTATCAAAGCTTCTTTGTCAATCATTGTATCAACCCTCAAAAACAATGTCCAGAACTTCCAGCATGTCCTCTGCGCCTATGTCAGTATTAATTCTCATTAGCCCGCCAGGAAGTTCAGTTCCCTCCAGAACAGGCACAGTAAGGCTGCCATTGGGCATGAAAATTATTCTTGGAGTGTCGCCTCTGTCCTTCACCAGTTTGATTGCGGAGTCTATAGCAGATTGTATGTCTGGCTGGGATTCTATGTTTATCTGGCCCAGGAGATCCGACGGAAGCTCGGAAACCGCCCATAGCTTTGCCCAGACACTAATTTGAGCCAGCTTTGCTGCCTTATGCCATCCGAGTTTGTAATCCTTGTTAATCTTGTAAAGGGTATCAGCCGGTGAATCAGATTGCGATAACAAATCAAAAAACGTCTTTCCACCAATGCCGTCAGGACATCTGGAAACAAAAATGAGAATTCCATCGTTTTTCAGGGCCATCATACCATTGTCAATTGCCTTCTGTGATTGATACAGGTCTACGTCCATGGGATATGGTGCAACCGAGAGGACTATGTTTCCCCTGGCCTTCAGAGGAACGCAGAATAGTTTGTTTGCCTCATCTACTGCGGCATAGAATGATTCGTGAAGCTCGCCGGCGGTAACCGCGAAAATCTTATGGTCCCCAGTCAGAACAGTCTGAATGGAAAAAACATTCATGTCCTTTAGATTGTCCAGGGCATCTATCATGTCCTCATGGACAGGATTACCCTCCAGCATTAGGGACCTGGCCCTATTAGATAGAGCATGCCTGTGGTTCATCTCTATTGTCTTGTAAGATGCCAGACCGGGAAGGAATGATTTTCTACCGCCAGTGTATCCGGCAAAGTAATGC
Source organism: Methanomassiliicoccales archaeon (assembly GCA_030612505.1). Taxonomy (GTDB): domain Archaea; phylum Thermoplasmatota; class Thermoplasmata; order SG8-5; family SG8-5; genus JAGLQM01. The sequence goes on from JAUWNU010000137.1 coordinate 1,976, forward strand.
GGCTCCACACTTCCGATGATGAGAATATTGTCCACTTCTGATACTATCTTGTTGATGTACATCTCTGTACCATTGCTGGACGTACCCAGATAGATCATGTCATCCTCTTTCTTTGCGTCATGAACCATTATTCTGTCCTTGAACTCTTCATAATTATCTCCGAAAATAAGCTGATACTCCTCCATTGTAGGGGCCCTGTGTGCGCCTGTGGCCACGATGAATTTGATATCTGGGTGCTCTGATAGAATCGGATATAATTCTTTAATTATTCGGGCAGTGGGCGTGGGCCTGGTACCATCATTGACAACAATCAGCAGGCTCTTGTCAAATGTTGCGAATTCCTCAAAACTTCCCATGCCATAGGGTTTTTCCAGTGCATTCTTGACCAGTTCGGTCTGGTCCCTGGACTCGAACTTGTGAGGGATGAGAACATCTACTTCTTCATTGATGTTCACGTCTATACTATCTTTACCGTAGTGCATCTCATACTTCACGAATTCACGACCTATTGTCCGGGAGATGAATCGAATTCACCCACTTATAGTTGCGCACCTAATGTTTTTTGAACTTTTAAGTGTGTAGGCCATACACCTAATTTATCAAAGTTATCCGACTTTGATTTTCTATTCTTACATATGTACGGTGCATGGCGATTCCTTTTTTACGACCCTGTGCTTTCATCCAGCCCATGAAAAGGGATGAATCGAGGATTCATCCTATCAGCTATGTTTGGTCGTAACTATCAATCAGCTATTGTGATGCTCATATTTGCAGATAGGTCAAGGGCGTCTGCCTTGACAATGCTCCGAAGTATCTTCTTGTTCCCGGTCTTTGGAAGGAACTTCCTGAACTTGATAGACTTGAACACCACCTCTGAACCTATTTCAGCCCTTGCATGCCAGGCCAGTTCTTCCTTCAGTTCTGGAGATGGTATAGCGCCCTCTATCAGGCTCACAAATGCGTCCAGGGCCTCACCATGCACGGGATCAGGAACGCCAATTACAACTACATCGCTGACCCGGTCATGCCTTCTGAGAACATCTTCAACATCGTCGCTGAGGATCCTGAAACCTGAAATATCAACAGAATCCAGCTCTCCGGTGTCCATGATAACATCCTCCAACGGTAATTCAGGGATATGCGCACCCAGCTCGATGTTCTTGAATACTGAGATTGGTTTTAATTCGGTGGTAATGAACCATGCCAGTTCCAGTTTCAGGTCATTGGAGGGTATCACACCATCCTTCAATCTCACAAAGGCCTTCATGGTCTCGCCAGCCTTGTCATCTGGCACAGATACCACAGCCGCGTCAGATATATCTGGGTGACTGAGCAATACTTTTGTTATTTCGGTGGTGGAAATCTTGTGGCTGGATATGTGAACTTCATCTCCATCCTTTTCGATTCCATCCACTATGACCATGCATTCGTCCTGGATATCTTCAGGTTCATCTTCACCCTGGAAAATGATATCTCTGAAAGTAACAACATGTCCAATATTCGACTGAACGTACCAAGCGAGTTCTTCCTTCAATTCGTCGGAAGGCGTACAGCCATCTCTAAGGGAAATCGAGGCCTTCAGAACCTCACCTTTCCTGTCATCTGGAACCCCTGTGATGATAGCACTATCTACATCCTCATGGCTTTCCATAATATGCTGAATCTCCTGTGGGTCTATTTTATGTCCTGATATGTAAATCCCGCCGGTTATCAATGGCTTGCTTTCTGTTTTTGGTATGCTTGGTTTGGTTGGCTCTGTTTCGAGATGGATATCCTTGAACACAATATTGCTGCCAAGATCGGTTGTGACATGCCATGCTAATTCACTTTTAAGCTCGTCAGAGGCAATATGGCCTTTCTTGAGCTTGACATGTGCCTCAATCAACTTTTTTTCTCCATCTTGATGGATCTTTACAGTTGCATTCAAAACCCCGCTGTGGCTCAGGAGGATGTGCTCTACATCCTTTAGGTTGATTTCCTTCGTGTTTTCCAAACCCGCTTTGTTTTCATTTTTGTATTCCATTGCAATCACCGATATTTTGTATTTCTAGTATTATCATAGCCCCCCGGGGATAAATAAACCTATCGACAGTCAAATAAAAAAAATCCGATATTCTGTAAATTGTTTACTGCCCATATCACCGAAATATCGAAAATGGCTTTTATTTAACGATTATTTTCCCCTCGTTAATTAAATGATACATTATCGTTATTATCTCCATATTTACAATATTTCGTCAGTAACATAAAGGTTATAATGACTTATCAGGATAATTTAATGTAATAAGAAAATCATAGTCCCACGAAATGAAATCCACAGAGAATAATAGATTGTCCCAAAACGAAAAGATCGTTCTATATAATCTGGTGAGATACCCATCACAATCTGACCAGGAAGTATATGAAAGAATAGATATGAGACAATCTACATATTCTACAATAAAGAAGAAACTAAGGGAAGAGGGATATTACCATGATTCATATGACCCGATATTGCAGCATATTGGCTGTGAATTGCTGGTAATTTGGTACGTAACTCTGAATAGAAAAACACGAACAGAGGAACGTCTTGCTTTGACAAGGGACGAGATACTGGCTTCGTCTAATATTTTTTGCATGTTAAGTGAATCAAATCAGGCAGTAATTATTTCCATCTCAAAGAACATTGCAGAGCATGTCAAGGCCTCAGATCGTCTTGTCCAATTGTATGAACGATATGATTTTTTGGAAGAGATCAATTTTGTCCTTTTTCCTTTTGACGTTTCAGCAGTTTTTAGCTTTTTCGATTTTGCACCATTGTTGAATCATATTTTCCAGATAGAGCCAGTAGAGATTAGCATAGGAGATGTGGATATAACTTCAGATAGTGTTAGGTGCGAAGTAAAACATGTTCAGTTTAATGAACTTGAGAAAAAGGTGTATCTCTATTTGATAAAATACCCTGAACTTTCTGATTCGGCCCTAAGCGAAAAAGCAGATTGTTCTAGGCAGGTATTAACACGCAT
>JAUWNU010000008.1 GCA_030612505.1 Methanomassiliicoccales archaeon
GGTAGTGCCCCCCTAATTGGTTGATATTTGGTGATAAGGAAATGTCAATAATTCTCGCATTGTCCAGTTATGATTTGTCAATCCTTGTTCTCTGGCTGGAGAATATTTTTCCCATTTTCCGTTCTGGTTGTGATGTTTTAACGATCCATGTCCTCGACAAAAATCAAAATGGGTGAAGTACAACATCATCTGTTTTGACAGTCCATTGTGGTTTTTTGAAAATCCAATTGTCTTTCGTGATATGCGATTGTTGTCTTGACGGAAAGTCAAGTTTTGTCGTTCAATCAGGCTGGTTGTTATTTGTTTAGGGTCAATATTATTTCCAAAGATTGCCCTGTGTTCAACCTCGGTCAAACGACCTTCTTTTCGGTGTTTGATGACCTGGGCATATCTCAGGTCGTTGGTTGGAACTATTTTTGATATTCTTGGCCTTCCTCGTTTACCAGTTGATGGGTATTCCATCGACTGGCCGAAGCATCGTAATAGTGCTTTTGTATAGAATTTCAAACCATCTGTGACGAATAATGGTTTCGAAGATAATCGTTGAGCAGTGTCGTCAATGATTTTATCTGCAACATACTGCTTTCGTTCTCCAATCGTGTGAGTTATGATTAAACGGCTCTCTGTGGCGAAACTTACCCAGATCCAAGTTCCATCATCTTCATAGTGCGCCATTCTCGGAACTGTTTTTTTTTGACAAATGTCCAAAGTTCGTCCAGTTCAACCTTCGAAACATTGAGGTCAACGAGAAGTACTTTGTTAACTTCTTCACTATGATCAGCGGCTCTGGTTAGCCAACCTCTGACAGTGTCCAACTTCACACTGAGTATTTCGGCGACCGACCGCAAACTCATGCCTTTGATTATCATTTTCAAGGCAATCAATACTTTTTCGTCTTTTGTACGAAGATCGAAAAAAGCAGTGTTTGTCCTATCATTGAAAACTAATCCACAAGATTTGCAGATGTATTTGCGGACTTTTCCGCTCTTGGTTTTGTATGTTCCATTGCCAATTATATTTTCTTTGCCAGTCTGTCCATATCGCCCACAATCTTTGTTTGGGCAGGCAATATTATTGAATTTCAATTTTGGTCCGCGTTCACCCATGAGATACCACGACAAGAGGTATGGGATGATACTATATAATATCAACCGATTGCCGGGTCACTACCAATTTCTTTGAAGTATCAAAAAATAAGAGATACGCAAATTTGACATACAATATAGATTAAAGCGTCAAAATTGCGGAGACCCTATTTCTTTTGTATACAAACTCAGACCCTAGCCCCTAAATATCGAACAATACCTGAACAGTATTCGTCTCTACATCAACTTCCAGCATATGATAAGTTATGGCTTTAATATCAGTCTTCAGATGATGCCTGGCACTGTCCATTTTCTCGCCCTTAACTTTGGCCTTGAGCTTTGTGCCGGTTATTTTTACCTGGAACTTGGAAAACAGCATATCATCAACATCGCATATGAACAATAATTCGGAGAGCCAGTCAACTAAAAGCTGCTCTAAATCATCTGCCTCGCACTCAATTCTTTTGGTTGTATGGGGTTTTACAGAAGAAGCATCACACATTGTGTCGAACATTGCGTAGCCAGCATTCTCAAAAGCCTTATTCATTGACCTGCCGGTTGTGCGGATGGCAATGTCTGCGGTGTGGTCGATTATTTTGTATCTTTTTGGCATGGGTAGTACATGGTTTTGATTAGATAAATAATCAGCGGCGTCTGCCTTTTTTGCTTTTCCGCTTCTCCCTGGCTGCCTGTTTTGCTTGCTTTTTCTCCTGCTCCTGCCGGTTCACGATTATCCAGCTGAAAGCAAAAATTCCCACTAAGCCAAGAACTATCAGAACATAGTAGATTGTGTAATCTGGCGCATCTATCTCATTGATGCTGATACTGGCATTGTAAGTAACTTCTCCCTCTGTGGTATTCGCCACCAGTATGGTATAGTCCTGGCCCAAGCTAAAATTCGGTGGAAATGTGACAGAATATGAAGTGACTGGCTCTGAATTACTGAATTCAATATAATAATTCAGCTGGGCATTGATTATTGCCTGTGTGCCCACCTCATTAACAAGAAGCACTCGAATACTGCCATTGCCAATTACCTGAAATGAATATTCCAGTTCATGTCCTTTAGGAACATCCACAACATACTCATTCCACATATCACCCAGGACTAATGTGTCTGTGCTGGAATAACCACTGGAAGGTACATTGAAAACCTGGACAGAGGGGGTTGTTTGGGCACTGGCCGGGACTGAAGCCAGTAAGATGAAAGTGGCCAGTAATATTGGAATGGATTTCTTAATAATCAAAATCCAATCACCGCCGTAACTTTGAGACCATATTCTCTCTCACCGGTTTTTGCAATAAAAACCTTTTGGCAGCCAGTTTCCCTGGAGAATGATTTTCCAAGTTCAATCAGATCATCATATAGGATATGCCCTTCCACGAAAAGAAGGGCAGAGCTGGGCTCCCGGTCTTCAAGCATTAGCCAGTTAGATTTTTTCAGCTTCTCGATGACTGCAAAATCTGCATTGTCCCGGTCCCATTCTGCAATGTCCATGGCAAAGACCTTGCCCCTGAGTTCTTTCTTCAGGAGTCGAATATCATCTTTTCCCAGATTCTGAAGCATGAGGTTGGCTGGCAACGCTAGAACACTATTCATTACTCGAAATGCCTGGTTGATAGGAATGTTCGGGGCCTCGGCCAGTATCATGTCATTGGGTATTATCAGCAGGATGTCAGCAGTATCCATTAATCTGCGGAATTGGGCTTTTGCCCGGTCCTTTCTGGAACCGCCTTCAACTGAAAATGGTTCAGACATGATGCAAACGCTGATGCATTTTTCTATGCTGGCTGCCCTTGCTGCAAGTACCGCGCCCCAGCCCCCAGTATAACCTCCCAATCCTCCGATGATGAATGCAATATCAGCCTTATCCAGTTTCTCTGCAAGCTTTCCTTCGGTCTCATTGCTCACAACCCTTGTGCCTTTCTTCACGCTGGTTGCATCCTTTTCTATGCCTCTTACGTCAACCAGGACTTTCTCGGATTTCAGGGCCTTCATGATATCTGGCTCCGAGGAAATGGCAATGCTGATGTCCTGGTCTTTAACCTCGCCTTCCACAATAATATTGCAGCCGGTTCCGCCGCAGCCGATTAGGGCGGATTTTGGCCTGGACTCGGCAGGGCCTTGTAGAATAACTGGCTCAGGAGATTCAGAAGACATTGTCACCCCCTATTGCAATAGTGATATTATGGTTTTCCGCTACAGAAAAAGAATTAAATATCCAAGGGCACTATCAAATCCCATGGATTCAGAAGTGGGACTGGGTATGATTCATGTCTATACCGGCGATGGTAAAGGTAAAACTACAAGCTCTCTTGGCCTTGGACTGAGAGCTGCTGGCCATGGGTTCAAAGTCCACATGATTCAGTTCATGAAAGGGCAGATAAACTACGGAGAGCTTGAGTCTGTCAAGCTTATTCCCAATTTCGAGATTCGCCAATTCGGCAGGCCGGACTTTGTGGACAAGAATAATCCTGAAGAAATTGACATCCAGCTGGCAAAGGATGGGCTTGCTCATGCTAAGGAAATTGTTGCTGCCGGAGATATTGATATGCTTATTTTGGACGAGGTCAATGTGGCTGTGGAATGGGGGCTTTTTTCCTATCGGGAGATTATTGAGCTCATTAAAAACAAACCAGAAAACATGGAGCTTGTGCTTACTGGCCGTCACGCACCCAGGGAGTTCATTGAGCTGGCTGATACAGTCACCGAGATGAAAGAAATCAAACATCCTTACATGGAAGGTATCACAGCCAGAAAAGGCATAGAATATTAGGGGTCCTCATGTTCTCAAAAATCCTGACTGGTTTTATTCTTTTTATCATGATTTCAATGATCTTTGTCGGGCTGCCCGGGAATTCGGAGGCTCAAGAAAACACCACATGGACATATATGGTCTACATGTCCGGCGATAGTAGCTTAGCCAGCAATGTTCCTGATGATATTCAGGAGATGCAGGAAGTTGGTTCTGGTGACGGCCTTGAAATAATTGTGCTGGCAGATACCGCAGGCATGGATGATTCCAATTTGATTAGGATACTTCCTGGAGAGCGGCAGGAAATTCCGCTTTCAAATATTAATCCAACATGGGGAAATGAGCTGGACATGGGACAGGCCATAACCCTGAGCAAATTTGTCATATGGACTGCTGAAAATTATCCGGCGGACAGGTACATGCTGGACCTCTGGGGCCACGGAAGGGGCTGGGCCGGAATCTGTCCAGATAAGGAAAATTACCTGGAATGTCAAGAACTGCGAACAGCATTGCAGGACGTTTCTGATGCTGGCATTGATTTAGATATCATAAGTATGGATGCCTGTCAGATGGGAATGATGGAGATTGCCTATGAACTTGGAGACATGGCGGATTATGCGGTGCTCTCCGAGAAAGACGTTCCACTGGACGGCTGGCCCTATGACCGCTTGCTGAATTTGATTAAAGATAATAGTGAATTAACAGTTCAGGAATTCGGCACTCGCATGGTGGATGCCTATATGGACTGGGGATTGGTTAATAGCCGATATTCTCTGACATTGAGTTTCATTGATTTATCACATATTCAGAGAGTGGCCAGTAACTTAGACGCCTTTGCCAGAGAAGCAGAGCAGATGACTGGCTATTTTAATCCGCAATTCATTGAAGCTCGTTCATTAACAGAAGAATATGACGGGCATGCCCAGTATGATATTCGGCATTTGCTGAGCAATATCATTGTCCAGACTAATTGTATGCGCCTGAAAGTTCTGGCAAGGAACATTACAGAAGCACTGGGTGATGCCATTGTCTATGAGCGGCACTGGACCAATATTCAGGATGAGCAGGCAGAACATGCCTATGGACTTTCCATATGGTTCCCAAGTTATTCGCCTTCACCCAGCTATCTGGATTGCAGCTTTGCCCAGGATACTGGCTGGGATGAGTTTCTGGATGCACTAGCACCGTTTTTCTCGAATCCCGAAAGGCAGGAAATAATCTATAATGTTCAAGTTAGCGGGATGGACCAGGATAGCAATGGATTAAAAGATTCTATTCAGATATCCTATGATGAAAATTTAGTTGGCTACACACAGGTAGAAATTTACGGGCCAAATGAAAATCTCATAAGCAGTTTTATTCTTGACACTTCAAGTTCAGGGAGCCAGACAATTGATCTGGAGAGATATGGGGCATATTCTGTTGCCATCTATCTCAGGAATAGCGAAGGAAAACTGCAAAACTATTCCTATTTTGATGATAACCTGGCCAAGGAAGGAGTGAGCTTCATTTACGGTGAGGTGACCTCGGATATCGGCAGGGGACTGCAATGGATCCAGGTATCTCTAGTTGACAGCCAGGGCACTGTTATTATTTCCACCAATACCGACCGGGATGGTCATTATTCATTACAGGTGATTGTGCCAACCGATACTGATGGCTCAAACCTTACTTTGGTCTGCGGCCTGGGGGATATCCAGCAGAATTATACAATTATGGAACTGGCAGAACAGAATATCATTGATTTCCAACTGGACACATCAAATGATTTTCTTGACTGGTTCACCCCAATAATCATTATTCTAATTATTTCAGGACTGGTATGCCTGGCAGTGTGGGGCATTTACAGCCGAAGAAAGCCAGAGATTATCGGTACAGAAGGATTAGTTCAAACCCCTGTATCGGAATTCCATGAATTATCTCAAACTCCCATAGCGGCTTCACTGGAAGACGAATTCAAAGAAGTTGATTTTGCTACTAACTCAACAGAAACCGAGCCTTCTACAGAAGACGAGCAAAAAATGTATTAGGCCGCCCAACTATCTGGTATCAATGCAATTCAATGCTGATTTACATATTCACGGAAGGTTCTCTGCAGCAACAAGTTCAGACATGAACTTCAAGAATCTTGCCAGAGGTTCAGAGCAGAAAGGTGTAAATTTAGTTGCAACTGGTGATTGTCTGCACCCCACCTGGCTTAAAGAGATAAAGGCCATGGAGAAGGTTGCTGAGGGCACATTTCAGCAGGGCAATACCAGGTTCATTCTCACAACCGAGGTTGAGGCAGAAAAGCGTGTGCATCATTTGCTCATGTTTCCCAGCATATCCACAGTTGAGGATTTTATAGAAATAATTGGCAGCGACACAAAGAACCTGGCTGCCGACGGCCGCCCAAAGATATGGCTGGGTGGAGAAGAGCTTGCCCAGAAGGTTGTGGACTCAGGTGGATACATTGGGCCAGCACATGCTTTCACACCCTGGACTGGATTTTATGCAAAATATGATTCTCTAAAACATGGTTATGGAGTCATGGCCAGCAAGATTCATTTTCTGGAACTGGGACTCAGCGCCAATACGGATTACGGTGATCAGATCGCAGAGCTTGAGGACATAACTTTCCTGACTAACTCGGATGCACATTCACCGCAGCCAGTGCGCCTTGCCAGGGAATTTAACGTAGTCCAGGCAGAGGACATGACCTTTGCAGAACTCATGATGGCATTAAGGCGGCAGAAAGGCAGAAAGCTCGTGAAAAATTATGGCCTGCCAGAAGGAGAAGGCAAATACAATCGAACTGCCTGCTCAAGATGCTTTGTGCAATATGAATTAAATCGGGCACTGGCACTGAGGTGGAAATGCACCTGCGGCGGCTCCATAAAAAAGGGCGTGCGAGAACGTGCAGAGGAACTTGGTGGCGGCAGAGGTATTGTTCATCCAGACCATCGGCCAGAATATTTTTATTTAATCCCACTAAGCGAGATTATTATGCGGGCTGTTGGCCATTCATCGCCGTTCACTGGAAAGGTCCAGAGTACCTGGGAAGCACTTGTAAAGGGCTTTGACAATGAACTTGAAGTGCTAATGGACGCGCCTACCAGCAAGATCCGGAAAGTTGCCGGGGACATGGTGGCCGACGCAATTCAGGCATTCAGGAATGGGGAAATTCAGGTTATCCCAGGCGGCGGAGGAAAGTACGGTTCAATCGTGCTGCCAGGCCAGGAAGTGGAGCCAGCGGCTGTGCCCAAGGCCAAGAAGGGGCAGAAGAGCCTTTTTGAGTATGATTAATCAGAAAAGAATTTAAACTGATGAACATTGCCTGATGAATATTCGCAACATGCAGAGATAGCCAAGCCAGGTCAACGGCGTTAGATTCAGGGTCTAATCCTTAGTGGTTCGCCGGTTCGAATCCGGTTCTCTGCATTTTTAATTTTTTTGGTGTACAACCCGGTTATCCCATGCGAAAATATAAAAACAATATACTGTATCATGTAGTACTGGAATTAGCCAACTTAGGGGGGCGAAAGTGTGATAGACAAGGGAATGAACTATCTAATTTACGAGGATAAATCTGACATTACATTCAAAATGTTCAATGAACTAGTGAGCACTGGCTCATCAGGATTATGCATAACAACAGTATATCCTCAGAAACTGAAAAAAGTGTATGGAATGGGCGAGGCAAATGTTTTCTGGCTCTCGGATTCCACCGGGGACAAGGAAACTCTAAGCCCAACAAGACTTGATTTTGAGATTGCCAGGGTTATTAATAAATTTATAAAAGGCGGAGGAGAGCCAGTATTCCTTCTGGACGGCATGGCCTATCTGTCCCTTGAAAATGATTATGACAAAGTAAGAAAATTCATCAAGCGCATAAATGATATGGCATCAATGAACGATGCTACAATCATGGTGGTTATCAATCCAGATTCATTCAGCAAGGAAACACTGGCCATGCTGGAAAGGGACTTTGACAAAACAGGTTCAGCAGAGGAATTGTCAGGAGTCGCTGCACCTTCAGCCGCACCGGCTGCTACACCACCAACTGCGGTTCCCCAGGCAGCACCAACACCACATATCCCATCACCTTCCATACCAACAGCCAGCGACCTTCGCATTGCAGCTCCAACAGAGTCACCAGCAGATATTCCGGTTGAGGAGGATGTAGAGCTGGAAATTGAGGATATCTACCTGATTCATCGGGGAACTGGCACACTTATTCAACGCCGCACTTGGAGAGAACAGGACCTCATTGACCCGGCCCTCATAGGCGGCATGTTCCAGGCTATTCTGGATTTCATCAGCAACTCATTTGCCAGCGACCAGGATTCTGATTTCAGCAGACTGGAAGTGAAAGGTTATATCATCCTCGTTGCAGATGGTAAGTATATCTCGGAGGCTATCGTTTTCTCTGGCAGGGCCGAAAAATATCTTCACAAGATTATAGACGACATCAAGAAAGTGCTCAAAGATAATATCGCTGACATCGAGAGAGAATATTCCAGAGTGCTGGACTCCTATGATGGAGATGTAAGCAAGCTCCGTGGAACGCGAAAATCTCTTGACTCGCTGGCCCTGAATATCAACAAGACCCTGGAGCCGCATACTGGCAGGAGCCAGATGAAGCTTTCAGATGCAGAAAGACGCATGGCACAGGAGAAGTATAATAAAGCGATTCAGGCAGGAAGAAGCCGCAATTATGAGGAGGCGCTTGTAGCCTATGATGAGGCCTTGAACATAGACCCTAAGCACTTTCAGAGCCTTTTTAACAAGGCAGTGGTTCTTCAGATGCTGGGCCGTGTCGGGGATGCACTGACATGCTATGATAAAGCGCTGGAAGTTAATGCCAATGATGCAGAGATCTGGGGCAATCGGGGCATAGCACTGCGGAGCCTGGGAAGAACTGAAGAGGCCATAGAATCATATCACAAAGGTCTTGGCATCAATCCAGCAGATTCTGCCCTATGGAGCAATATGGGCATCGCCCTTCGAAGTGTTGGCAGGGTGAAGGAAGCCATTGAATCATATGACAAGGCCATAGAAATCAACCCCCAGGATGCTGGTGTGTGGAGCAATAAGGGAGTTGTGCTGGGAAGTATGGGCCTCCTGAAGGAAGCCATTGACTGTTATGACCGCTCGCTGTCCATTGACCCGGCAAGGAAGCTGGCACAGAGAAATCGTGAAATTGCAATCAAGGAATTGGAGAAGAGAAGTCAGAAATGAGGGAGAATAGGTGGGGGAGAAAATGTTGGAGAAAGGATTGAGTCACTTAATCTATGAGGCAAGAACTAATTTCACTTATGAACTATTTGCAGAATTCCTCAAGGCTGGAACTACTGGCCTATGCATAACAACCACCTTGCCCAGGAAACTTCACAAGGAGTATGGACTTCAGAATGCAGAGATAATCTGGATAACAGATATGGAAGGCGTCACCGGAGCACTGGACCCCAAGGAACTCAACTCAAAAATATGGGAAAAAGTGAAAGAATTTAGCGAAAATAACCATGAATGTGTGATCCTCATTGATGACCTCAGTTACATGATTCTTGAAAATGGCTACAAAGAGGTTGAAAAATTCCTGACGAATCTTGATGAGGTTTCAAACAAGGCAAACTGCACTTTGATGGTTCCAATCAATCCCGATTCAGTAACTGAAGAAATATCCAATGCCCTGAAAAAGAAATTTGACCAGGTTAAAGATGTAAGAAGTTTCATACTCACTGGCAATAAGGTCGAATGCCCAGAGTGCGGCGCAATGTGGCATACCCATATTGATACCTGTGACATCTGCGGCTATGACTTTTCAGCTGAGAAGCATAAACCAGCGCTCACCACTGAGGAGAAGCTCATCCCCACGAAGGAGGCAAAAGTCTCTGGAAAACTCAGAGTTGGAAAACGAGAAGAGCCAGAACCGGAGCCAGAACCTGAGCCAGAACAACCAGAATCCTTTGGCTTTGATAATAGACCCAGTGATGATTCCTGGTTCAATCGCGGGGTTGCCTTGGAAAAGCTTAGTCAATCCGAACAGGCCGTTGAATGCTTTGACAAGGCACTGGAACAGAATCCAAATGATTCATGGGCCTGGTTTAATAAAGGAGTCAGCTTGCACAGGCTTGGGCTGCTGGGTGAATCTCTTTACTGTTATGATAAAGCATTAGAATTCAATCCAAATGATCCTGATCTGCTTTCAAATAAGGGAATTGCCCTGAGAACCCTGGGCAAGACAGATGAGGCACTGGAATGCTACAAAAAAGCATTAAGAATTGATCCTAATGATTCAGGCATATGGTCCAATATGGGCGTGACCTACAGAGTAATGGGAATGAATGATGCTGCCCTGGAGGCCTATAACAAGGCATTGAAGATTGACCCATATGATGTGGGAATCTGGCTGAATAAGGCCGCAGCACTGCAATCACAGGGAAAGTTCGACGAGGCAATTACCTGTTATGAAGAAGTCTTGAAAATTAACCCATATCATCCTGTTGCACTGAGAAATAAAGAGTTCGCAATGTCCAGAACTTTGCGAAGCTAAAAATCCATCAGGCCAGAGGCCTGATTGATGATTATTACAAAAACTATATATCTGTATGAACTATATATCGTTCTTGCAGATTTTGCAATGATTCGGTTATTTGCCGAATTATAGGGGTAGGTAAAAAGATGGCACTCTTCAAAAAGAAGAAAAAAGATGAGGACCCAGAGGCTGGCTTTGATGAAGGCATAGGCATGACTGGAGCCCTTACTGAAGAAAAAAAGAGTGGTTTTTTTGGCAGGAAGAAAGACAAGGATGAACTTGAAGAACCTGTGCCTGAAGAAGTGGATGAGAAAATTATTGATGAATCTTCTATAGATGATAGATCTGTAGAAGTTGTTTCTGCAGTGGAAAGCACTGTAGAAGAAGCACCCTTGGAAACTGAAGCGGTGATTGAAGAGAAGGCTCCTGAACCAGAAATCGAGGAGATTATTGAAGAAGAGCCAGCGGCTCAGGCATCTGAGCCAGAAGTTGAACAAACTGCCTGGACGCCGCTTTCCAAGGAAGAAGAAAAAGCAGCAAAAGATGAACTCAAAAAGGAAATGAAGAGGCTCAACAAGGCCTTGAAGAAGAATATCATTGACCAGGATGAGTACACAATAAAGGCCAAAGAACTTCTTGTCAAGCTCAATCTGGAGCCGGCAAAAGCAGAGTCCCCGGCCGAAGAAGAAGCACCGGAACCAGAAATTGTTGAAGAGATTTCTACAGATGAGGAATCTGTAGAAGAAATTCCAGAACCCAAACCGAAGGCTGTGGAGGCAGAAGAAACACCTGTAGAAGATGAGCCAGTTCCCGAAGAAGCTCCAGAGCCAGAAGTTGAAGAGGAAATTGTTGATATTTTTGAGAATGGAGATTTAGAAGATTTATTGGTGCTTGATGAAGAGCCAGAAGTAGAGCCAGAGAAGCCTACCTGGACACCTTTGACTGGCGACAAGAAAAAGGATGCCGAGAAGCAGTTGAAGAAGGATATGAAAAACCTTGAAAGGCAGCTTAAGCGGGGCCATATATCCCTGCGAAAATTCAATGATGAAGAAAATAAGATTAAAAAACAATTAGGATTAGTTCCTCCGGATTCAGAGCCAGCTGCTGCACCTGAGCCAGCAAAAACACCTAGCACGCCAGCACCCAAAGAGCCTCCGGCTCATGAGAAATTTGATGATGACATAACCGAGGAACAGATAGAACTTGGGACCGAGGTACTTGACGCAGATACCACCGAAGACGAGTTAGATCTAGAAATTGACGATATTTTACCGCCAGAGATTTTAGCACTTGAAGATTTAGTGGAATACGAAGAAGAAAAGCCAGAATCGAAACCCGAACCGAAGCCAATTCAACAGAAAACTGAGCCGGAAAAAGTTGGCTTCATGGCCTCCAGAAAGATATTCGGGGACAAGAAGAAACAACTTGAGGGAATGGAGGCTGACATAGAGGCCGAAAAATATAAAATTACCAAGAGCAAGACTGCACTGGACAACCGGGAAAAACAGCTTCAAGATAAGCAATTTGAATTCCAGACCGAACTTGGTATTCTTAAGGATAAAAAAGCCAGTCTGGAAGAAAAGGAGCAGCAGCTCAAGCAGATGGAGGCCAGCATTACAGAGCGAGAGAATAAGCTGGCAGAAACAAGCAATGAGCTGGATGCCCGTGATTCTGAGGTTTCAGAGCGTGAAAGCACCATCAATGAAAGGATAGAAGCAATCGAGGCCAGAGAAGTCGAAGTAAATGAGCGCATGGCTATAATGGAAGAGAAGGAAAATGACGTAGTTTCCAGAGAAAATGAAACAAGGGAAAAATGGCTGGAAATGCGTGAGTTCGACCGGAAAATTAAAGAAAAAGCGGAAGAACTGGATGCAGCCGATGAGGAACTGAGCCAGAAGAGAATGGATCTCAGAAAACAGAACTCGGAACTTGATGATAAACGCCGTGAACTGGATGCCAGGGACCGTGAGATTGATGCACGCAACAGGGACATTACCACAGCACAGGAAGAAATTGAGGCAAAGCAGGAAGAGTTAAATGCCCAGGTCGAGGCAAATCAGCAGCGCAATACCGAGATAGAGGAAATGAGCGCAGAGATGGATGGTAGGAAGGAAAAACTAGATACGCATGAGACCGATTTATCAGAAAGAGAAGAACGCCAGGATGCCTGGAAGAAGCGCCTGGAAGCGAAAGAGAATGACCTAGCGGTGAAAACTAATGAATTATCAAGCAAGGAAGGCGCCATAAGGTCTGCTGAGAGGGAGCTGGACGAACGTAAAGGAAAGCTGAAAATACGGCTCACCGAGATCAAAAATCTTGAAGATCAGACACTTCTGCGCAAGAGAGAGGTAGATGATGTTGAACTCATGCTCATCCAGAAGGAAAATGAACTCTTCAGCCGCGAGCAAGGATTGACAAGGAAAGAGGCAGCCAGGTGATGATTATTGTCAGAAATTAGACATGTAAAGGGAGTACATTTAGCAAATGTTTTCAAGTTCGTAAAATGGAAACGTGGAGTACTGGGCATCCAGAGATTTATGGAAGCCTGGCATGCAGAACCCGGCAGGAATAAAATTACACCTGATACATTCATTGAAAAAGAATGGTATGATTATGAATTATACCTGGAATTGCTGAGGGTCGGCGACCAGACAGTTGGAACTGGTGATCTA
Organism: Methanomassiliicoccales archaeon; assembly: GCA_030612505.1. Taxonomy (GTDB): domain Archaea; phylum Thermoplasmatota; class Thermoplasmata; order SG8-5; family SG8-5; genus JAGLQM01. The sequence continues at coordinate 13,031 of JAUWNU010000008.1, forward strand.
TCCAAGATCCATGAAATCGGTTACTGGAACATTAAAAATCTGGGACATTTAAGCTATCTGGCTCACATTCCCGAAATTCATGAATTTCTCAAGAGCGCCACTAAAAACTGGAGTTCTGTCTATGATTTTGGAGCCGCGGAAGTGGATGATAGCCAGCCCAAAAAGATAATAATCAGATACATGGGCTTTCCAGAGTCCCCTGAAAAATGCCTGTACTTCAGAGGAAGTCTTACTGGCATGATGGAAATATGCGGGCTTAAGGGCACAGTGGAAACCACAAAATGCAATACCAAGGGTGATGATTGCTGCGAGTTTGTGCTGACCTGGTAGTAGTTTCGATGACCTCCAATTATAACTTATATACTTTTCAAGCCTAAATGTAAATAATGGCAGAATTCCATGTTATTTCATTCGACTGGAAGGGCTTTGAGCCGCATCTTTATTATTATGATAGTGCCAGTGAAGAAATGAAAGAGCATGACCTGAGCAAGTTGGATGTCAATATCTCCCATCATGCGAACTGCGTTGGTAATTGGTATGGCAGAGAATATCAACCATGCCCCCATGATAATAAGGTTAGCCAGGGAAATATCTGCCAGGAATGCGCCAGTTCATTTTTGCCGGACCTTGCATGCACCTTTGAGCCGCGATGTGACGGTGAGATCTGCGCTAATCGGTTCTGCCAGCAGGAGCATGTAGTCTATTTGGCATTCCACGGGGAGATTGCCAAGGTGGGAATGACCACTTCCCGAAGAATAAATCAGCGAATGATAGAGCAGGGCTGCGATGCGTTCTCTGTTCTTGCCAGGATTGATGGGCGGGCCAGTGCCAGGAAGCTGGAAGGCTCATTATCTGAAAAGTTAGGGCTGCGGCAGAGAATTCGAGAGCTGGAAAGCCTGTTTTGCATGGCAGATGCTATTCCCATAGAAAAGATAGAAGCCAGATATGTGGAAATTGCTTCGGAAGTTGAGAACATCGGACTGCGGCCTGAACCTCTGAAGATTCTGGATGATTATCCCATGAAAACTCCTCTGGCCAGTATGCCGAAGCCCACAAGAATTGAGGGGCAGCATAAGGGTAAAGTTATAGGGCTGAAAGGGAAGTTTCTGATTTATGAGAACGGTGGTGTTAAGGCAATCAATTTGCAGAGGGTGCCAGGGAGGTTTATATCAACATTATAAACATTGGAAGCTCTAACATAGTTACAAGCATTCCAAGCTCTTGCATGGAAGGAATCGTCTTGCACCGAATTTCAGTTGAATAAATGCTAAGGTCGTACGACCGTTAATCATATTCCATATAAACTATTACAATCTACTTAAATGCCTACTTAATACCGTAGGAATACAAGCAATAACATCAGTCGCAGTAATAGAATAACCAACCTGCTGGAAAGCCACATCTCCAGATGAGCCAGATATGAAAGTGCCCATTCTTGCTGCCTCGAAGGGTTTGACACCTTTAGACAGCAGTCCGCCAACAATTCCAGCAAGGACATCCCCGGTTCCGCCCACTGTCATTCCCGGGTTGCCGGTTTTATTTTTCTTAATACGCTGGCCGTCTGAAATAATATCAATTGACTTCTTCAAAATAATTGTGGCATTGAGCTTACCTGCCAGGTCATGAACAGAGGCCTCGTCATCATCCTGGCATAATCGGCAGAACTCGTTTCTGTGGGGGGTCAGCACTGTGGGTTTTGTAAATTTTTCCTGACCAGTCATTGCAAATAATGCATCTGCATCAATGACCAGCGGCTTGTCAATAGTGGCCAATAATTTGCTGACTGCCTCAACTGTTTCAGGTTCCTTGCCAAGGCCGGGACCTATGAGGACCGCATCTATTGTCTGGATATACTCGGAAATCTTGGCCTGATGTTCAGGTGCCAATACATCGCCTGGCAATTTTCTGACAATGAAGTTCGGGCTATAGCTGGCTATAACCTGCCAGCTTGCTTCTGGTGTGACTATTGTCACCAGGTCTGCGCCTATTGCCTGGGCTGCGAAAGCCGAGAGAGCTGGCGCGCCGGTATATGGGCCTCCGCCAATAATCAACAGATGGCCGTTCTGTCCCTTGTGGGAATCCTGCTTCGGGATAGGATAGAATACCATATCTCCAGGTCCAAGGAATTTACTGGCTTCCTTTGGAATTCCAATGTCCAGTATTATTATCTTGCCAGAGTTTTCTTCGTTCATGCCAGTCTTGGAATCGTGCATTGCCAGCGTCATGAATGGTTTCACTGCCAGTTCTGTCCCGAGACCGCTGGGAACGTCTATTGAGATGACCTTTTTCTTGCTTGCATTTATCTGCCGAATCCAGGTGGCATATGGCTCTTTTGGGGTTGATTCAAGCCCGATTCCCAGCATTGCGTCAACAATAAACGGATGACTGGCCAGAATTTCAGGATTGGCATTTTCAATGGTCTCGACAGATTTTGAAATTTTAAATTGATTGGTCTGGGATATATTACTCTTGATATTGGATTTGAGTTTCACAAGGGCAAGGGTAACGCGCCAGCCAGCCTCATCAAGATATCTTGCCATTACTGCTCCATCACCGCCATTATTGCCGGTCCCGCAGATTATTACCACCTTGTTTGGCTTGGATAATTTCATGATCTCTTCGGCAGCCAGCTTTCCTGCGGTTTCCATGAGCTGGCTTCCAGGGACTCCCAATGCTTCCGCATTAATGTCCTCAACTCTGGCCTCAATTGGGTCTATCATTCATAATCCTCCTGTTTCACAGTAGGCTGAACATGAAGTAACATATACTTCATGATTCTTCCTCCAGATATAGGTCCATTATTTTTTCATATAGCTTAAAATCATCGCTCTTTGCAAATTGTTGGATGACGTCTTCGGGCAATTTCTCAAGCATGTCGTCCATGACTGCCAGTATCTTTGCCAGCTCTTCTTTATGCTTTGGGTCATGACCCTCTGATTCTGGAATTTTGCTAAGCTGCTGCTTCATCTTGGTCTCCACATCTAACAGAGTTGTTTTCATTTCATTATGCCGCTTTTCATATTCCACTTCCCGGGCCATTAATTCTTTCATTCTGGCCTCTATCTTCTGCTTCTCGGCCTGAACCTCGGAAAGCTCTGCTTCAAGGTTGCCAAGCTTACTGGCCATTCCCTGATTGCGCATTGTGTCAACTATTTCAGCCTCGGAGATGTTTCTTGCAACATCCACTGTCAAGCGGCCTCTTATTTTGCTGAGAGTACGATACTCTGGCTGGAAGTGACTGCCTCTTATGCTGATTATTCCTATTTCCAGAGAATTGCCAATCTCTCGAATATCGATTATGCCATCAAAGATTTCCTCAAGGGCAGCATTGATATTGGCATCATGTGCATCCCTCTCCATAAGTATGAATGATGTAAAATCACGGTTCACCAGCTTGGCATGCATTGATTGAACAAAAGGATAAACAGTTTGGATATCAAAGAGCCGAAGGGCTGGAGAAATAGTCTCCAGAACAGCCATTGAAGTAACCTGGTCATTAATTTGGCGGAATGCATAGTCCATGCCCACACCCAGATGTGTGATATCCTTGGAAGTGCGGATTATTCCCTCCTCAATCTCCATACCCAGTACCTTGGAGTTTTTCTGACCGTACCAGTCCACGATTTGCAGGAGACCCCTATCAATAAGCCCTTTCCGGCTGAGGCCCTGCTCTGACATCCATTCTCCTACCTGTGTGGTATTGATTGACGATAATGCCAACAAAATTCCATGACCTTCTTTTTGGGCCTCCATGACCACGGGCTTCACATAATCTATCGGCATCATAGAGGTGGATATCCAGACAAGGAATGAACGGCCCATTGGCAGTCCTCCGGCACTTATGGATTCTATGCCTGGCAGCCCAAGAGAGACTTTTTCATCATCATTGTCAAATGGTATTTCTTGACTGCCCTGTTCCTGACCAGATATTGATAAACCGCGGCCAGTCACTTTCATATCCAGCCTGGCTGTGCTGTATGCGCCGCCGGAAAATCCTGTAATTCTGAAGGTGGAACTTGCCTTGCCATGTTCGATTTTTCTTTCAATGAGAAGAGTGCCGTCGAAGACATCGTCCAGAATGCCTACCTGGTCCTTTGTGTGCATATCTGGATTGATAAGTACCAGGCCAGTACATTTTGCATTCTTGAGCTTGGCTCTTACCGAACTAAGAAAATCATGTACCCGGTCATAACCTTCGGTTATGATAGTGGGAGAGACCATGTCCATCAGCAGTCGTTTGTGAGAATGCTCCTTTGCCTTTTTCAGTGCTATATCTACCCCTACAGCCAGGTTTGTTAGATCATTGGAAACTTTTATCAGGGTGGGCATCTCGTCAATGCTGGTCACACGCTCGGTGTATCTGGAGTACCAGTCAACAAAGATTAAACGCTTTTCGGCATCTACTTGCTCCAAATTCAAGCCAGAAGACTCCAGCCCTCTCCTGATTTCAGAGGGTGAACACCTTGAGCTCACAATAATGGCACAGCCGCCTTTTTCCAGTCCCTTCCTCAAGAATGCTAGAGAAAGAACATCCTTCTCCACACCTGCTGGCCCCTTTAGAATAAGCGTATCATCACGTTCTATTCCGTCCCTCAGCAGGCTGTCAATAGGCTCCACACCAAAGGTGGTAATGCCAGAAAGAGCTCCATTAAACAATCTGGTTAATATACCCAATTCTGATGGTAAATCTCCATAGCCAGTAATCACCTGTTCAACAAGTGCGGTTGAAAGACCCATGTTCTCGGTTGCGGTAGATAATGCATCAACTGCAGCTCTCTGTCCAGTACCTTCAATGAACTCGAACCAGGCAGCATCATCCGAAACAGCTTCAAGTACGCTGCTTGCTTTGAGATGATTGACTATATGGTCTGTTGATTCAGGATTATCTTCAATGGATTTGGTAAATACCTGAAGAAATATTCTCTTTACCTTCTCTAAATCTTCAAAATTTTCCACACTAGCTACCGTACCTGATGCACCAATTGCAAATATTTCCGGCAGAGCATTGACAATTTCAGCAATTTCATTCTCCATGTACTTTGCCTTGAAGGTTCTTACTGCTTGAACTATACGTGTATTAGATTCCTCTTTGCCTACAAATACCTCAAGATACTCGCCGATTGTGAAAACCATTGAGCCAAGGGCCATTATTACCTCTGGAGAATCTGGAAGAGCATCTGAATTAACAGAAAGGTCTTCAGTGATAATTAAGGGTTCAATGACAGGATGTTCCCTCTTGCAGCCAGCAATTACATTATCTATTTTCAATTCTAACAATAATGTCTTGTTATCCTGGAATATAGTTGCTAACAGGTCTGTTATCAGAGCGATACGGGTCGCGGCCATTATGTCCCCCAGTCAGGCTGACCACGGCTCAAAATACCTTGGACTCAGCTGACACATTTATTCCACTGGAGGTAATGAGCATTGGATGTTTCATGGTATCGTGCTTGGTGAATCTCATCTTCCTCACTGTTATGGTTCTCCGGAGTTCGCCTTTAACGTCCTCCAGGCCAAACACTATGAATGAATCCGCAATGAACTGTTCTATGCCGTATCTTGTGAGTTGCGCACCTTCAATGGACTCTGTAATAAGAAGTGAAGTGATATCTCTCTCTTTCAGAAAGCCAGCAAACTTGAATAATTCTCTCCTTAAAAGGCCTGGTGAATCCTCGTAGTATAATCCCACGGCAGTAATTGAATCAAGGGCAAATCTCTTTGCACCAGTATAATCCATGAGGTTCTTCAAAAGCTCTATCAAAGCTTCAAAACCGACTACACCCTCTTCCTCGGAGGCATTAACACGGCGCCTTACCTCTCCCAGATCCAGCAAGATAAACTTGCCAGATTCCTCATATTCCTTGATGTCCATGCCATAGGCATCCATAGCCCGAGTAATGTTCTCACGGGGTTCCTCGAGTGTCAGGTATATGCCTGTTTCATCCTTATCTTTCACTCCATTGTAGATATACTGGATGGCCATCAAACTCTTGGCGCTACCTGCCGGTCCGCTGACAAGATTAACCGTATTCTCGGGAAAACCTCCGCTTATAAGTTCGTCCAGTCCTGGAATTCCTGTTGGTACCCTGCTTTTTATCATGTAATCACCATGTTTACGTTATTAACGAATTTTCTGATGTTTATTATTACTTCATTGGTCTCATCTGCAAGGAAGAACGGTAGGACAGTTTTCAAACGGCCCAGAAGCACAATGGCTTCGTCCTGAGATATTGCTTCAAGATTAATTCCCAGGTCTTTGGTCTGCTTGGAAAGAATATAGACGCTCATTCGCCCAAGCGAACTACGTTCCATTACTTCCAATATGCCAGTGCCCAGCTCATTCATCTCAATCGCCTAATATCCCCAACCGGCTTAACTCTCCAAGTATTAATTGAGCGCGTTCATCCTCGAAACAGCTCTTGACAGATGTAGTGACCATTACCTGGGCAGTTGCCTTACCAAATGCGGTGACAAGTGAAGTGTTCAGCATAGCTAATGATTTGGATGGATTTTCCTTCTCGAAATCACTCTCACCCATATTGATTATGTTCTTAGCCATCTGTGGCCCTATAGCTTTGCCTAGGGTCTTATACAATTCACGATATATTTGCTCCGCAGAGCTTGCGTCTAGCACTTCCAAAGTATGCCCCCACAACCGTTTAAATGCGACAAGTAATAATGATATATATGTATTTGGTACAGATAATGACATGGGTACACAGGATTGGAGTCCAAAAGTTGTGGAGTGAACCTCATCAGTGGACAATTAGAATAGAGACTACATTATAAGGGTGAAGCATGACAAAGGGTAAAAAAACAGACTCTAATTGAAAAACGCTAATATATTATTCTTGACTAATTCATTAATGTTAGCTTAATAGAATTTCATGAATTAGTCCAGTGCCCATTATCTTTTGATTCTAAACTATTATAAACAAAAAAGATAATGGGCCCATCCAGATTTGAACGCATGGCAGTACAAGTACCCTCTTATTTTATATACTTTTCACCCCTTTTCCTACCTTATGTCAGAAAAAAAGAGAACTTACAAAACCATATTAGCAGAGAATCCGGACATAAAAAGATGGCACTCAAACATGTCTCAAGGTTCTGAAATAACAGCAGATGTTAACCTAAGGCGCTTAATGGCATTTTGTAGGGAGATTGGCATAACTCACAATGAAATAATCCAGAAGAAATCGAAAGAAGTTCACAACATATTCATCGACTATGTAGCAGACAAGAGCAAGGAAATAAACAAAAAGAGCGGCAGACCTTATGCAGGCTCTTACATAGAATCAACAATTAAAGCTGTCAAATCCTGGCTATCATTCAATGATATAGAAATCAAGAAAGTAAAGGTTCGAAGAGCAACAGATCGCCCTACCCTGGATAATGAAATAATCCCAACCCAGGCAGAATTGAAGCGGATATTCTTATCAGCAACAATGAGAGATAGGGTTTCCTGTGCATTGCTTGCACATTCTGGACTTCGGCCAGAATCACTGGGCAATTACAAAGGAACTGACGGTCTCCGAGTCTCAGACTTTCCAGAAATGGTAATTGAAGGAAATACAGTTAAGTTTGAAGTTCAACCAACAAAGGTAAACATCAGGCCACAGCTATCAAAGGCACGCCACCAGTATTTTACATTTTTAAGTGAAGAAGGCTGCGAGTATCTTAAAACCTATCTGGAATATCGTATTGCCCAGGGCGAGACCATGACTCCCGACACTGATATTATCTCACCCAAAACGCATTTTAAAGCATTCGTTACAACAATAAAGATAGGAGATGGAGTACGAAACGCTATCCGCAAGGCAGGGTTCAGACAACGCCCATATGTGTTACGCTCATACTTCGATACTCAATTCATGGTAGCTGAAAGCAAGGGCAAGATACCGAATCAATACAGAATGTTCTTCATGGGGCATGTTGGAAACATGGAAGCTAGATATACAACTAACAAGAAAAGATTTCCAAATGAGGTAATTGAAGACATGCGAGAAGCCTACAAACGCGCCCAGCCATTTATCCAAACAGAGAAACAAGGACCAACCGAGGACCAGATCAGCCGGAGTACGCGCAGGCAGGTGCTAATGATGATGGGATTCAGTGCTGACGAACTAGATAAAATTAAACCGGAAGAAATGAGCGATGAAGAAGTCCAGAAATTAATAAGAGAAAAAATGACAGCTGCAATGTTCAACAATGGCAACTCCCAGAAGGTCATAACTGAGACAGAGGTGGAGAAATATCTGTCTGAAGGTTGGCAATATGTCGATAAGATGGGCTCTGGAAAGGTTATTGTGAGGTTGCCTCGGTAATCAAATAGGTATTTCTATGTCACCCCCAGTTCATGACAAAAACACCCAAAAAACCTGGACGCCCGAAAAAACACCCAATGCACAAACCAGACTGGAACGCCAATCCATATGGAAGATATCCAACAACATCCCAAGTAACCAAGTACCTGGAAAGAACCCAGCATTACTATGCTCCCATAACCCAAAAAGGCAGAAACAGAAAGCTCAAACTAATAGTAAGACAAATTGAAGAACTTGGAGCAGAGAACAACGTTTTAAAGTGGAATAGAGACGACATCTTGAGATGGAAGGCAGATATAGACCAGAGACTTGATTATGCCACTAAAAGCAAGTACTGGCGCATGCTAAGAGATTTCCTGGACTTCTACAAGGTTACAATTATTGAAGACATGCTTCAAAACAAGGAAATCAGAATGCCCCAAGTTCCACCCAAGGAAATAATAACATTGGAAGAAGAAACAATATGGCAGATATATCAATCAACATTAGAGATCGAAGGCTGGAAAGGAGATGTTCTAAGATTCTTAACAATGGCATATCCATACACAGGACTTCGGCCTAGTGAGATGAGAACCCTGCAATACGAAGACATAGACATGAAAACTGGGATCTTCCAAGTATCCACGCCGAAAGGAGCAGAAATCTATGGAAGAAAACGAACAGTAGGCATTCCACAAAAAATCAGAAATGAGTGGATATGGTTCATGAAAATGAGAAAATACTTTCTACAGAATAACGGACTACCAGAGGACTTCAAATGGCTAATACCATACCAGGCAAGATATGAAATAACCTGCTGGCAAGAAGGCAAATGGAACCGTATAAAGCGAGAGCTCAACCAGCTCAGCGGAATAGACTTCAGATGGAAGGATTACCGTTCAAGTTTCTGTCAAATGGCAATTGACAAAGGAGCTAATCTCCAGGCAGTATCGAAGATAATGGGCCATAAGACTACGGCAACTACTGAGAGCTACTATGGGAGAATAAGAGACGATGATGCAATCCATGAGATTGAAAGGGTGTTTGGGTAGTTATTTCCGACCGGTCGGAAACTCCGCCTCTTTAAATACAGTTCCGACCCCTTTGGCGATATATTAAAGTCATAATCCTTCAAAAAATGCAGGATTGTGATCATAATGCACGCAAACCTCATGTGTTCACGATTGCTACCCATTTGTCTCCATTTGTCTACTATGTCATCGACAAACGGCACTTTATTGGTAGAAAACTTAATATTCTACTACTTGTTTGTCTCCGTTTGTCTACTATGTCATCGACAAACAGCAACAAAGAGGTAAGACTTACCACCAATGAACAGAGGGTTTACATCGAAGTGCTGAAAAACAAGGTCAGCACACTCAAAGATGTTACAGAGGTAACTGGAAATTATCATACCTCCAGAGATACGATGTCGCGCCTGGTTAGCAAGGGCTATGCCCTCCGGGTTCACAGAGGATATTATGCAGGCATACCTCCTGAATACCTAAATACAAATTATGAAATTGATCGTTATGTCATAGCCCATAAGGTGAGCAATCTTGATGGTACTCTAGCATACCACTCAGCCCTGGAACTTCATGGGGTAGCCCAATCATATTTTAACACAGTATACTACCTTAGACAAAAGCCCCTGAAAACCTTCAGATTCCAGGGAATCGAGTACAGATATCTGAGGTCCGAAAAGCTGTTCGGCTTAACCCAAATCATGCGCGAAGGGATCCCTCTACCTGTCACAGATAAAGAACGAACATTTCTGGATTGCATCAGAAGACAGGATTATTGTGGCGGACTGGAAGAAATGTTGAAGAGCCTTTCCACTTTCCATACGTTAGATGTCCAGAAACTGGACAAATATCTCAATAAATATAATGAGCAAAGCCTGTTACATAAAGCCGGCTTTGTCCTATCATTGATGCAAGACGAAATGAGAATCCCAGAAAGTTATCTGACCCAGCTGAGAAAAAAATTGAAGGAAAAAACATACTATCTGGAGCCAAGAGCCAAATCTGGAAGTGGGCAGTTGGTCAGTGGCTGGAATATCATAGTTCCCAAGAATCTCGAAGAGGTGATGCGCTTTGCCTAGTGCACCTGATAAAGTATATCTGGACAATGTATCTCGTGAAACTGACTTCCTGCGTGATCCACTTGAAAAAGTCTATAGATTACTTGAACTCCTAGGCACAATAACTTCAGCTCCAGACATTGAAGGTAAACTTGTGTTAAAAGGCGGTACAGCTCTTCAATTCATTTATCTTGATTTCAAGAGGCTATCTGTTGATATTGATTTCAATTACATTGGAAGCCTGGATAGAGATGTGATGCAGGAAGAACGTGCAAAGATCTCTGATATGCTTTCCAAGATTTTCAAAGAATACGGCTATAATTTGGAAAGCAATATAAGGTCCTACGCAGAAGAACAATACGTGCTGGGCTACACCAACAGCGTAGGCAATAATGACAGAATCAAAGTGGATATCAATTACCTGGAAAGGCTGCCTGTCATGCCTGTTATCCAGAAGGAAGCAAAACATCCATTTGATATTTTGAAGATAAAGCCAATCCCAACATTCCAATATGAAGAAATTATCGCCCAGAAGACCAGGGCTCTAATTACCCGAGCAACACCCAGAGACCTGTATGATGTTCACCTCATATCACAAGGCACTGTACCATTTGACAGTGAATTATACAGGAAATTGACATTGTTTTATCTATCCCTGACCTCGGAAGACGTGAGAGAGATGACCACTGAATTAATTACAGATATTGACGATCAGGATGTCAAGCGACACCTAGCCCCAATGCTCAGAAGACGAGATTATACCATAAATCTGGACAAGTTGAAGGGTTCTTGCTTGAAATTGGTTGAACCAATACTGACATTGACAGATGATGAGATTAAATTCTTTGGCAAATTTTATGGGAAAAAGGTCTTTGAACAGAAATTGCTCTTTGGCGATGTCAAACTGGATTTTGACCTCAGCACCCATCCTGGAGTACAATGGAGATTCCAAAACAAGGAGGCTTCAGTTGTTTTGGGTAATGAAAGTAATGATTAGGTAACGATTTATTTATCGGACATATATCAGACATAACGGACAATCTATTCAGATATTTTACCATCCAAAAAATTAACATTTTGGATTTCCGGTTTTCCATATTCTGCTCCACCAGTGAAAACCTTAATATTATCGCTTATCTTGATTGCTCCAGGACTGTGGGTATGGCCACATAAGACCGTTAAATGAGCACTCGGTCTATTTTTCATTATTTCCAACATCATCTCGCCCATTGCTTTGCAAGAGATGTGTGGCAAATAATCATCATTCGATATCGTCCCTAGATGCCAGCATGATTCCTTGAATGGTGGAACATGTGTCAGGCAAATGACATTGTCAAACTCTAAGAATGCTGCCTCCAACTTTTCTTTCAAATGGTGTGTTGCAGTATCTCCGAGTTCATTCAGCTTATTGAATATCTTATCCTTGGAGAGTTTCTTGAAATCTTCTATCAACACATAATCATTCAACTGAACATGTGAATTGAAGTAATCTCCAAATCGACCATCTGCCCAACTGCTATGTCCAACTAATGCAGTATTGTTGTCAATTTTAATTGGTCCAGATGTGTCTAGAAAATTTAGCGTAGATACATTTTGAGATAAATCTTCTATTTCTCCTCTTACAATATTCATTGAGCCATTGTAGAAATCATGATTTCCCAGAACAAAGTAAATATTGAATTTGAGAGATTGTGCTAATCGATTCAAAAAAGAAACTATATCTTGTGCCTCTGCAATATCGCCGGTAATCAACAATGCATCCGGCTTCTCCTGTAGGAGTCTTTCAATGAATTTCTCAAATCGTAAATTATTCAGGAAACTCAGATGTATATCTGTGACCCAAATAATCTTCATTATTCATCACTTTCCCAAATCTTACCCCAGTCTGGATAATCTGTAAGCATTCTAGCAAGTATACTGGAGATATTTATGGCATCATCAACACCCCTATGATGAGTTCCAACCAGGGGAATATCTAGGAATTCCATGGCCCTAGCCATTCCTCTGAACTTCTTTGTAGGTTTGTACAGCCTAGTATACTCTTTCTTAAGATTGATATGCCTATCTTCGAAAGGGTAAGGAGTCCCAAACTCCTTGCACTGGTATTCAAATTGTCTCTGATCGTAAAAGCCCCAGCTTCCCCAGACTCTCTCCTTCGACTTGAACCGCGTTTCCAGGAGTGAGCATGCATCTTCAAAATCTATCCCAGAAGCAGCCATTTCTGGGGTGATGCTGGTCAACTTAGTACAAAACTCCGTTACTTTTGTATTGACTGGCTTTACTATAATGCCGTCGCTTTCAATAATCTCTTTTTTATTGATATCAAAGGAACAGATTCCAATCTCAATTATCTCTCCTCTATTTCCATCTGGAAACCCCCCCTCTTCGCAGGTGGCTTCAAGGTCAATTACCAAGACAATTGGGTTCGCACACATAATGCTGGATTGTTAAGCTTTGATAAAAGATTATTGATGTATCATGTCATAGGCTTCCTAATCCAAATTATCAACAGCATAAGAACCAAGCTCCTTCTCCCCAGACACCGGACAATAACACAACTGAGGGTACCTCTCATAACAACCCTTTCCCAGACTCATTAACACACCCTAACCACCCCCAACCCCCTCCTAGTAACCAACCAAACCTTCCTCCTCCTCTTACCCCCAACCACATACACCAACCTACTCTCAACCAACTCCCTACCTACCAAGTCCTTCAAAACCAAACTACAGTGAGCCCTACTAATCCCAACACCCTCAGCAATACCGTCCTGAGTCAAGGAAAAAGGAGCAACATACTCATGCTGCTCCGGATCAAAACCTCCAAGATACTTCAAAACAAGGACCCATTTAGCAGTCATCAACATCACTCCTGCCAACTGAATCATTCAAGGCTTTCCACTCAATATATGCTTTAGAACCATAGGCACTAACAACTTCATTCAAAAACACCCCTACTTCCTGGGTATCCGGGGCACAGATACCGACTATATCGCGAGTGTGGTCTTTCAACCCTAAAAGTGTGGCATCCTTATCAGTTTTACATCGAATGACAGTAATAGAATGATAGCCAGTCATTCGATGACGTTCAAGGATGCCTAACTGTATTCTTAGGGTTGGAAGCCCCTTGACTGAACTATTCTCGCCCTTCAAGCGAGACATGTTCAGTAATTTTCTCACCAGTTCATAGGGAGAAATTTACCTTAGGAACTGAAGACCTGGCTTATTCTAATCAGCTTACAATCGGCAGACTAATTATCAGAATCAACTAAACGAAAATTATTAAGTTTCAGCTACTGCGTTAAACGTCTTAGCATAGCTGGGCCTTATGGTTTTGGTTCATTCAGTTAAGCACTACAATACTTTCATTGACCCATTGAGAAGACTAAATATAGATACTCCATATTACCATTGTTAAAACAGGAAAGATTTTCCATGGTTAAAAAAAAAATATTGTTACCTTTTCGTTACCCTGGCGGAAAATATTATGCTCTCAAATTATTACGTCCATTTTGGACTGCTGTAGAGCATGATGAATATAGAGAACCTATGGTTGGAGGCGGCTCTGTTTTCTTTGCTAAAGATAAGGTCAAACATAATTGGATTAATGACCTGCATGATGATTTGATTATAACTTACAAAGCCATGAGAGACCCAGATTTAAGAGAAGAACTAATTAATTTGATTTCAAATGAGCAGGCAACGAAAGAAAGACACAAAGAAATTAAAGAATTTCAACCAAACAATGAGTTAGAAATTGCATATAAATACTATTATCTCAACAGAACGTCATTTAGTGGTAAAATGAAGTCTCCAGCATGGGGCTATAGGCCAGTAAGAAGTTTGCCTCCAGAAAGATGGAAAGAAAGAATACTTCCTTGCGGAGAGAAACTTATGGGTGTTGATATTACAAATTTAGATTATGATGAGGTGATTCAATCACCAGCTAAAGAAAATAGGGTATTGATGTTTCTTGATCCACCATATTATAAAGCAAAACAAGAAAGCCATTATGTTTGTCCATTCAAAAAAGAAGACCACATAAGATTGATGAAATCATTAAAAAATACTGAGCATAAGTTTTTTCTAACCTATGATGACGTAGAAGAAGTACGCCAATTATATGATTGGGCTTACATATACCCAATAAACTTTTTCTATAGGTTAGATAATTCTCAAGATAATAAAGGTAACAGAAACCTTGGATTTGAATTGGTAATTACTAATTATGAAATGAAATCTGAAAACTCTCAATTAGGTTTATTAGATTTCAATGTTGAAATCAGCAATGGAATAACCAAAAATAATGAGACTGGCAAAAAAGTAGATACCAATAAAAAAGTAAAATCACCATTTCGATTTCCAGGAAGTAAAGCACAGGCGATTAAGTTTATTCGCCCATTTTGGGAATCGGCACTACATGATGAATTTAGAGAGCCTTTCATAGGGGGAGGGGCTGTTTTTTTCGCAAAACCTAAAGTTGAGTTTAATTGGATTAATGATATTGATAATGATTTGATTACAACATATAAGACTATGGCAGACTCTCAGTTACGGAAAAAACTAATTGAAAAAGTTTCAAAAGAAGTTGCAACAAGAGAAAGACATATTGAAATGAAATCCTGGCAACCGAAAGATAAGCTAGATATTGCATATCGCTATTACTATCTAAACAGAACCTCATATAGTGGAATTATGAAAAAGCCAGCATGGGGTTATCACCCAACCAAGAGTGTACCACCAGAACGCTGGGGGTCACGAATTGACATTGCCGGAAAAAAGCTACAAGGCGTTAAGATAACATCTTTAGACTATCATGATATTATCGAAGCTCCGCCACAAAAAAGGAATGTTTTCATGTTTGTTGACCCTCCTTATTTCGAGGCGGATCAAAAAAGAGCCTACGAATATTATTTCAAAGAAAATGACCATATTGAACTATGTGAAGTATTAAAGAAAACAAAACATAAGTTTTGCCTAACTTATGATAATTGCCAACCCATTCAAGACATGTATTCTTGGGCCAATTTGTACCCAGTTTCCTGGAGATACCACACAGCTAATTCCAAAAAAGCTGAAAGAAAGATGGGTAACGAATTGATTATATCTAATTTTAAAGGATTCTTATGAAAAATCATCCGGTATCCAGTCTAAAATAAAAGGGCCTACATTTCTAAAAATGGAACCTTTTGGTATAGTATCAAAACCTTTGTAAGTTGTATAGCTTTTCAAATCTGGAAGCAATTCAATATTGCCTGTTTGTTTATTGTATTTTGTTCTTAGTTTTATATTAGGGTAAACTACATTATTAAACTCAGGCATATTCCATTTTTTATTTCCCCAACCTTTGTCTTTATTTTTATCTCCCTTATTAATCAAATAATGAAGAGGAAGGTCCGCCATCGAAATATATACAAAATGTAAGCCATCTTTGATATTATATTTTTTATGAATTTGGTCGCGAGAAATAATAATCACAACATAATCAAAATAGGTTTTTTTGTATCCTCTTTCAGGAAATTGTCCATGCGTTCCCATAACTTCGACACCAATTGTATAATTATCTGAATTACACATATTCTTAGATGTTCCCTTAGCTTGGACCTTGATTTTTTCATTTTTACTATTAGTAACAATGAAATCATATTTTGGATATGACTCTTTAGGTCTTGTAATAGCATATCCATTTTTAATTAAATTTTCAATAACCCAGTGTTCTTTTAAATTGCCCTTTAATCCCATTACTGCAGCCCGAAAATATTCTGGCTTACATAGGGTCTCAATAATATCATAGTCCATAAGATATGTTTCATTGGACAAACAAGGTAACAAACTCTCGGTTGGAGGGTGCCTCTCGTCTAAACAAACGCCTTTAAATTCTGGAAATCCTATCAAATCCCAACGATTCAACCATTTTGAATTCCAATCAAATTTTGCCGGATCTGCAAGGTATCCTGGCCATCTACTATTTTCAGGAATTTCATCATATGGTATTATAAGAATTCCGCTGTTTGGGTGAAATACTACTAAGAAATCGAATGTTGGTTTATTTTTTGAATACAGATTATTTGGTCTTGTTTCATCACCATGTGTCTTATGAAGTGCCACACCTACAGTTCTATTATTGGTCGTTGAACCACGATCAATTGTTTTTAATTGGAGTTCATATCCATTTATGAATAAGTCTATATCGCTGTCTCCAACACCAGCGCGCACTGTTGCACTTGTCGAAATTTTTTTTATTAATTTAGAAAATAAAGTTTCAAAGCACACACCTTTAATTGGTCTCAGAATATTTGCATCACTACATGCAACCTGGTCAATTGTTGACCAAGGAACATTTCTAATCTCGATAATATCCCAAAAATTATCTGCAAGTCCAGTAGAAATTCCCATGTAGCCAAATAAAATAGCTATACTATATTTTAAAAAGTGTCGCTTATTTAGGCGACATATCGTTTAATATGACGACCATATTTTAGTGGTCGATGGTACTTCAGATTGATAAAGTATCGAAGGCAATAAACTCAAAAAATAGAAGAAAAATATTGTCAATTCTATGCAACCAACCAATGTCAGCTTCAGAGCTATATCAAAGCCTAGGTAAAGATGCCCCATCATATAGACAGTCTGTAAATAAAGCCTTGGAAATTTTAAAAGATGCAGAATTAGTTGAAAAATACTATTCTGAAGAGAAAAAAGCAATATGTTATAATGTCATTTCAAAACAAATCGTAATATCATTACTTGAAATGGAGGTAGAGGGAAAATAATAATTCGTAAGGGCCGCCGGAAGAAGGCTCGAGCGAATCACTCTAAGAGTGAGACGAGGTCAAGGACCTGGCCATGAGTAGAATGGCAGGCTACTCTGTGGTATAAATAAAGTAGTAGTCTATCTTACTGCTTCACTCAATACAGTGCTTACTATGGGTGTTGTACAAAGAATAGAACACAGAGGTAGGAGCCTCCGTGTCAATTTATATAAATAATCAGCCCTATCTTGTAGTATTATGGTTAGATTTGATTGGAATAAATTCAAGGTAGTTAACCGAGACTATCAAAAAGCATTCGAAGAACTGTGTTACCATTTATTTTGTAGAAAATTTAAATTATTTGAGGGTATAACAACATATCATAATCAACCAGGGATAGAAAGTGAACCAATAAAAATAAAAAGTAAATATTGCGGATTTCAAGCTAAATTTTTTGAACACAATATCAATAGTAGTCAAATTGAAAAATCAATCAAAACAGCTCTCCGCACATATCCTAATCTGAAATTGATATATATTTATTTAAATACAAAGCCTGGTCGAAATAATCAATATCAAGCTAAAATAAATTTAATCGGACAAACAAAAAAATGTGAAATAAAATGGGTGATGCCTTCTCAAATTGAATCTCAATTATTAGAAAATCTTGACTTGGCAGAAACCTATTTTCAAATTGGTGGGATAGAGGGTTTTCTTGGAAACTGCTTAGATAAAAAACAAGTGTCTCAAGTTAAAGCAAATGAATACTTGGATTTATCTTATAAAAGTTCTTCAAAATTAAAAAGATATTCAGATTTAAAGAAAGCAACGTCTGGCTCCAAAATAATTTGTTTAAAAGGAGGAGCTGGCTCTGGTAAATCATTGTTAATGACAAAATTATCTCTGGATTTGCAACCAAACCTTAATCAGATTTCTAGAAAAATGATTATACCGGTATTTATCAAATTAAGAAACTGTCATTCTAGAAACTTAGATGAGTATATATTTTTCATCAAGCAAAAATATAATATTCAAACAAGCAATTCATATGATTACATCTATTTGTTCGACGGATTAGATGAACTAAATGAAGAAAAGTGTGAAGAGATATTGAATGACCTTTATGGGCTTCGAGGTGAAAAGAGTACGAAGTGCATTATTATTTCTTCAAGAGAGAGCAGTTCAAATCTGATATTACTAGAAAAAATCATGGGTAAAATCACCCATTTTAAAATAAACCCATTAAATTATAAAGACATTAAAAAATACTTCAATAAAAAGGCTGTTCTTGAAAAAAAGAACTTACTAAAACAATATGATTCTAATTCTCTGAAAAATATTTCAGACACACTACTTCTAAATCTATTCTGGAGAGAAATAGAAAACGTCAATCCAGATAATTTAGATGTTATTCTTTTTGAAAAGAATATAGAATCTATTCTCTCTGATAAAGATCACATAAGCAATTTAACTAAACTGAATCTATTAAATCCAAAAGATGTTAAAATTATTTCAGCAAATAGAGAAATTTCCTGGTATATGTCAAATAAATCTCTTTTTAGTATTTCATTAGGTGAGGTTCAAAAAATTACTAGTGGATTACATCCAAAACTGCTCTATACTGATTTGAATAATATTATCAATTATAATACAACATGTTTTTTTACAAATAGTCAAGATAATCTCCAATATAATCATAGAAGATACCAAGAATTCTTCTACTTACTAAAATTACAATCAGAATTGGAAACTGATTTTTCAGTTCTTAGAAAATCTCATATTCTGATTAATTTTGAATTTATGAGGACCCTATTTTTTCCCTACCTAAAAAAATATTATTTTGAATCCGGGGATATTACCAATTACTTACGAATCAAATCACTTGAATCATATTTCATAGACCATTGGTCTGGAGAAGGCGGCGAGTATTTGATTGATAGAATTGATGAAATCGCAGAGTTTTTAGCAAATATGAATAAAGAAGAGTTTAATTTTCAGATTTCTGTAGACAATCCATTAATGATTAAAAATATCATAGAAAATATGAATAATTTAACCTATGACGTAATAACTGTTTTTTATATAAAAGGAAAAAAAGAGTATGCAGATTACTTGTTACAAAAAATCAAGGATCAAATTAAAACACTTGAAGTTAACAACTCCGAGGGCAATGGCGATTATAGAAAAAGAGATTTATTTAAGAAAAAAAATAAGATGACCTGGCACAATCATTTTAGAATTAGCATTTATAGAGACACGCCACTATCTAAATTGTTAGATGAAATAAGAAAGAAAGAAAAGAGATTCGAGTCTAATTCAACTATATACAATGATTTTTTTAGTGCTGTTTTTGATCTAAAAAAGGACTGCCTTTTAGAAGTATTCAATCATTTGGAGGATAAAGAAATTCACATTTTTTTAGAAGTCCTAGCTAGAATTAGATATATACATCTCCTCTTTGATAGTGTTGAACTCAAAACGAAAGTTCAAGATTATTTAGACAAAGACGTTTCAATTAATGAATCCGATATTTTGATTTTATTCTATCACAGCTTGCTAAATGTTCCAATTAATAATATTAGTACTATTAAACCAAAACTTGAGGAAAAAATTAATAAAATTAAAGAAGAACGTTCAATGATAATTAATAGATACAGTAATCATTTAGTGAATTACTGTCGTTTAAGTTTTATTTTAAATAGGACATATGGTGATGATTATTTAGATATTCTCGATGCTTATTCTTCATTGTTCGCTAACCACATGAAATTGTTGAATAACGAAATAACACTAAGAAAACTAATCTATGATTTCAATAATCTATCAATGATTGATAGCAGGTATCAAGCTTATTTTAAAAAAGAAATGTCTAATATCATTGGAGAATGCTTTCTATTTTCAAAGAAAGAAGATAACTTAGTAATCTTAAGAAACACACTTTTCAACAATGAACATTTAGATAAATTCACTTTTTACTTATATGTCTTTGAAAGAGACAAAGCTTGTGCTAAGAGTATAATTGATGAAAATGATTTACATCAAATATCTATTATGATAAATGAATATGATGACTATAATGACATCTTAGAAAACAATCTCAAATTAGCGAATTTGTATTTACTTTTTGACTTTAACATTGCAATAACTAATTTCAAACTCGGCCTAAGTAATAGCTTAATAAGATATGGCTGGAGAAAAGATTATTTCCTAAATTATTTAGTAGACTCACTCCAACTGTTGATAGACAATAATTATTTTGGTCAAAAAGAAATATATCAAATAAGTGATAAGATTTTGTCTTTGTCAAGTGAAGTATTAAAACATATTGATGGAAAAGGGACAAAATGGGCTCCATATGAATTAATAAAAAATATTTCTGATTTCGATATTGCAATGGCTGAACAGCTTCTTTCGGACTATTTAGATATAGTTTTCAAAGATGATGTTTTATGCTATATTCTAGCAAACAAAGCCAAAGCATCTTATTCTTTTGAAGAAATTCAAGATCAATTAGTTGAAATAAGACCCCGTTACCTTTACCAGGGAGAAATCGACAAGAGTTATCATATCTATCGCTTCAAGGTTTTCTTTGAGCTAGCAAAAAATGAATCATATGGGGATGAAAAGCAAAGTGAGTTCTTTCAAAAGGCATTTAATGAAATTGGTAAGTTGGATAAAGACCCATCTGCATCACATTATGAAAAAGCAGACTTAGAAGACAGTTTAGAAGAATATAAATCTTTATGTAAAAAATATGGGAAGAAGAATAACCTCCAAATACAAAAAGAAAAAACAAAAAATGAAAGAGACAAAGAGATAGGTGTCAAAAAAGAAAATATTATCAAGAAATTAAAAGGGAGTAAGAAATCTAATTTCAAGGATATTTTCGAGGAAATTACAAAACACACACACATTATATCTGATGAAGACTGTTTGCATTTATTAATTGAAAAATCTCTAAAAATTAATAATGACATCGAACTTATTTTAGAATATCTAGAAAGTAGGTGGTATGCCAAACTGTATCCATATGACGAAAATTCAAAATACGACTTCTTATTAGTTAAACAAATATTTAATAATCCAAGGGCAAAAAGGTTATTCTTAAAAAGAAGCATTAACTCAGATAGACTAATAAGTTATCCTGCTTTATTAAAAATATTTGCTCTTTTGAATAATAAAAAATTAACTCGACGCACATTTTACGATTACTTGTACTTCTGTGATTTTTTAATTAATTAAATCTAAAATCAATATAGTTAATTCAATCGACAGTAATATATCAAATCCTCAAACTTAACGGAAATCAATTATTTTATCCTTGGGAAGCCTTTCTATCTGAGCTCTTCATGTATTTTATGGAATCCTTCAACAATCTCCTGAGAATAAAATAATTCTGATAATTCGTTATCGTTAAAATCATCCAAATGGGTAATTATCAAAGGAAGACAAAGTAGGAGATTCATTCTAGCACCAGTTATTCCCAATGGATTATGAATCTGAGATATTATATGATCGATTTTCTGAAAAATTATCTGATATTCTTTTTCTAAATCTCGAATGTCATTAAAGTTCAACTTCTTGCTTATGTCTAAAATACATTGGATATTATCATCTTCTTGAATTCGTAATCCTGCTTCGATAAATTTATTTATAAATGCTTTGATAGTTTTTGAGACTTCTAAGTATTGTTTGAGGTTTATTGTCTCAAGTGGAATCGGTTCGCTACCTTCTTCAAGTTGGAATTGAATCTCCTGATTTAACTCATCTCTTTTATGAATTATTTCAAATAATTGCCCATCTGCTAATTCTAATAAACCAGCTAATAGAAACATCTGTCTACGTAACATATTAGGAATTTCGTGTTCAGTCTTATAATCGAGTTTATGGGAAATATCGGCCCAGGAATGCTGTAATATACTCCGAATCTGTATTTCAGCCTGTAGACTTTTAAAATCAGACCAATCAGGTAATTCTGCTCTTTCATCTGTCAAAGAAATACATTTATGGATTGATAGATATCCAAACTCGTTTGGTTCCATTTTTTCTTTTTTATCCATACTACGGCTTACATCAATATCAAATAAGCGTTCTATTAGGGAACATACCTTTTCAACATCATTAAGCGAATAAAGTACAATCCTGATTCCAGAGATATCAACCATTTCTTCAATAGGATTCACAAACTCAAAACTTGATGAATATACCTTTTTTATGAAGCTGTCTTCTTCTTTCACTCGTGAACTTACTAATACATAGTCAATTTCATCGGGACCTAGCATTTCTTTGGTCAGTAATTCTAATTTCCTACAAAAACGTTCATGTAGTTCAATAATTTCGGAATATTTTTCACGCCAATAAGATTCATCCAAATTTACTGCCTTTTTTTTATTTAACATAAATGCTACCTATCCCAATCTATCATCATTCTCTATTTCCAAAAAATATATCCCATAACCAATTCGCAAATTCACCGACAGCTTTTACAGCACTACCGAATATTTCACCCAGCCAATCAAGAAAACTTTGTTCACCTTTTTGGCGGCTCAGTTCCCGCTGTTCTTCTTGATTTTCTAATTCCTTTCGAAGGCGTTCTATAATGGTATCTTGATCATCATATCCCATTTATTCGCCTCCCTCGTGAATAGCATTTCCTGTTTGGCCAAGTTTCTTACGATATTCTGGATCGATTAATTCAGCAAAATCTGCTACTGCTTTACGATTTAATAAGGTCCACGCTCTTTTCTGCGGGCACGCCTCCATCATAGCATTAAAAAGATTTTCTAATCTATATCGTTTTAGAGCAGAATATGGAATGATTTGTTCTTTTTGTATATCGCAGACATGCCTAATTTTCTTTGATATGTCCTCAAGTCGTTCAGAGATACTAACTTCTTGCTCAAGAGAGGATATATTGGCTTTTTCATTCCATTTCCCCGGTTGAATAACATCAACTTGGTTCAGTCCTATAACAATCCTATCATAACCCCCCATTGCTTTTCCCACAACGTCTTTAAGATAAACCTGGATCTGTGTCATTGTTCTAACATCAGCTTTGAGAATCCATACCGCTACATCACAAGTGGGAAGAACATCAAAATATGCCTTCTTATGTTTTTCATCTGTTTCTAAATCTTCTCCCAAACCAGGCATATCTATAATTTTTATCAAACCTTCTGATCCAATATATTCTTCAGCCTGTACTTCAAACTCCTCTGGTTTGGTTGTACATGGAACAGTATGACTAATTTCAAGCCCTTGATTAAACAATGCGTTAATCGTTGTTGTTTTGCCAACTCCCGTCTCACCTATCAATGCAATTCGAGGCGGATTGCCTTCTAACTCTTTCTGAATTTCGCTTCTAACCTGCTCAATTTCAAAACCAGGTACTTTTTCAAGGAGGCGATATAGCTTTTCTCGTGTGTCGATTTGCATATTTATTAACCCTAATATCTTTGTAGTGAGTCCAATAGCTTATAATTATTAATAGTTTATTAGATCAAACTACTGTCGTGACAACTTAATTTAGTTACGTTTATATATTTGGTTTCCATATACCTCCACATGATAAAAATAAAACTAAAAAAAGAGGAGTGTGAATTCCTACACCAGTTTGTGAAAAAAGGGACAAAGAAAGCGAG
>JAUWNU010000152.1 GCA_030612505.1 Methanomassiliicoccales archaeon
CTATTATATCTGTCTCGGCGGAAGTCATTTTATCATCCTTTCTTGACAACTGGCTGTATAGAATACTCCGCCATATACTTTTCTATAAAAATATATTAATTAATAGATAATTTCGCTAAAATGAGTTTTGCATCAGAGCGAAAGAACTGATAAGATAACTGATAAAAATCTATTAATGAATACTTTGTGTTCTAATGTCAAATTTATAATATACCCCCAGATTATTAACTTTGGGCAATCCCCATTAACAATCCCGAAGGTTTTCAATAGTACAAAAATATCCAGTACCGATATCATGCAAAGGACAGCACTTTTTGAAAAGCACAAAGCCATGAACGGTAAACTAGTAGATTTCCATGGTTGGGAAATGCCACTTCACTATGAATTAGGCATAATAAAAGAACATCTAGCTGTAAGAACCTCTGTGGGAATATTTGATGTGTCTCATATGGGAGATTTCATCATTATTGATAAATCAACTAACACAACTAGTAAGTCAACTGATATTGTTGAGAAGCCAGTTGACATTGTCGATAAATCAACCAATACAGTTAATGGGTCGGTAGATATGGGTGGTAAATCTTCTGATAAAACATTCCAATCATTATTAACAAATGACATAACAAATGTTGAACCAGGAAAATGTGTTTACACCCATATGCCAGATCAGGAAGCAAAAATAATTGACGATCTTATTGTTACCAAACTAGGCCATGGGAAATATTTATGTGTTCCCAATGCTTCCATGATAGATATTGATGGTACTTGGATGAAAGAGAATGCTGATATTGATTTAATAGATTTATCAGATGATTTAACATGTTTGGCTGTTCAGGGTCCAAATGCCAGAAAATTACTCACAGAAATATTCGGTCAGGGTATTGAAAATATAGGAAAGTTCGAGGCCGAAGCATTTGATTTTTTGTCAAATAAATTTGTAGATTTAGACAGAATGAATGAAAAGGATATGAAGAATAATATCGGAATAATTTCAGGAACTGGCTATACTGGAGAGGATGGCTGCGAGGTCATAATTCCCAATAAGTTTGCAGAGAAAGTGTGGGATGCACTTTTCAATGCTGATGTAGATTTTGATGTATTTCCCATTGGTCTGGGGGCCAGGGACACACTTCGTCTAGAAGCAGGATTTCTTTTATCTGGCACGGATTTTAATCGAGACCGCACCACCATGGAAACCAATTGTGTCTGGGTAATAAAGTGGAATCATGATTTTATTGGTAAAGAGATTTTGGCAAAAATGAAAGAAGAAAAGAAGCATCAGAAGTTATTGGGAATACTCCTTGAGGGTAGAGCCCCGGCCCGTACCGGCAGCGTGGTACGCCTGGCAGATTCTCCAGACGAAATAATGGGGTGGGTGTCTTCAGGAAATTATTCGCCCTCGCTAAAAAAAGGAATCGCACTGGCTTACCTTGACAGGCCCCATATCAAGGCAGGTATTCCGGTGCTTCTGGACTATCATGGAAGGCAAGTTAAAGGTGTCACTGTAAAAACGCCGTTTCTCAAGAAATGATTAAATCAGGCATTCTGATACCCCTACTCGCAGGAGTGGTAACATATCCACTGCAATGGGAGTGACATGATGTCAAAGAAACTTTATGATGATCTGAAGGAAGTTATCATGCTGCCAGGAATCTCTGGCTATGAGGATGCTGTCCGTGACTATGTGAGAAAGTATGTTGGTAAGAGTTTCAAAACAGAAGAGGATGCCATTGGCAATCTAATATTGAATATGGGCGGCTCTGCCCAGGGCCAAGGAAAGGGCCAGGGCAGCACCGCCCCGACTCAGGGAAAGAGCCAGGGCAGTGGAAAAGGCCCATCCATTGCTGTGGTAGCCCACATGGACGAGGTGGGTATGGTGGTCTCCAACATTTTGGATG
Organism: Methanomassiliicoccales archaeon; assembly: GCA_030612505.1. GTDB lineage: Archaea > Thermoplasmatota > Thermoplasmata > SG8-5 > SG8-5 > JAGLQM01. The sequence goes on from JAUWNU010000152.1 coordinate 1,899, forward strand.
ATGGAAATATCAAGTTCAAGGTTATTGGCGGAATTTATGATCAGATGTTGGCTGCCAGGCCCATTGAGATTCACACAAGTAAAGGCATAGTTCGTGGTGCAGTTGGATTCAATGCCCCACATCTCAGTGTTGGCAGAGACCCTAAAGAAATTATTACCTGGGATAAATTAACCATAGACATAGGGACCAGGAGCAAGAAAGAAACCGAAGCTCTTGGGGTAAAATTCCTGGATCCGGTTATAATTAAGAAAGATTATTTTGAGGTCAACAAGAAAATGGTTTGCTCCAGAGCTCTTGACAATCGTGTGGGAGTTACTGCACTTCTGAAACTTTTCGACAATCTCAAAAAATCAAAATTCAAGGGAAAAGTTAGTCTCATCTGGAGCGTTCAGGAAGAGATTGGCCTCCGTGGGGCAACAGTCATAGCCAATACCATGAACTTTGATTATGTTATAGCATTGGATACTTACTCAACAACCGACAGCCCAGGTCTGGAGAAGTTCTATCAACCAGTATTCTTGGGCAAAGGCCCAGTACTCAGATTGGTTGATGTGAGAATGATAGCAAGTCCCAGGTTCAGAAAGCTCATTGACAAGGTTGCCAAAACCGGAAAAATCCCCCTTCAATATGGCATAACCGGCGGCAGTACTGATGGTGCAGCAATGCAGACTTCCGGGGCCCTTACGATGCCTATGGGCATCCCCATGAGGTACACACATAGTGCAACAGAAATGGTGCATCTGGATGATTTGGACAATCTGATTAAATTGCTCACAGCAACAGTAAAACATGTTCAAAGTTAACAGCATGATTTACTGTTGCCCAACTGTGAAATAGGTTCAAAAATAAGCTATATTTCATCGTATTTGACATTAAAAGTGTCATCATCTGGAAATTGCGTTTCACAGCCATCAAATAATGAAAGAGGTCCAGAATTAATTATTCAATTAGATTATTGTGAAATTTCAATAGTAAAAACACATTGTTTTTCACCACGATTTTCACAAAAGGTGTGGCTAACTTTACCCTGGGTTTTAGTTATGGTCAATGCCTCCTCGCAAATTCCTTCCCAGGCCAGGCATGCCTCCTCATAATAGCACACATCCTTGAGAGTCATCTTAATTTTATTTGGGTCTGAAGCATCAACTTCACAATTTCCAAAGGCATACACCTCACTGTAATTTTTTGGAAATTTTAGAACCAAGGTTTGAAAATCAGAGAATCTAATCATCCAGCTCAAGATACCGAGATTATGCAGAAGGAATCTTCCAGCTTCTTTTACAGCATCTTCTCCTTTGTTCCTGTTTATCCATCTTAGAATATTTCCAATAATCTCATCTTGATAATACTGGCCGTCTTTGAAGTTTAGATTATCGATACCCATGTCTGCTCTGGCAACCTTGAGCTCTGAACCTCCATACTTTTCCTTAATGAATTTCAAATATCCATTTAGAATGCTACCGCGGGTTCTCCTCTCCATACTATCTCCATTTACACTATGGATTTTCAAGGTTATAATATTTTTGAAACATTAATGTTAACTCGAAACAGCAAAAAACTAACATAGCTAAAGCTAGCCAGTTAAAAATTAATAATACGTTCGATGACAATAAGTGCTTAATCACCAATTTAACTAAGGTAATTGTTGCGTACACACATTTGCGAGTCTTACGCGACTCGACTTATGTTCTTTGATCGATAAATCAATCAAAAGAACTTGTAGACGTAATAGGTATAGGGGGAAACTGGAATTGTATTGCGAACAATACTTCCAGAAACCCGAGTGTCTCATATGTTTAGAATCGGAGGCGATATATTGTATAGCAGTCCGTTCCGAAGAACGTCCTTCAACACAATCGTCACCCCTCCTACTCTGTTTATATGAGTTATATTACGTAGGAGGTGATCCATCTGCAGGTTCCCCTACAGATACCTTGTTACGACTTAACCCTCCTTGCTGAACCCAAGTTCAAGCGCCCCAAAAAGAGCACCTTCACTCAGACCCAACTCGGGTGGTTTGACGGGCGGTG
>JAUWNU010000090.1 GCA_030612505.1 Methanomassiliicoccales archaeon
CTGTTTCCGTTCCGAAAATGGAGCGGAGAACTACCAGTACATTGCGTCTCTACTGGCCACTTGGAAGTTGCAAGGCAAGAACGGTTTCGAAGAACTGGAACACATCCTCAGAAGAGAATTATGCCTTAGCTAAACAAATACGTTTTTTTTATTTCTTCAAGTGTCTTTTTTTGATTGGAACCAGTAAGTCCATCCCAATTCTTTTTAATTTGTTCAAAAATAAATTGAACTTCAGATGGCCCCAGATAAATCATTGTATCAGTTGTGGCCTTTTTCTTATCAAGTTTAGTAAGTATATTAGGAATTACTTCCTTTAAGACACTATTGATTTCTTCTGAATCCTTACCCTCTTCTGCAAGCTTTTCAGATAAAATTCTATGTATATATTTTGTTCTCTCACCAATACCTACTCCAGTGGTTTCTGCAAATATTTCATTTTTTCTTATTGCTCTTTTCAAGCACTGGCTTGATATTCTTGCTCTTCTATACCCCCCAAACTCACAATCCTTGGGTGAATTGGTATCATCCCTATTGAGGTTTGATGGGGCAAAATTTTGTATCATGTGTATTTCAATAAACATTTTTTTGCCTCCTATTCATCTTTTTTCTCCTCGAACTTCCTGCTCCAAAAGGATTTAGCCCATTGCTTCTGGATAAAACCATCTGGGTGACTCCACTGTTGCATGTCATAATACAGTTGGTGCCAATTAATACTGATATCTTTTGATTTTGCCAGCGATATTGCATGCCTAAGATGTTTATATAGATCGTCAGGATGACAATTAAGCAATGCCACAAAACGCCCTTCAGTGCTTTCACTGTTCGTCTGTATTTTAATTCGATTAAATGTGTAGCCCATATTTCCCTTTCCACCAGGTTTTGGATGTAATGCAAATAGAGGCGCAATAGTAAATGCAGTTCTCTCTTCCCATGGTTTTGCATCTTCTCGAAGCCATGGCACGATAGTGGGATATACATCCATAATAGAGCCAGGAGGTTTCCCCGCTGCTTTTCTGAGGGTGGCAAGAGCAGCCTTATTATCGTTTTGATTCAATCGTTCTAAATAATTTACAAATTGAAATTCAATTTGTTTTTCATCATTTGCCATAATTATGTTCCTCCAGTTCTTTCATTATTAGATTTAAATCAAAGTGAAATTTATTTTCAGCTTGAACAATTGCTTTCAATGATTTGTTATTGGATGATAATCCATTAACACACCTGTCAAACGATTTTTGAGCTGCTTGTTTAACATCTGAGCGCACCCATTGATATATTCTTGATTTTTTATCATCAATATTAGGAAGTTCCACCATGAGGGAATAAAATGGAACTTCAAGACTTGCCCAATAATCACCAAGAACATCAAATGAAGATGCAACATTTGAAACTACTTTTGGGTCTGGTTTATCCCCATCCTTGAAAGCCAGAAGATTCCTTGCTAAATTCCTGGTACCTTTTCTAAGAACATTTGAAACTTTTTCTGTTTCTGAAATTGCATCGGCAAGATACAAAACCAAATCTTTGTCTTGTAAATATGTTACTGGCAATGGTATGGTGGTATGTTCCCAAAGATTTATCTTTGCCTTATCTGTACTGATTCCTAATGTTTGAATATTGTATCTTAGAGAAGATGGTATTATTTTTTTGAGAATAAATTGACCAACCCATCTGAAAGACAATGGCGGTAGAAATTCTTTCGAATCCAACATTAAAATTGAAGAACTGTTCCGCCACATTGCTCTGGTGGGGTCTGTCTTTATAGATATAAAACCATGATCCTTTGATTCCCTATATGCTTTTTGAGGATCCTTAAGAGACTCATTTTTAATCTTAACGCCTTGGGCTAAAAATATTTCATCTACTTCTGTCTGTCCATTTCTTTCAATTGGAAATAAATGGATAGTTCTGCTTTGCCAGGTTAGGTAATCTAAATATCCATCAACTTGCCTATCCTGTCCCCAATAATCAATATCATCCCTTTCCCAAACAGGGCAATCTGATTTTGCTGGAAAGGGTTCGTCATGTTGTGGGTCATATTGTATAAGGTTTAGCATGAGTGTTTCAAAGAGATTTTTCCCTTTGAGTAAGAATACTGCACCGCTTACAATGGCTCCATGGCCTGTGTATCCCATCATACTTTTGCCACCACCAATTGCTGAAGATTGAAATCCAACAATAAGTCGAGCCGCCTTTGCTGAGTTTGTTTGAATAGGTTTATCATCGGTATTATGGTCAAAAAGGGTTGGATTGTTTCCTGCAGACACTTCTAAGGACATCTTATTGATGGGCGTACGTTTATCAATGAATTCCTTTGGCACAATAGGTATCTGATAAAATGGTCTTTCTTTATCAAACATATCAAAACGGTGACTCCATTTTTGTAAATATTCAAGTAAAATTTTTTCATCAAATTTACCTTGTTTCCACATATTTATCCAGTCACGTTTGGTTTTAGGGCCAAAGTTTCTGTGTAAGATAGTTAGAAGGAGCCTATGGATTGAAGCGGTAATTAAAGGAGAGGAATCACGAATCTCCAGAATATCCTGAGCATTAAGAAGAATTTCTCTTATACTTAATTCAGACTGTTTAAGGTCTGTTGAAACACATGGTATCCATGATTCCTCAACTAGATTATAACTATGTTTCATCTATTTTCCCCCTTCTCATATTTAAGACCTAATTCATCATCAAGTATTATTTTGTAATTCCCACAGGTAGCAGAATAACAATCAGCCTTAAAAGATTTGCTGAATAGAATTAATTTGTGATTTCTCAACAAGGATGATTGTTTCCATCCATCTGGGACTGGCTCTTTTCGAAGAATATGATATATCCCTTGATGTGATATACTTAATGACCTATATAATATCATTTTAGTCATCTTAATATCTGGTACTTTCTGAACATCCACCATAATATTACCATCAGAATCCAATGAAGGGCCTTGTTCCGTATCATACAGACATGCAATAGTTACATTTGGCTGTGTATCTCTTGTCTTTGCCTGAAGACTTTGATGTGCCTCTGAATCTTCATCCCTAAGATTATAATGTAGGTGTTCCCAAAATTCATCAACATCTGGAGATTTTACAAGAAATACTTTAGCTTTATCTTGACCTGTCCTGTCGCTGTCTTCCCATTCGGATTTAATTTCACCCAGTCTGTTTAATATTGTAGAGTCATCTGTTAAATTATCATCCCCATACAAGGATTCAACTAGGGTTTCTATATCACTTGGGATTTCAATTCTGTTCTGATTATCTAATATTAGTTTTGAACGTAATAATATGTATTCAGAATAGAATATTTCTTCTGGACCAAACTTGAATCGACCTTCTGAGATTATAGGATTTAATATCCAAAGTTCTGGTTTTAACAGATTAGATGGCCTCTCTCTTTGATGCCTATGCAATCTACCTACTCTCTGAAGAACAAGGTCAACTGGAGCAAGTTCTGTTATCATCAGGTCAAAGTCCAGATCAAGACTTTGTTCTATGATTTGAGTGGCGACTAATATTGAAGGTTTGTCAAAAGTGTCTCTATCTTTTCCAAATTTCTTTAAATTTCTTTCCACCCTGATTTTCTTGTTTTCAAATGGATACCGAGCATGCAATAAATCGATATCAATATCAACACTTTGTTCATTGATTGCATTTGACAATTCAAGATATCTCTGTTGTGCACTTGAAACAGTATTGCATACAATAGCTACTGAACCACCATCTTTTAATCTAGAAATGAGTGAATCTGATAAATCAGATTTGTCTATCCATTTAATGTCTATTATTTTTTCGCAGTTATCTTCTGGTCTAGGCTTAAAAGATTCTATACCACATTTCTTTCCACTGACCCACGAAATTCTTGGATAGCGAGCATCATAGGATTCATCAATTTTACCACCGTATCGTTCCATAAGTTGGTTTCTCCGTTGAGATGGCAATGTTGCGGACAATAATATTATTGAAGTTCCCAGAGCACGGAGCCATTCAATAGTTCGGTCTATAAGTGTAGAAGTATATATGTCATATGCATGCACCTCATCAATTATTACAACTTTTCCAGCAAGACCAAACAATCTGACAAAGAAATGCTTTGTTGGTAAAACAGAGAGCAATACCTGGTCTATGGTTCCAACACCTAACGGAGAGAGCAAACCTCGTTTATTATACGTGAACCAATCGTCTGCCACTAATACATATTGCTGTTCGGGTTCATATTCCTCAGAACCATTTGTTTTTAATTGGCTATATTGATCAGATAATACCGCATGTCCATGAATCAGGTGGAGATTGATGGCATTAGTGTTTTTTTGATTGGATGCAAAATCCTTTACACGCCTGAACATTTCATCTGCTGTTGCCTGGGTTGGTAAAGCAACATAATATCCAGAAACACCCACAATTTGGGCGAGTCTTTCTTCAAGATACAAGGCTGCTTCAGTTTTACCCATGCCCATTGGCGCTTCAATAATAACCAAAGATGGCTGTGTCAAAGATTTTGATAACGAAATCGCCTTTCTCTGTAATGAATTCGGCTTATAACCTGGAAATAAAGTCTCAAAGGTCATTGATTTTACATCTTTTTTGGTTCCGGTATTCCAATGGAGATTGGATATTGCATCCTTTGCTCTTTTGCAAGATACCTCTGCATATCGCTTTGGGTTATCACATTTTGGAGCATAATCAAAATAGTCATCTGAGGAAGCAATCCAATCGGCAACAGAAGTTAAACCAGAAAGAATTATGAAAAAATTATTTACATAATCCTGGTCGATTTCAAGAATTTCATCCTTAATTCTGAACAATTCTGCAAGATAATCCAGTATATCCAGCCGTATTTTTTCCCATAATTTATCACCTAAATCAGAATCATGTATTTTTCCAATGTCATCCGCGTGAGAATAATACCCATGATGCCCACCAATTGCAAAGGCAACCGTGTATCGAAGTTCATCCATTAAATTACTGGTCCCACGATAAAATCCTTCTTCGAGAATTATCTTTGTGGATAATACGTTGTGATACGTAATATAATTATCTAATTTTAGGCCTTCCTTGGAAAGACGTGAAGCATGTTCTTCAATCAGCCCTTGAAAACCAGGAGATGCTTTTCCAATATCGTGACATGATACAAAAAATGCAAGCCAATTAGCAATTTGTTCTTTAGATATTCCAGCACTCAGAGCAATTTGTTCTTTTGTAGTTTCGGCCATAACTTGTTCCCAAATCTCATGAGCAACCATGCCAGAATCAATTGAGTGAAATAATAATGGATGATATAAAGAACTATTTTGCCTATTTGATTTTCCCCATAATGCAAGAATATCTGTCATGTTCCTCCTTGCGGTGCCATATCCAAAATATACTATTAAGGTTTTAGTATAAATTCCCAAATTGAGAAGACAAATACCAAGAAACCTGAATAACTGTTCTTTAAGAACCAGATGTGTGATATAAACCTCTGAACCCTAGACCCTAATTGTTTGGCTCACCGGCCTCATTAATTTTCCCTAATCCCTAGAACAGCCCAACAATATTGCCGTCTGCATCAAAATCAATGTTTTCGGCTGCTGGGTGCCGCGGAAGACCTGGCATCCTCATTATTTCTCCGGCAATGGGTATAACAAAACCTGCACCAGCAGATAATTTTACCTCTCGAATATGAATCTCGAAGCCCTCTGGAGCTCCAATACGTTTCTTATTGTCTGAGAATGAGTACTGCGTCTTGGCAAGGCATAGCGGCAGGTTCCGGAATCCAAGCTCCTCCCAGCGCTTGATGTACTTCTTGGCTATAGGAGAACAAGTAACACTTTCGGCCCGGTAAATCTTCTTGGCCAGCATTTCGATTTTCTCCTTAATTCCAATATCAAGTGGGTAAGCATAATTGGGCATTTTTTCGTCAATGTTTGACATGACAGCCTTGGCAAGCTCAATACCGCCTTCGGAGCCTCTAGCGTGGACCTCGGTTGGCACACATTTTGCACCATAGCTCTGGCATAGTTCGATTATGCGTTTTTTCTCGGCTTCTGTGTCATTTCCATGGACATTGAGGCAGACCACTGGCTTCCATCCGAAGTTCTGGATGTTCTCAATATGCTGCTGAAGGTTCACAAAACCCTTTTCCACAGCTTCAACATTTTCCTTACCCAATTCTTTCTTTTTGATGCCACCATGATACTTCAGGGCCTTGATGGTGGCCACTATGACAACAGCCGCTATTGGCAGGCCGGACTTTCTGCTAAAAATATCAAAGAACTTTTCCGCTCCCAGGTCTGCGCCGAAACCTGCCTCGGTAACATAGTAATCCGCAAGGTGAAGGCCAAGTCTGGCTGCTATTAGAGAGGAAGTACCATGAGCTATGTTTGCAAATGGTCCGCCGTGTATGATAGCAGGGTCGCCCTCTATTGTCTGAACCAGGTTTGGCTTTATTGCATCTTTGAGAAGAACCGTCATTGGGCCAGCAGCATTCAAATCTCTACAATAAACCGGGTCACCGTTTACTCCAAAGCCAACCAGGGCATTGCCCAGCATTTCCTTGAGCTCTGAAGGATTCTTGCAAAGGCAAAGGATAGCCATTACCTCCGAGGCCGCAGTAATGTCAAAATGTTCTTCGTCTACCATTCCACCCTTCCTGCCCCCCAGGCCAACAACAACATTTCGAAGTGAGCGGTCATTCATGTCCATGACCCTTGGCCAGTCTATTCTACGAGAGTCCAGATTGAACTTGTTCTCAAAGTGCATGCTATTGTTAATGAGCGCTGAAAGAAGATTGTGTGCCGAAGTTATTGCATGCAAATCCCCTGTAAAATGAAGATTAATATCCTCCATTGGAAGAACCTGACTGTATCCTCCTCCGGCAGCGCCGCCCTTGATTCCGAATACCGGGCCTAGCGAAGGCTCGCGCAAGCCAACTACGGCATTCTTGCCAAGGCGGTTTAAAGCCATTGACAGGCCTATGGCCATTGTGGTTTTTCCTTCTCCAGCTGGAGTCGGGCTCATGGCTGTAACCAGGATCATCTTACCTTTCCTGCTGGATAGGTCCATTTGATCAACTGTGACCTTGGCCTTGTTGCAGCCAAACGGCAAAAGCAAATCCTCCAGGCCCAGCTTTGCCCCGATTTCTTCGATTGGCTGTAATTTCACTTCTCTGGCTATCTCGATGTCTTCCTTCATGTGCCCATATCTTGAAAAGCATTAATAAGCTTATTTGATAATCACAGGTCGATACCATGACAAGAGAATTTGAGAATAAAGTGGCAGTAGTTACAGGGGCATCCAGAGGCATTGGCAAGGGCATAGCACTGGAGCTGGCAAGGAACGGAGCCAATATTGCAATTGTTTATCGTTCTGAAGAAGAGAAAGCAAGACTGGTTCAGGCTGAGATAGAAAACATGGGCCAGGAAGTGATTGTTGTGAAATGTGATGTTTCCAAGTCCGAGGACGTAGCTAGGCTTCATGATTCTGTGATGGAGAAATGGGGCCAGGTGGATTTTGTGATAAACAATGCCGGAATCCACCAGCATTTGAAATCATGGGAATTGTCCGAGGAAGACTGGCACAGGGTTCTGGATGTAAATTTGACTGGTGCGTTCCTTGTGACAAAGGCATTCACGCCCCATATGCTTGGGAAAAAGGCTGGAAGAATCGTGCATATTTCATCATGTGTGGCATTTACTGGCACTGACCATGAAGTGCATTATGCTGCGTCAAAAGGCGGCCTTTTCTCACTAGCCAAATCACATGCACTGGAACTTGCTGGACATGGTATAAATGTCAATGCTATTGCCCCGGGGTATGTTGAAACAGATATGGTGGTTTTTGATGAGGTTCACCCACTGGATGAGGTGCTGGAAACAATACCACAGCACAGACTTGGGCAGCCCCAGGACATTGCTAGAGCCGTTAAATTTCTGTGTTCTGCAGACTCGAATTACATCACTGGCCAGGTGATTCATGTCAATGGCGGCCTCATCATGTATTGAATTCGACAATAGGCGTTGATTAATCCCATAAGTTTATATACGAATAATTATTTTCGTTTTATAATCTATTTGTCAGCATAAAAATGATGATGGATGTCCAGATAAAACTGGAGGAATTATGATGGGAAACGTAAATGAAATGAAATTTAGACTAGCAGACCCTGCGCCCCTTGGTATCTTCGGGCTGGCAATGGCCACGCTGGTTGCATCTTCTGAAAAACTTGGATTGACCGAGGGAACTGCCGGGCTCCTGCCCTGGGTTATTTTCCTGGGTGCCTTCGCGCAGATAATAGCCTGCGGAATTGAATTCAAGAGAGAGAACATATTTGCAGCAACGGTCTTCGGCGCATTCGGGCTGTTCTGGCTAGCTGTTGGAATGACCTGGTACTTCGGATATAGCATAGAACAATTTGGATTTGGAGTTCTTGGATACCTGATATTCAGCATATACATGACATATGCTGCAGCATCAGTTAATAAAGCATTTTTAGCCATATTCGTGTTCATTGACTTGCTGCTTATGGCCCTGCTGTTCCAGATATTTGGCGGTGGCCCTGCAATGCTGTCTGGAATCATGGAGCTGGGTGTGGCAATAACAGGTTTCTATGCCTCTGCAGCTATTGTACTCAAGACAATGGCTGGATTCGAGGTTCTGCCACTTGGTAAACCAGTGCTTGAACTGAAGAAATTCGAGTTATAATTCGAAAATACGGTTATGGCCTTGGTCATAACCGTCTCCCTTTCCTTTTTATAATATTTTAGCTATTAGGAAATAACATGTCAAAACGAATAATAATCCATGACACTGTCCACGGCAGTATTACACTCGACCCATGTGCCAGCAAATTAATTGGCACGCCTGAGATACGGCGATTGGGCGGCATACGCCAGCTTGGACTTTCCAATATTGTTTTTCCCGGAGCCAATCATACCAGACTGGAACATGTTGTAGGAACCTATCACATAGCCCAGAAAGTAACTCATGCCCTTGGACTGGAGAAAGAAGAAGTGGAGATGGTCTCCTATGCAGCTTTGCTTCATGACCTGGGCCATGGGCCATATTCTCATACCCTGGAAGCGATTCTTCATGAAAATGCCAATATGGATCATATGGATCTCACCAAAGATGTTATTCGGGGCAAGGCCAGAATGGTATCAGATTCGGATTGCCAGATAATTCCTGGGCAGCCAACAATACCTGAAGTTTTGAGAGAATTCGGCCAGGACCCTGATAAAATTGCAGATCTGGTTTGTGGAGATGGGGAAACCAAGGAAAATGGCCTCTACGAACATAATGGCCAGCAATTTTTTAATGAGAAAATTTACCTTTATCATTTAATCCACGGATCAATTGACTGTGATCAGATTGATTATTTACTAAGGGATTCACATTATACTGGTGTGGGGCACGGAACAATCGACCTGGCCCGACTTTTGCAGACCTTGACCATACATAACAATGACCTAGTGGTGCAGGAGAA
>JAUWNU010000121.1 GCA_030612505.1 Methanomassiliicoccales archaeon
CTGTTTCCGTTCCGAAAATGGAGCGGAGAACTACCAGTACATTGCGTCTCTACTGGCCACTTGGAAGTTGCAAGGCAAGAACGGTTTCGAAGAACTGGAACACATCCTCAGAAGAGAATTATGCCTTAGCTAAACAAATACCAATATTAAACTCCACTGCAGAGACAGATGGGTTTGCCCTGACATGTGTGTTAACTATTGCTTCCAGAGTTGAAATATTCTCGCTGATGAACATAAGGCAAAGATTATATTTGCCAGAAATTGTGAATCCATTGGCAAAATAAGGACAATTTTTGAACACATCCAGAATGGCCTGGGCATTATTGGTGGAAACATCAACCTTGGCCATGGAGAGGCCCATTTTAAGAGGATTCACACCGGTATGAGTTTCTATTGCGCCACTATCCTTGAGCTTCCTCACCCTGGCGGCAACAGATGGCTGGCTTAGCTCAATAACCTCGCCAATCTCTTCCTGGGAAACATCTGGATTCTTTGCATACATTGAAATTATAGTTCTATCTTTCTTATCAAGTTCCATTCATTCACTTCCACTATAGTTAACTATATTCAATAATCCAACACCTATTATTTATAATATACGCCCCACAAATTCTTATTTTAAATAGGGAGATTATTTAAATGTAATACCCCTCATATCTGTTTGCCTGACTTAGGCATAGATCGGAAGGGATGTACAATGGACAGACAAGAATTTATGGGATTTTTACAATCAGAAGAAGAACACTTTGACATAGCAGAGGCACCGTTGGACGGCAAGAATGGCGTTTATGTTAAGAACAAGACCTATGACACGGAGACACATTTCACAAATGAGGTCATAGCTAATATGGAGTTGGAAGACCTTCTTGTGGCGACACATCAGGGCAGGAACATTGAGCATATGACGCGGGTTACAGGCTACTTCAGCAAGGTAGCGGGCTGGAACAAAGGCAAGCTGGGGGAACTCAAGGACCGTTCCAGGGTCAGCAAGGTTTGAGCGGCCCTTCCAGAATGGCCAGGAACCTGTTTGGCCTTTCCTTCAATATGCCCTCACAGTCCCATGGAATTTTCATCAGCTCATGCATCACTAAAGGCTAAAAGGGACTAGTTTTAAATAGTTTGTTTGTTTCAACTATCATGTTGTAATGATTACAAGTTAGGGAGGTAGTGAGATGGACAATTATGTGCAAATTCTGAAGAAGAATGGCCTCAAGGTAACACCTCAGAGACTTGAAATACTGAAGTACCTAGACACACACAGGACACACCCTACAGCAGATACCATATATTCTGATCTGAAGAAAACAACTCCTTCACTTTCTAAAACAACAGTTTACAATACTTTACAACATCTTGGTGAACATGGCCTTGTTTACACCCTAACAATTTCAGGTTCAGAGTTAAGGTTCGATAGTGTTATTAATCCCCATCACCATTTCCTTTGCAAGACCTGCGGCAGTATAATTGACATCGATATTGAATGTCCAAATGCCAGGAAAGTCGAATCAGCGGGGGGACATAGGATTGATGAGGTTCACGGCTACTTTAAGGGAGTTTGTGCAAGTTGCCTTAAGGAATAGAATAAGGGAGGATAAACCATGGATAAATTCAAGTGTACAGTTTGCGGATATATTTATGACCCAGAATTAGGAGACCCAGATGCTGATGTAAAACCAGGAATAGCATTTGAAGATTTATCAGAAGATTGGCGCTGCCCATTATGTGGAGCAATGAAGAAATATTTCGAGAAGGAGGAGTAAAAATGAATAATTATGTATGTACGGTTTGTGGATATGTTTATGACCCTGCGAAAGGAGACCCAGATAGCGGAATAGCACCCGGAACAAGTTTTGAAGATATTCCTGATGACTGGGTATGCCCTGTTTGTGGAGTTGGCAAGGAAGATTTTGAAAAGGTGGAATAAAAATGGAAATAAAGGAGATTACTAAAGGAGTCTACGCAGCACCCACCCTACACTGGGACCGCCGCCTTTTTGATGAGCTTATACCTCTTCCAGATGGAACCAGCTACAATGCCTACATTGTCAAGGGAGACGAAAAAACAGCTCTGATTGATACTGCTGACCCTGAAAAACAACATGAATTGCTTGATGCCCTGGAGAAGATGGAAGTAAACATAGATTACATAGTAGCCAATCATGCAGAGCAGGACCATTCTGGAAGTATTCCGGCAGTTCTTGAGCAGTACCCAAATGCCAAGGTTCTCTGCACCCCAAAGTGCAAACCCATGCTTGTGGAACATCTTCTGATTAGTGAAGATATAATCACTACAATGGATGATGGCTCCACCATTTCCCTGGGCGGAAAAACCCTGGAGTTCATTCATACCCCATGGGTTCACTGGCCAGAGACAATGAGCACATATTTGCAGGAAGATAAGATATTATTCTCATGCGATTTCTTAGGCTCACATATGGCAACAAGCGACCTGTTTGTGAAAGATAAGCCTGAAGTTTATAGAGCAGCCAAGCGGTATTATGCAGAAATAATGATGCCTTTCCGTAATTCTGTAATCAAGAATTTGGCTAAAATCAAGGAAAGGCAAATAGATATTGTTGCTCCCAGCCACGGTCCCATGCATGATGAGCCAGAGTTCATCATCAACGCATATCTGGACTGGGTCTCAGATGATGTGAAAAATGAGGTTGTAATTCCATATATTTCCATGCACGGAAGCACCGCTGCCATGGTGGACTATCTTGTTGATGCCTTGATGGAGCGGGGAATAACAGTCAAGCCATTCAATCTGGCAACTACAGATATTGGAGAACTAGCAATGGCACTGGTGGATACCGCCACAATCGTAATTGGCAGTCCGACAGTTTTAGCTGGCCCACATCCCAGCGTGGTTTATGCAGCCTACCTGGCCAATGCATTGCGCCCGAAAGCTCGTTTTGCTACCATAGTCGGATCATACGGATGGGGCGGCAAGATGGCCGATGATATTGTGGGATTGATTAAGAATCTGAAAGTGGAACTAATTGAGCCAGTAATCATAAAAGGCTATCCAAAAGAGGATGATTTCAAAATGTTAGATAAGATGGCCGAAGATATATTCAAAAAACATGAGGAGATAGAGATAATTTAGGGAGGTAGAATAATGCAAAAAATAATCAAGGAAATTGAGATAGAGGAATGTGACTGCCATGCAATGCCAAGGCTTGGTGAAGCAGCCCCGGAGTTTGAGGCTCCAACCACCCATGGCATAAAGAAATTAAGTGATTACAAGGGCAGTTGGCTGATACTTTTCAGCCATCCAGCAGATTTCACACCAGTATGCACAACAGAATTTGTTGCCTTTGCCAATATCGCAGAGGAACTGGAACAGAAAAATACAAAACTTTTGGGATTGAGCATCGACAGCACATATTCTCACATTGCCTGGGTGCGTAACATAGAACAAAACTTCGGAGTGAAAATTCCATTTCCAGTCATTGCAGACCTGAACAAGGATGTTGCAACCAAGTATGGTATGGTCATGCCAGGTGAGAGCAATACTGCAACATCTAGATGTGTATTTGTTATTGATCCAGAGGGAATAATGAGAGCAATGATTTATTATCCTTTGACCACTGGCAGGAATATGGACGAGATTATGCGTTTGATTGATGCACTTCAGGCACATGACAAGCATAAGATCGCCACCCCGGCAAACTGGAGGCCAGGCGAGGACGTGATCGTACCGCCGCCAGGAACCCAGGATGCTGCTGAAGCCCGTATGAATGAAGGCTATGAATGTAAGGACTGGTACTTCTGTAAAAAGAAGTTATGAGGATTTAAATAGAATAATAGGAGGAGAAAAAAATGCCACCAAAGGTTGATAAAGCAAAATGCGAAGGACACGGGGATTGCTATGATGTATGTCCAGCTGACCCCAATGTGTATGAGATAAAGGACGGAAAGGCCCACATAGTGGAGATAGATGCATGCATTGAATGTGGAGCATGTGAAGCTGCCTGTCCAGTGAGTGCCATAACAATGGAATAAGTGAATAAGGAGTTGAAAGAATGAGTAGTTTGAAAGGAACCAGAACCGAGAAAAATATCTTAACAGCATTTGCAGGTGAAAGCCAGGCAAGGAACCGCTACACCTATTATGCTTCCCAGGCCAAGAAAGAAGGATATGTTCAGATTTCCAACTTTTTTGAGGAGACAGCCAATCATGAGAAAGAGCATGCAAAGAGATTGTACAAATTTCTAGAGGGCGGAGAAGTAGAAATTACTGGAGCATTCCCTGCAGGCATAATTGGCACAACAGCCGAGAACCTGAAGGGTGCCGCTGCCGGTGAAAATTTCGAGTATACAACCATGTACCCGGAGTTTGCAGCCATTGCTGAAGAAGAAGGTTTTCCAGAAATTGCTGTTGTGATGCGAAGCATTGCCAAGGCCGAAAAGATGCATGAGACCAGATATCTGGCATTACTGGCCAATATAGAGGCAGAGAAGGTTTTCAAGAAAGACCAGCCAGTCAAATGGAAATGCAATAATTGCGGCTATATCCATGAGGGCACCGATGCCCCGGAGATGTGCCCTGCTTGCGCTCACCCAAAGAAACATTTTGAAGTTTTGGCAGAAAACTACTGAGGTGTAAAGAATGACAGAATCAAATGACTTAAAGGATGTACTAAAGATTGCTATACAAATGGAAAAGGATGGCTATGACTTCTACACGAAAGCAGCATCCCAGACATCCAGTGAGATGGGCGAGACAATATTCAAAAGTCTTGCACAGGACGAGTTGCTTCACCTTGAGGTATTCCAGAAGATATTCCAGAACCGTATGGGAAAAGAGGAATGGGATGCACTGGTCAATTCCAGCAACAAGTATGCGAAACTGTCAATTTTTCCCAAGGACCTGGCTGCTGTAGAAGGTGCGAATCCAGATACAAATGAGCTTGATGCCCTTCACATGGGCATGGACAGCGAGAAAGAGGCAATTGACTTCTACTCGAAGATTCTGACTCAGGCTGATGATTCGGAAATAAAGAAGATGATAGAAAAGATAATCCAGCAGGAGAAGGACCATTATCTGATACTTCAGGAGGAGTTCAACCATCTGAGCATGACTGGATATTGGTATGATCTGGATTATTTAGGCGGATGAGGATAATTGATTAAAGAAGAAATGAAAAAATAAGGAGATGTAAAGATGACAGAATTAAATGAAATCTACAAATGTGAGATATGCGGCAATATTGTCCAGATGCTTCATGCTGGGCAAGGGGAACTGGTCTGCTGTGGAGAACCTATGAACCTGCTTGAAGAGAAGACAGCGGATATGACCCTGGAAAAGCATGTGCCAGTAATTGAGCGCGATGGCGATTTGATTAAAATCTACGTGGGCTCAACGCTCCACCCAATGGAAGAAGCCCATCAAATCGAATGGATTGAGCTTATTGCAGATGGAAGACGCCAGAGAAAATACCTGAAGCCAGGCGATGCACCAGAAGCTTTATTCCTGTGCAAGGCAGAACAGATTTCTGCAAGGGAATATTGCAATCTACACGGACTATGGAAGAACTGAGGAGGAATAAAAATGGCAATAAGCAAGAAAATGGAAAAGGCACTGAATGCTCAGATAAATGCAGAGATGTATTCTTCATATCTTTATCTGTCAATGGCTTCAGACCTCAATAGCAAGGCACTGGATGGATTCTCCAGCTGGATGAAAACACAAGCTCAAGAAGAGTTATACCACGCAATGAAACTCTATGATTTCGTTCTGGAGCGCGGCGGTTCAGTGGTATTGGATACAATTGAGGCACCACAGACTGAATGGAAAAGCCCACTAGCAATATTCCAGGGCGCCTACAAGCATGAGCTATTGGTGACCAGCCTGATTAATAATCTGGTAGACCTAGCAATAAAAGAAAAGGACCATGCAACAAACAATTTCCTTCAATGGTATGTGAAAGAACAGGTTGAAGAGGAAGCATCTGCAGATGAAATTGTTCAGAAACTGAAGCTAATAGGCAGTCAGGGAAATGGCATATTCATGTTGGACAAGGAAATGGGTGCCAGAGCTCCGCTCTTCGCTTTCCCAACCGGCGAGTGATAAAGTGGATTTGAGCAAGTACTCCCTGGAAGAGCTGTTTGTCACGGCAATAAAGGCAGAGACAGATAGTCGTGAGACATACTCTATACTGTCTGGCATAACAAAAAATGCATTTCTCAAGGACAGGCTAAAATTCCTGGCTGCTGAGGAAGATAAACACAGATTATTCCTGGAGTCCGAGCTCAAGAAACATTTGCCAAATGTAGAACTGGTGCTGCCTGAATACAGCCCAGTTCCATTGCCAGAAATTGACATATCCGACGAAACAGTTCCAATGAGCCAGATACTCCAACAGGCCATGGACGCAGAGCTTGCGGCATATGAATTCTATATTGAATTTGCCAAGTATGTCAGCGATAAGAAGGATTTGGTTCTGACACTGGGATACTTCGCAAAGATGGAACAGGGCCACTATGAGCTGCTAAAACTCGAGAAGGCCAGTGCTGAGGAATTTGAGGAATATGATGAATACAACCCGCTAATGCATGTGGGTCCGTGAGGTAATAAAATGAAATACGAACATGTTGA
>JAUWNU010000063.1 GCA_030612505.1 Methanomassiliicoccales archaeon
ATTGGCATTCCGATCTTCAAATGCCCGAAATGTGATGGCCAGATAGAAATAATCAAGGGCAAGGAATGTACCGTTGTGAACCTTAGAATGGAACTGGAGGACTGAGATGTTCGAGATGCGCGACAGGGAAATGGTCAATGAAATCATGAGCAAGCTCAAGGCCATGGACCTGGACATCAAAATAATGCATGTCTGCGGAACCCATCAGGATACTCTGGTAAAGCATGGGCTTATTGACATGCTGACAGAAGTCGGGATCGATGTTCGCCAGGGGCCTGGCTGTCCTGTTTGTGTAACCACTCCAGAGGAAATAGAGGAGACACTAGCACTTGCCAGAAGTGGAAAGACAATAGCTATTTTCGGAGACATGTTGAAAGTTCCTTCGGAATCCGGTTCATTGCTCAAAACCAAGGGCGAGGGCGCAGATATCCGAATTGTCTATGGAATTAACGAGGCTGTGGAGTTGGCAGAAAAGCTTGACAATGAAGTAATTTTCATAGGCGTGGGATTTGAAACCACGGCTCCGGCAACTGCTGCCATTCTCATGAGCCAGCCACCGGAAAATTTTTCAGTCCTATGCTGCCACCGGACAATTCCGGAAGCATTGCGAATTCTCATAACATCCGGTCCTGTGAAGGTCCAGGGACTGCTGGAGCCTGGCCATGTCAGCGTCATAACTGGCAGTAATATGTATGAATTCTTATCCAAGGATTATGGAATCCCACAGGCAATTGCAGGCTTCGAGCCATTGGATGTTCTCATGGGTATTTTCATGCTGGCCGATCAGATAAAAAATGGTGAGGCAAGGGTGGACAATGCATACACCCGGGTAGTCTCGCCCGAAGGAAATGTCAAGGCTCAAAAGGCAATGGCCACTGTTTTTGAAGTATGCGATGTGAAATGGCGTGGCTTTCCGGTTCTTCCTGGCACCGGTCTGAAAATCAGACCCGCATATGCGAAATGGGACGCCCGATTGAAGTTTTCCGATATACTGGCACCGGTTTACGAAAAAGAATACGAAGAGCCGCCAGGCTGCAAGTGCGGTGATGTGCTTCGCGGCGAGATAGACCCCCAGGATTGTCCCTTATTTGCCAAGGCTTGTACACCAGCCAGTCCGATTGGGCCGTGTATGGTGAGCTTTGAAGGTGGATGTGCAATCGAATACAAGTACAGAAGGCACTGATTCAACGGTGATTAGCAGAATAATAACCATTTGGCTATAGCTCTATTGAGTATAAGTACAAAAGTAAGCAAATCAATTGAACTTATCTTATTATATTTTATTATTTTGCACAATTAATTGCGTTTAGCTAACTTATTAATAATACATCCAATTACACTGCTTTATACACTAATTAAAGGAGATATTTACATGAATAAACCTAATGCACCGATATCCATGATAATGGCCTTACTAATGATTGCAACACCCTTGGCAGCAATGCCCTTTGTGGTTGGGGAGGCAGGTTCGCCTGTTCAAACGCCCATGTTCACAGGTGGAGATGGTTCTATTGGAGATCCTTACTGGATAGTTAATGTGAGTGACTTGCAGAACATGAGCCTTGAGCTGGATGCGCATTATATATTGAAGAATAACATTGATGCCTCTGACACCAGCGTTTCCGGGCACTGGGCAAATAATGGTGGCGCAGGTTTCATGCCTATTGGCGATCATGGCATACAATTCACTGGCACATTTGACGGCCAGGAATATTCAATATCAAATCTTTATATTAATCGTCCAGCAGGCAATCCTGTGGGCATGTTCGGGCGCCTGGGAATTGGCGCTTATGCTGGAAACACTACCCTTGAGAACTCTGATATTACTGGGGGGCCCAATACTGCCATTTTGGTTGGATTCAATGAAGGCACGGTGGAGAACTGCAGCGTCTATGGGATTGTAGACGGCAGCGATAATACTGGCGGTGTTGTAGGCAAGAATTCAGGTATTGGCAGCAAGACGATTAACTGTTTCAGCGACAGCATTATTGATTCTGGCTCATGTTCTGCGGGTATTGTCGGAGCAAATGAGGGCACCGTCATCGATTGCCTGAGCTATGGTCAGATAAGCGGTACAAACCAGCTCGGCGGTGTGGTCGGTTTAAATTCTGGCCCCATCCGCGGTTCATTCAGTCATCTTGAAGTATTCGCATCAGATATGATTGCAGGGGGCCTAGCCGGTTCTAGCACCAACCCGAATGCTTTAATTGAGAACTGCTTCAGTTTTGGAGATGTACACGTGGTAGGAGATTATGCAGGTGGCCTTGTGGGACTCAATGATGCACCAATAAGCGACTCTTATTCTACTGGTAATGTAGACGCAAATGATTATGTCGGTGGCTTTGTGGGGGATAATGATGAAAATAGTAACATTCAAAGATGCTATTCCTCTGGAAATGTATATGGCAGGCATCGTGTCGGCGGTTTTATTGGGGACGATTGGGACGGCTCTAATCCTGGATATGGTGACATTCAAGATTGTTATGCAACTGGAAATGTCGAAGGAACTGGAAGCTATATTGGCGGATTTATCGGAGAAGCATATAGCAATATAGATAATTGCTATTGTACTGGTAATGTTACTGGCTCCGGTGTTTATGTTGGAGGTTTTGATGGGGAATGGTGGAATTTTGGAGGAGGCATCACAGACTGCTTCTGGGACAATGAGTCCTCGGGTAGGGCGGCCAGCGATGAGGGAACCGGTCTCAACACCACCGACATGATGAATAATTTCACCTTCAAAAATGCAGGCTGGGACTTTACCAACACCTGGTTCTCGGTGAACGAGAGCACAAGGCCTTTCCTGAGAATGGAGTGGAACACTAATATCTCCAACTCGCATCAACTCCAGCTTATGCAGATGAACCTTACAGCGGATTACACACTGGCAAATGATATCAATATGGACATAACTAACAATGCAAGTATGTGGGGAACCAGTGTTACAAATGGGGAGGGATTCTTCCCTGTTGCGAATGCCACGGCCCCGTTCACAGGCTCCTTGGATGGCCAGGGATTTGTAATCTCTGATTTATTCATTAATCGGCCATCTACAGATGATAATGGTCTTTTCGGTAATATCAATTCATTGGGGGTTTTGACAAATATTGGTTTTATAGACAATGACATAACAGGACACTCTCGTTCAGGTGCCCTTCTCGGCTGGAACTGGCACGGTACGATCTCGAACTGCTACAGTACTGGCACTGCTAATGGGATCTTCGATACGGGGGGTCTTGTAGGAAGGAATGTTGGTACGATCTCGAATTGCTACGCTACTGGGAATATCGGCGGTACTAATTATGTCGGTGGGCTAGCAGGATTCAATTATGGTGGTGCGATCTCAGACAGCTATGCAACTGGCGATGTAAGTGGAACAGATCGAATTGGTGGGCTAACAGGAGACAATCGCAATATTATATTCAACAGCTATGCGACAGGCAATGTCGATGGAAATGATTATGTTGGCGGCCTCACTGGTTATGCAAGCAATGGTGCAGGCATAGATATCTCGAATATCAACAATTGCTCTTCATTCGGTAATGTGGATGGACGTGATTATGTTGCTGGTATTACAGGTTGGACAGATGTTGATACCATGTTCAATGACACTCACTCTTCTGGCACGATCACTGGTTCGGCCTATGTTGCTGGTCTGATCGGCCGGGCAGCTGGTGGAAGCGGCATTATATCCAATTCCACATCATTTGCAGATATAAATGGAATTAACGGTTATACTGGCGGCCTGGTCGGAATGAACTATCATGAGATAAGGAATTCCATGGCCTATGGTGATGTGACCGCCGACAACATGGTTGGTGGCTTGATTGGAAGAAATGATGGTATATTGACCAATAGCATGGCCTTCGGAAACGTGACTGGAATCGACAAATATGTTGGTGGATTAGCAGGATATGCCCAGGGCGGTTCAATAACTGACTGTATAGCCTATGGAAACACAAGCGGAACCCATTCTGTGGGCGGTCTTGTGGGTCTGAACAATTTCCCAGTGGCCGATTGCGAGGCATATGGGAATGTCAATGGAAGCGAATATGATGTCGGCGGCCTTATCGGGCACAATAATGATGTAGTGACTGGCAGCGAGTCTTATGGAGATGTGTTCGGTTATAATAATAATACAGGAGGCCTGATAGGATACAATAATGGCCCAGTCTCTTATTCCACAAGCTTCAGTGAAGTATCGACCAATGCCTCGAATGATAATCATTATAGCACCGGTGGTCTGATAGGACAACATGCTGGCTTCACTGTCACATCAAGTGAGGCATACGGCAATGTCACAGGTTGTAAGTTCATGACTGGCGGATTGATAGGGCATATTGTTGCTGGAGCAACTGTGACAAACAGCTCAGCTTATGGAATAACAACTGGCTTCGGAAATACCATTGGTGGTCTTGTCGGCAGGAATGAGGGAACTATCTCCAATAGCCATGCTCATGGAGTTACTGGTGATGCTGTCAATCCCAAATCCAGGACTGGCGGCCTGGCTGGAGATAGTTTTGGCTTGATTCAGAATTCCAGTGCAAGTGGAGATGTTTTCGGAAGCAGCATAACTGGTGGATTTGCTGGTGAGAATAAAGGCACCATTGAAAGATGTTACAGCACAGGCGACGTAATAGCAACCTCGGATCGCGTAGGCGGATTCGTTGGATGGAACAATGGAAACTATGGCGAAGGCGATATCATTGATTGCTACAGCCAGGGAAATATAACTGGCGGCGATGATGATGGAATTGGTGGCTTTGTTGGCAACCATTCATATGGCGCAACAATAACCAATGTATATTCCACTGGCCTGGTAACCGGACTCCTCAATACCGGCGGCCTTGTGGCTACCAACTGGATTAGCACAGTAACAGACAGTCACTGGGACGTAGAAACGTCTGGCCAGGTTACAAGTATTAATGGAACTGGCCATAATACAGGTGATATGATGCAAGAAGGCACATTCACCAACTGGGACTTCACAGATATCTGGGGAATACACGAGCTTCTCACTTATCCGTTCTTACAAGCAATAGAACCTGCATTTGTTTTCTCTGCGGATCTTGAACTAGACCTGGTGCCAGTACCCTCAAATGCACCGGTTGGCGAACCTGTGATTTATCATGTGAGCATCACCAATAATGGCCCATGCAATGCGCTTAATGTTAATGTCACCCTTATGGGAGAAGGAAACAGCATGGATTATGTAGATAATAATCAGACATCCAGCACTGTCTGGTGGGGTGCCGGACTGTCATGGGAGATTGCCTTCCTAGCCAGCGGAACAACTGCCTGGATGCAGGTAAATCTAGTAGCCAGTGAAAGCGGCATATTCTATCTGAATGGAACTTCTATTTCTGACATATCCGACCCTGACACAGACAATAATGACGTATCAAGTAATGTTACAATGAATGCCCCACCAGTTGCCGCAGATGATTCTGAAACCATTGATGAAGACAGCGGGGCAAATGTTATCAATGTTCTGGAAAATGACAATGATGCAGAAGATGATGACCTTACCATAACTGACATCACCCAGGGTGCGCACGGAACAGTGACCATAATAGATTCTGGCAAGAACGTGACTTATGAACCAGATGCAGATTGGAATGGTGAGGACTCATTTAATTACACCATCAGTGACGGCATAGGAACAGATACTGCCACAGTTACTATCATAGTGACGAATGTGAATGATTTGCCTGTGATTACCACCACTGACATAATGGAAACCGCCGGCGGGCAGCCATATATTGTAGATTACAATGCCACTGACATTGATGGTGACACTCTATCATGGTCACTGAGTTCAAATGCCTCCTGGATGGTAATTTCTGCCCTTACTGGAGAGCTAACCGGAGCTCCGGAAAATGCAAATGCAGGAACATACTGGGTAAATGTGACCGTTGATGATAGTAATGGCGGCCTGGATTGGACCAATTTCACCTTAACCGTAACAGGCACAGGAACAACTGAGCCCACAGATACAGACGGTGATGGAGTTCCAGACGATGAGGATGATTTCCCCAATGATGCCAATGAGACCACAGACACTGACGGCGATGGAGTTGGAGACAATGCCGACGCATTCCCTTCAGACCCAGATGAGGACACTGACACAGATGGTGACGGAACCGGCGACAATGCCGATGCTTTCCCAGCCGATTCCACAGAAGATACCGATACAGATGGTGATGGTGTTGGAGATAATGCTGATGCTTTCCCAGATGACATAGCAGCCTCTGTGGATGCGGATGGTGATGGATATCCTGATGAGTGGAATGAAGGCTACACAGAAGAGGATTCGACCACTGGCCTTGTGTTAGATGACATTGTGGATGATGATGCTAACGACGATACTGGCAGCAATTCCTGGCTGTATATCATAATAATTCTGGTTGTAGTTGGCGCAATTTCCGGATACATGCTCATGCGTGGCAAGGGCAAGGAACCAGCAGTTGATGAACCAGAGGAAGTTGCCCCTGAGGAAGCAGCACTATCTGATGTTCCAGATACTGAGTTGGAAGAATTGGATCTTTAAAAGTCTAACAAATTCGAGGCACAGGATTACCTTCCGTAAATAATAAATTCAGATAAATAACACTCCAGGTAATCCAGCTCCTCGAGTAAATCAGCAGATCCTTGGAACAGGATTACCTTCCGTAAATAATAAATTCGGATAAATAACACTCCAGGTAATCCAGCTCCTCGGGTAAATCAGCAGATTCTCGGAACAGGATTACCTTCCGTAAAGAATAAATTCAAATTAATAACACTCCAGGTAATCCAGCTCCTCTGGTAAATTAGCAGATTCTCGGAACTGGATCGCCAACTGGTGCCTCTATTATCCTCTTTCCGCCGACCGATGTTTCCATAACAACCCGTTTAACATCAGCCGAGGCCTTTCCAATAATGCAAGCATCCTTGCCGTATTTGTGGTTTTTCAGGGTAGCCAGTACCTGTTCAGTGAACTCCGGTGCGCAGCCAATAATGAACTTGCCTTCATTGCCAACTTCCAGCGGGTCAATGCCCAAAAGGTCAGAAGCTACCCTAACCTGTGGATTGATTGGCAGATTATCTTCCTGCACAATAATGCCGATTTTAGACTTGCTGGCCCATTCGTTTAGAGTATTTGCCACTCCGCCCCGGGTCGGGTCTTTTGCAGCAACTATGCCGCCTATGGCCAGAATCTCGTTCATAAGGCCGTTTAAAGGCGCATTATCGCTTTCCAAGGTGGTTTGGAAGTTGTACCCCTCCCTGAAGCTCATGAGCGCTATTCCGTGGTCTCCAATGGTTCCAGTGATGATGACATCATCGCCAGCCTGCAAATTACAATCTTGAAGCCATTTTTGCTTTCTTCCAGTCATGGCCACTAATTTTTCATTGTTAATTTCAAGGTTCTGAGACATCTTGCCAATGCCAGATGTTGTGACCATGAGCTTGTCGATTGCTCCTTTTTCAACGACCTTAGTGTCGCCGGCAATCACCGGAACGCCGCATTCCTTGCATGTCTGGCCAATGCTTTCCATTACTTTCTGAATGGTATCGATTTCCAGGCCATCTTCCATAATTAAACCCAGGGAAAGAGCTACTGGTTCCGCGCCCATGGCCGCAATATCATTAACAGTTCCGCATATTGCCAGCTTTCCAATATCTCCGCCTGGGTAAAACAGCGGCTTCACAGTATGGCCGTCGGTTGTCAGCACTATATCATGCATAACACCGGAGTCATCAAGCTGTTCAAGGCCGATTTCCGGACGCGAATCCTTTAGGGGAGCCAGTATTATTTCCTCAAGGAGCTTTTGCATACCTTCTCCGCCTGCGCCATGCATCATGTTTATGCGGTCTGTCATTGCCCTTGCATTGTTATTTCGCATAAAATAATGCCGTCGTCAATGGATAATACTACATGTACAGAATCTCAATATATACTCCCCCTGCCATTTTGAGTTTGCTTCAAGCAGCAGCATGTGTAGAAAACAACGACATGCCAAAAAGAAGCAGAACGTGAAAAACATGACAACCAAAAACGTAAAAACCGAAACAACCGATAGCAAACCGAACGAAACCGAGATAACAAATCTCAGCAACATAATTGTTGTAGGGCAGTGCAATGGCACATATGTCAATGCATCAGTCACGAAAGAATTCCAGGCAAAGGTCCTGGTAAGTGCAAGGCCAGATGGCACAGTAATAGTGCATGACCTCAGCAATGGTGTAAGGCCGATATGCTACATAGACGGCGGCGCAGAAATAAGCCTGGCCAGGAACATGGCAGATGCTGAACTGGAATTTTTCGCAACAACCGAGGATGGTCAGCAATTAACCTTGCAGTTCACAGATGTGATAACCATGCAGGGCATTCCTTCCGGAAAGCAGACAGACAGCCTGGCAATGTCAGTGCTCCAGTGTGTATTTGATATGGGCGGCAAGTACGGCCGAACAACAATCGCAAGAGTGCTTACCGGAAGTGTCTCCAAGAAGATATTGACCATTAATATCTCAAAATTGGGAACATATGGTGTGGCAAAGGATACAAGCATGAAAGAAACCCTTGCGCTAGTTGACTGGCTCATTGAGGAAAACTACCTTGCATATGTCGAGGACTCCGAGTTCCCGGTCCTGGTAGTAACATCCAAAGGTCTTGACATACTGGCTGGCGGGGACAATCTTCCAGTAGAGGCAGACTCAAAGCTTGATATCGAAGAGGTAGAGCGCAGAAAAGCAGCACTAAAAGAATGGCGGAACAAGAAGTCCAAAGAGATTGGCAAGCCAAGATACTTCGTGCTTAAGAACCGCACATTATCCGAGATAGCCAGCAGGGCACCGCAGACTCAAGAGGAACTCTTGGGCATCTATGGAATCGGAGAAATCCGTGCAGAATTGTACGGAGAAGAGATTCTCAGTATGTTCTAATTTTTTTAAAACTAGCCAGTCCTTCGGGGCTGGCTTTAACCCTTTTTTTCTATTTATGAGCAAAAAATGCAGTGATTTTCTCTGCCAGCTCCAATCTCACAAACCCAAATCTCTCAAACTGCACAACCTTGTCTGCATATTGACTGGCTGATTTCTCAACCAGGCCAGCTATTGTTGTGCTATCAGGCATTTGAACTTCAGCCTCAAGGGCCTCCGGTCCCACCCAGTGAATTATTCTTGCGCCTTTCTTCAGAATCTCAAGGTCATTGCCCAGATACTTGAAAGAACCGTCTGGCAGCATTTCTAGATTGCACAGGTCTTTCAGCCGCACAAGACTGCCTGGTTTCAGATTATCATAATCATCCTGTGTGATTTTAACTGTGATTTCTCCAGATAATTCTATCACTCTTTTTCCCAGCTCCGGCCGCTCAGGATGCAGCGGAGCATGCGACTGTAGATTATCAATGCCAGTGATTTTTATTTCCTTGGGTTTCCACACGAAGAAAAGGCGTACAGCATCCCTGTCAATTATGTCCTTGTTCATTGCATGAAGGTTCTCCCAGGAGAATTTTATGTCAACTCCTTTAGCGCCAACATCATTCCAGTACTGGCGAATTGCATCAGGATGAATTCCGCGCCTTGCCAGTGCTGCAACAGTGCCAAGTCGATGGTCGTCCCAGCCAGTGTATTTGCCTTCCTCAATATCTGCCTTTATCTGCCTGGTGCTGAGAACCGTATCATCGATTGAGACCCAGCCATAGTGAATGAACACTGGTTTTTTCCAGCCCAGATGCTCGTAAACATATTCCTGCCTGGTAGTATTGTTTAAATGATCTTTACCTCGGAGAACATGGGTCATGCCCATATCATAATCATCAATTGCCACTGAAAAATTGTACAGTGGGTACACAATATACTTGGAGCCAGTCAGTGGATGCGGCTCTTCAACCATCCGCATTGCCACAAAGTCCCGAACAGCAGGATTCTTATGCTCAATATCGGTCTTCACGACCATTGATATCTGGCCCAGTTCGAACTTACCGGCAAGCATATCCTTCCATAGCTGGACATTTGTTTCTGGGTCAGTATCTCGATGAGGGCATGCTTGTTTCTCATTCTTGAGATTGCGCCAGGCCTCGGACTCGCAGTCGCACATGTATCCTTTTCCAAGTGCTAGTATTTTCTCGGCATACTCGTAGTAAAGGTCAAATCTTGAACTCTGATTGATTACGTCTTCTTTGTTATATTCTACGCCCAGCCATTTCAAATCTTCCTCTATCATGGCATAAGCATTGTACTTTTCATTTTTCAAGATTGTTGGGGGGTTTGTATCTTCCATCCTGATTATCAACTTTGATTTTGAATTCGGGTATTTCTCCTTGTATTTTTTCACATATTCATCATTAAGAATCGCCATTCTGGTATGGCCGATATGCAGGGGGCCAGATGGATTCGGGGCAAGCCGCATGACAACACCCTTTTCCGCGCCCTCAAGCTCAGGCAGTTCCTTGATAATTTCCTTCTTTTCTTTAATCAAAAGTTCCGGGGCTAGCTGCTGTAATTCAGCTAACTGGTCATCAGGGCTCATTGCATTTATTTCTGCAATGACCTCTCTGGAAATTTCAGCAACCTGCTTTGCCTGGCTCTTGTATTCTGGACCCTCGTTCATTATCTTGCCGATAACTGAACCTGGGTTCGCCTTTCCGCCGTACTCAATAGCATTTTGGAGAGCGTATTTTCTTGCCAGTTCTTTTATTTCCATCCCTTCTGGATTGGCAAGTTCATATATAATCGTTGGTCTATTTCGAATCAATGGAAAAAGAGCTATTGGATAAAATATCAATGAGGGTTTACATACATTCCCTGGACTACCCTGGGTTCTGCATAGCTGATGCTTATAAATTACTATATCAGGGCTGCATGGGGCCAGAGCATGCAATTACAAGCCCGGAAGCAGTCAAACAATGGCTGGACAAAGAGTGGGATTCAGTCGAGGCCAGCACCCATGATGGACTATTTGCCGATGTGACAGTACACACACCGATTTATCGAATTAATCTAAGGGCTGCCAAGGCATTTGGTATTACTAAAGAACAAATTTACAATGAATTTATTGACCTGGCTGAGACATTTCCAAAGCGTCCTGACCTGCTGAAAGAACTCTGGAAAGAAATTAGCCATCAAATAGAATCTGGCAATGAATTGGTATGTAATCCTCAGGAACTAGCCCAGTTCAACCAGGGGATTTTGAAAAATGATTATCCTGCTGTGCATCATTCTCCAGAATACAGAGAAATCCACAAGCCAGCGTATCGGCTTGTTGATGAAATTATTGATTGATTTTTGATAATATTTTACTGGCCTTCTCTGGCTCTTCAAGCTCTTCCAATATCATTGCATAATGCTGCAGCCAGCCTGGCCTTGATATTTCATTCTTTTCGAGAATGGAAATTGCTTTATCTAGATTTTTCATGGCCTCCGCCTTTTCTCCCAGGGCAGCCAGGGCTTCTCCCAGATTGAACAAGGATGCGGCCAACATCAGCGGCTCGTCAAGAACCTGAAAAATATTTTTCGCTTTGGTAGCCAATTCCTTTGAACGCTGATATTTTTTCAATTCATTAAGCAAATCAGTTAGGTTCACCAGAACATAGGCCTCCAGCCTGTTCAGACCAGTCTTTTCAGCGAGTTCGAGAGTATTTTCCAGAACATCCATTGCCTCATTGATATGTCCAAGGGTCCGCAGAATCTTTCCCTGATTGATTCCACATCTCAGCAAATCAACCTGGCTGTTCTTTTGTCTGAAAACCATTTCCGCCGAATCAAGCAATTCCATTATCTGGTCCACTTCTCCAATGTCTGAAAGAATCATTGCCTTTTCCATATTGATTCTTGCAATTAACTGGGATTCTTTTCCATGTTCCAGGGATTTGTCTATCTCATCCAGTGCAGATTGGAAATTCCCCTGCTTTCTGAATATACTGGCCCTGGCGTAATGGAGCCTTGCCCTGTCCCTATTTGATATTTCAATATCTATGGCCTTGTCAAGGGTAGCCAGAGCCTCGGAAATAGCACCCTTTTTGGAGTGCATTTCCGCCTGAAGGATTAGGGCATCCAGGTTTTGGTTTTCTGGTTCTGCAATATGGTCAGTTGGAGCTAGCTCTGTCCTAATCTCATGAATATTTATTTGATCATTCGAGGAAAAAACAATTTCAAAGGCCATTATTTTGGATATAGTAAGCTCTTTCATAAGGATATTAACTGCTTGCTGGCCGTTCATTATTTTTGACTCTTCAGAACCTATAATCTCAATCTCCAGGTTCC
This sequence comes from Methanomassiliicoccales archaeon, assembly GCA_030612505.1. Taxonomy (GTDB): domain Archaea; phylum Thermoplasmatota; class Thermoplasmata; order SG8-5; family SG8-5; genus JAGLQM01. The sequence goes on from JAUWNU010000063.1 coordinate 12,247, forward strand.
AAATATGCTCGGTTATTTCTTTCTCTTTGGCCAGTGCCTCTGCAGTAAGAACATAAGTTTTTCGCTTTGATTTTGCTCCTTTCACATGGGCCAGCCTTTCCCTGATTAAGTTTGATTCTTTCATGCGATTAAGTTCCAGGGTTGTATGTGCCCTGGATTTGCCGATTGCCGTAGAAATTCCAACCTGGGACATTTCCTCCGGGCACTCAAAATCATCTGCGAATCTAGTGTACCCAGCAAGGTGAACAATAATCCTATCCCTAACTGTAAGTCTTCTCTCTCTCATGATGGGCTAATCTCTTAAAAACTACTTATAATTTCCCGAATTCGACGATAAGTTTAAATACTAGTATAACCCTATTATTATTGTTCTTAGGAGCGTGGTTCTTAAGAATCGTTCGGGAGGACCCTGAGGTGGGCCAGTGGACAGCAAGGGATTTATCGAGAACATTGAGGAAAAGTTTGTACCGATTTCGCCAATAATTGAGTTTGCAATCAATAAACAACTGGCAGAAATAGGTGCCACAAAAGATGACCTGGATGGCAGGCAGGCAATGATGTTCATCGATAATATGACCGAAGCTTTGGAACTGTTTCTTGGAAATGCTGAATCAAAAAAGAAGCGAAAATACATGATAAGCCTTCTAAGAAAATACGCACCCGAATACTTCGAAGAAAGATCACTTATTTGAGGGAGATCGATTGGTAATTATCATACTGGTTGGAATGCCTGGCTCAGGCAAGGATATATTCGTTCAGGAAGCCACAAAGGCAGGTTTCAATCACATAAGAATGGGGGACATGGTTCGGCTTTT
>JAUWNU010000107.1 GCA_030612505.1 Methanomassiliicoccales archaeon
GTTTCATTATCTCGGATAAACTGGCATCGGTTCTGAAACTCTTGCGATTATAATGAACTCCAGAAGCTGTAAATCCACTATTCTGCAATTCTTTAACGAGAGAATCGGTTTTCAGAGGCTCGGAATTGGATAAGCTGGCCACCTGGTCCATATGATAGTGATATGGGGGCTGCAGAAGTTCATTGCTCATGTTTTGAAGTATCTTGAGAGATTCTTTTCCAAAGTCTTCATCCCACACTTTCAGCATCTTTTTCACAATTGCTGGCTCCCATAGATTACCGGTCCAGAGAGGCCCTGCGAAATCTCCAGTCGGCTGTTCCCTGTGAATGGAATAGCCTTTCTTCTTATCCCACAGGATATAGGCGATTTTTTCCAGTCCTGCATTGGCAGTTTTTGCGCCTTTTTTCTTGCGGAAGAATGCCCGGAAATAATGACCATGATAATAGGCAAAGACCGGCTCCAGGCCATAATCAAAGACCGCTGCTCTTCGAACAGCGTTTCCCACCAAAATTCGCAGGCCGAACTCATGGCATGCCTCTGTGTTCAATGGAGAAGCCAGATATCGCCTCTGGCATGTCTCGGGCTTTGCGCCGCAGAGTGGGGCCGTATCTGTTGCTGTTATGGAAAGAATTCCTCCTCTGGATAAACGCCTGGCTGCAAGGTCTATGAACTTCACCGGCGAGCCAAATGGGTCAATATCAATCCATTCAAAACCGCCATCGCTGAGTAAGGAATTAAATTCCTCATTGCTAGCCTTTGCATTTTTTAACTTATTTGCTTGGATATTTTTCTTGATTACCTGAAATGCTTCCTGGCTAAGGTCATTAATCTGAACCTCAATATCCTGCTCAAGTTCATTGGCCAGCCGTATGCCCTTTGCTCCGGTCCCTCCCAGTGCGTCCAGTATGTTCCAGCCGTCCTTGGCCACTGCCTTGCCAAATAAGACAGTTAAATCACGATTGCTGCGCATTGCAGGATTGTAGAATACTCTTGCTCGGGAAGCTGGCCCTATCTCTTTTCCAGTGTCAGGAACAACCAGTTTTGTATGGCCTTCGATGATGGATTCCAATGTCATGATAGAATGTGTAAGCAAGTATCTGGCTTAAAATTAATTATTCAGAAAAAAACTTACATGTCAAGAATTGGATTAAATAGTATAATCACCAATCTGATAATTGATGAAGTCGAAAGTAATAGCCATCATTGCAGTCTCCTTATTCGTTAGCCAGATAATGTGCCAAAATGCCTGTGCAACATCACCATATGATGGAGAATTTGTCCATGTGACTGTGAAATTTGAAGAAGATAATTGGAGAGTCTATTTTTCTGATTTTGATGAGAAATATGAATTTCCATTGGAGTATATCCAAATATATCTTCCAGATAATACTACAGAAGATTATATTTATAGATGGAGAATACATTTGGATGAACTAAAATCAGCAGACTCAGAACTATATAATGTGTGCAAGTATGTTAGCCCAGTTCATAACACCACCCAGTTGAATATAGGAGATTATATATGGCTCAATGCAACAGAATACCACAATGGAACTATAGTTGCTTTAAGTTCAGATGTGGGAGGAGCCGAAATCAGATTGGAAGAGAATTATTCAAAATATTTTCGGGCATACCCAAGCAATCCACCAACATATGAAAAACCAATAACCTGGCTGGCTATTATGTATATCATGCTGGCCCTTGCCGTGATAAGTTTTGGACTGTTTTTCTACAAGAGATGGAACCGTGGCCCTTCATCCAGTGAGGATTTAGGAGATGCAATTTCCATTATCTGTGGTATCCTATCATTTGCTTGGATATTATCTCCCTCAAGGTCAGCAATATATCTGTGTGTTATAGCTGGTATAATATCTATAATTGCAGGGCTGGGTTCAAGCAAATATGGAAATGAACGTGGATTTCTGGGAATAGGGCTGGCATTATCCCATTTTGCCTTTATATCATACGTAATCTGGATGTTATAGAACTATCTTACAAAACATCACGGCTAGGCAGGGCCCTTAAACTGCCTCGCCCATCATGAGCTTCATAATCTTGTAGGGCAAGAGATTTCTGTTCACTGGCGTGACCTCAAGTATCCTGAGGTCGTCCCTGCGCCTTATGTCCTGAAGCAATGGGTTTCTTGATTTCTTGTGCAGTGTAAGTATGAGAGGTTTATCAGAATCCAGTGCATCATTCACAACCTGAACAAAGCCTGGACTTTCAACTTCCATTTTGCCCACCTCATCAATGATTATGACATCTGCTTCAGCTATGGCTGCCTTGATTGCCTTGACGCCTACTGCATCCAGTGCCCGCATGTCCACTCCATAGTTCTCCACATGGATCTTGGACTCGATATTTTCATGAGCGAATTTTCTCTTCTTTTTAGTGAGCCAGTCTATAACATAAAATCCAACTTTTTTATTCCGGAAAATGATGGCCTCGGTTATCATGCCGCCCACTATCATTTCCTCGGCTTCCAGCATATCAATAATTTTCATTAAAAGCTGAGTCTTGCCTGTATTTGGCAGGCCTGTAATACCTATCTTTGGAACCTCTGAGGCTTTGACGTCCTCAGGTTCAATCTCTACTATCTCTTCAGGCATCCCATTATCGCTCCTGCTATAGCCAAAGACAATAGATTCATGGTTTAAATAATATTCGGAATAATAAAATAAAATGCTGGCCACTCAAAAGATACTGGATTATGAGGCAACTTTAATATTGGTAAATAACTATCAAGCTGGGAGGAGAGTATGCCGGAACTTATCAGACACAATTGTGGTCTATGCGTCACACACACACTTCATGATGCCTATTCGCTTATTAAATCGCTACAGCACAGGGGCAGAGAAGCAACTGGCATCGCTGCTGTGGGAAATGGCAGGATCGATGTAATCAAATGGAAAGGACCAGTCAATCGTTTCGATATTATTGATCTGCATAAAATATTCCCAGCTTCAAATTATCATACATACATGGCCCATGTTAGATATGCCACAAGGGGCAGGAAGGACAAGATACTGGAAGATGCCCATCCCCATACAATAGGCGGCAAGGTGGAGGAGCGGGACAGTCATATTCTAATCAGGGATTGCGAGCTGGCTGGCGTACATAATGGCCAGGTCAATGATGAATATTTGGTAGATGTGGATTCCAATGAGCTATCCACTGGCTGTGACACTGAATCCTTGCTTTATCTGTTCAGGGAAAAAGGTGAAGATGAGCTGCTCAAGAACATTCCGGGAGCATATACACTTGCCATTGCCGACAAAAATCGCAATGATATTGTTGTTCTCAGGGACAAAACCGGAATCAAGCCAGGGGTTCTTGGATGGAAAGATGGAAAGTATGGCATTGCATCCGAGGATATCGCGTTCACAAAAAATGGCGGGAACTTTGTTGAGGACCTTGACCCTGGCTCTGTTTATTATTTAAGTTTTGATGGTACTTACAGAAAAAGAAACATTGTGCAGCCAGAAAAGCGGTATTGCTTTTTTGAATGGAACTATCTGGCAGATGTGAATTCTGTCCTCAATGGCATTAGCACCAGAAGACTGAGAGAGGCCCTGGGAGAACAATTGGCCATGGAATTTAAGCCAGAGGATATAGATCTGATAACATTCCTTCCAAGAAGCCCGGAGGTTGCTGCCAGGAGCTATGCCAAGGTTTTAGGGCTTGACTTTGAGCCAGTATTCTATAAAATGCGAGGCGAGCGCTCATTCCAGGGTTCCACAAGCGGAGAGCGCAAGGAGTCAATAAGCCAGAATTTGCATTTGCTGCCTGATAAGGGGAAATTAACTGGTAAGACCATCATCACAATCGATGACAGCATTGTTCGTGGAAACAATTCCAAGCGTGAAAGAGCTTTGCTCTATGATGTGGCCGGCGCGAAGAAAGTCTATCATCTGAACTACAGCCCGCCAATCGGAATAATCGGCCAGGACGGTATACCCAGGGGCTGCCTTTTCGGGGTTGACATGCCGCCGGACGATGACTTTATCGCAAGGGGAAGAAACCAGGAAGAGATTAGCAGAGAAATGAAGATGCCAGTATTCTACATTTCTGTAGATGGAATGCTTAAAACTTACGAAAAATTAGGCATGCAGAGGGATGAGCTCTGCACGTATTGTATTGGAGGAATGCGGCCTTTTTGAATTATATAGAATGGTAAAGCTGGCGTTTTAATCGCCGCAGGATGAGCAGCAGGAACCGCAGGAGGGTTCACATTCTTTAAGCTCGCCTTCCTTGATTTCAACAACCTTGAGCTTGAAGTTCAGGGCCTTTCCGGCCAGTGGGTGATTAAGGTCTATTTTTACATGGTCATCGGTTATCTTTACAACAGTCACCGGAACCTGCATACCAGTTGGCAATGTGGCCATAAGTGCCATGCCTTCTTCGAGTTCATCGGCTGGCATGTTTTCCTTTGGAATATCCTTTACCATATCGTCCTGGCGTTCTCCATAGGCATCAGCTGGCTTGAGATTTATTTCCTTTTCCTCGTCCAAATCCATGGCAATGATGGCCTTTTCGAATCCATCTATTACCTGATTTGCGCCTACCTGGAACTCCAGGGGACTGCCCTGTTCCTCTGTGCTGTCGAACACTGAGCCATCCTCAAGGGTGCCAGTATATTCGACTTTTACATGATATCCTTCTTTTATTGGCATAATATCACCTTTAATTTTTAGCTGGGATTGAACATGAATACTTAAGGATTCCCCCTGGATAAACAGTTTCAAAATTGATAATAAAGTCGAACCCCTAATAAACTTAGCAAATATTCTTTATCTGAGGTAATGAGATGAAAGGACTAGATACCATGAGGGAATTGGCAAGCAGTGGTGTGATTATTGAATGGAATGATCATCCCAGAAGGCCAAGGATACTATCCAGGCAGTCAAATCTATTTGAATATCAATTATGCACAAATGGATTGCTGAGAAAAGGCGAAGCAAAGTTCATCTGAGCCAGGGAAGCTATTTTAAATTGAAAACAGATACCAGAATCTCATGACAGTTACTGTGAGGGCACTGGAAGAGCCAGATATTGATGAGACCATCCAGGTTATGAAGGAAGCGTGGAACTATGCCTATGATACCTGGGAAAAGGGCAATTACCCCCAGGAAGCCCATGATTTTGACATGAGCCTGAACACACCTGAAAGATACACGGCCAGCATGGAATACGAGCATGGGTTTTTTTTCATTGCCGAATTGGATAAAAAAATCATTGGTTCAATTCGCGGGGAAATAATCGGTGCCAGCGGTTTTGCCTTGATACGCAATATTGCGGTGCATCCCAAGTTCCATTCAAAGGGCGGCGGAAGGGCTTTGATGGAATACACTCTGGATTACCTGAAAGGCCAGGGATGCCACAAGGTATCGCTTCACACACAGGTGGCACTGATTCCTGCAATTAATTTGTATCTCAAAATAGGGTTCATTCCAGAAGCCTACCTGGCCAAGCAATGGTGGGGTATGGATTTTATTTTAATGAGTATATGGTTAGGGTCTAGGGTTCAGGGTCCAGGGTCTAGGTGATTATTATGGTGAAGGGTTACAGAAATTTGGATGTATGGAAGAAGGGCTATCTATTAACCAAGAAAGTTTATGAAATAACAGAAAAATTTCCAAAAGAGGAAACATATGGCCTGGTATCTCAGATGAGGCGGGCTTCTGTATCAATAATTGCAAATGTTGCAGAGGGTTACGGTAGAAATCATCTTGGTGAATACATACAGTTCGTATCTTATGCTATTGGATCATCAAACGAGTTAGAAGTATATCTATTATTGTCAAATGACCTGAAATATCTTGATGATGACCCCTACGCAGAATTATTATCTATCCATAAGGAAGTCAGCAAGATGCTAATTGGTCTCAGAACTTCACTTGAAAATAAAAAAACGGTTCATAACTAGACCCTCACTAACGATAACCAAACACAGACCCTCTATTAGCGTTAACTAAACATAGACCCTCACTAACAATAACTAAACATAGACCCTCACTAACAATAACCAAACATAGACCCTAATGTAAATACAGCCAGGCAAATATCTTTGCATCATTCACCAGATTTTCCACTTTCGTGTACTCATTGGGCTCATGGGCCAGTTCATCATTTGTTTCCCAGACAACTGCCGGTAAGCCTTCTTTTCTAAAAATTGCTGCACAGGTTCCGCCACCTATTCCAATTGGACTTGCCTTGATTCCTCTTACTTCTTTCAGGGCCTGCTGGAGTTTCTTGACAATTGGAGAATCCGGAGGTGTTGCCGGAGGTGCCTTGGACATGCTGACCTTCTTGAAGCTAATGGTTGCGCCAGTTTGTTTTTCAATGTCCTTGGCAATTTTCTTGATGAACTTCATTATCTCATCCAAATCTTCTGTTGGTAAAACGCGGCAGTCCATGTAGAATACATCCTCGCCGGGAATTGTGTTGATATTTGGAACATTTGATTCCTTTTTTGTTGCCTCGAATGTTGAAATTGGCGGCTCGAAGAGTTTATCCTGGGCATCATATTTTTCATAAAGCTCATCGCAAACTCTGGCAACGAATTTGGATGCAGCCCTGAATGCGTTTATGCTCTTGTTTGGGCGGCTTGCATGAGCCTGCTTTCCATGGGTGACCACTTTCAACTGTAAATGTGATTTTTCCACAACCTCAATCTTGGAACCGTCAGGTGAGCCAGCATCAGGAACCACAATAAGATCATCCTTGGTGAACAATCCTTGTTTCACAAGCTGCTGGATGCCGAACTTGCTGCCAACTTCCTCGTCTGCAACAAAGGCAACTTTCACTGTTCTTTTTTGCTGCTGGCCGGAGTCCAGAAGTGCTTTTGCAGCGAAAAGGCTTGCAGTAAGAGACTGGCCATTATCCTCGACTCCTCTGCCATAAAGCTTGCCTTTCTTCAGAACCGGGTCATAGGGGTCAGTCTTCCAGTGGTCCAGATCTCCCTCTGGCACAATATCCATGTGGCTGATTACCCAGATTGGTGGTAATGATGCATCTGAGCCTGGAAGCGTGAGAATGATATTGGGACGGTAGCCGGCACTGACCCTGTCATCTTCGATTTTAATGATTTCAACATTCTGAAAGCCCATCTGGTCAAGGCGCATCTGAATGAACTGGCACCGCTCGGATTCGCCGTCGCCGTCGCTTTCCGGGGCAATGGCCTTTATCCTGCACATTTCAGTTAGAAAAATTATCATTTCGTTTTTTAGATTTTCTACCGGTTTACTCAGATCTTGCATGCTAGCACCAGGGTTCAGGAATAATATATTGTTGATAAAGCTTGTGGCAGATTATTAGGGTCTAGGGTAAATTAATAAGGTCGGTGAAGTAATAATCAGCTTAATCCATGAAATTCGGGCTCAAATAACTGAAATTATTTAATTATGTCAAGGAAAGGTTTTGCTGAGAGAATTTGTACGCCTTCATATTCCTCAAGCTCCAAAAGATGTTTATCGCCAGATATTATGTAATCAGCGTTTCCGTCAACTGCGCATTCCAGTATTCGATTATCGTCTGGGTCACCCATTATTGCAGCGATTTTTGTTTTTGTATCAATGATGATGGACGTTTCCATAATTATTTCAGTAAACTACCAGCCTCTAAAGGAGCTGGCGTTTCTGGTTGATGATATAGATGCCAGTTCCTTTGTGACTGTATGTTTACCTACATTAGCCGCACACCTAATTATCAAAGCCATATGGCTTTGATTTGATATGCTAGAAAATGTACGGTATGCGGCGGATTCCTCGTTTATCGTAGTTTTGGCCAATTCATCTCTGGCCTAAAGACCAGAGTGTTCTTGACCC
>JAUWNU010000055.1 GCA_030612505.1 Methanomassiliicoccales archaeon
TTCTATATTATACACTGCCAAAAAATATGGAGTGCCAGTATTTTCTCCGGCCCTGAATGATTCCTCAATCGGGATTGGATTAACAGTTTACTATGCAAAGACCATGGGCCAGGAGCGGGTAACCCTGGACTGCATAAAGGATAATCATGAAATACTGAAGATAATCGCAGAGTCTGGAAAAACTGCGGCCATATATATTGGCGGCGGAACACCAAAAAACTGGATCAATGATGCAGTAGTCATGGCCAATTATACCTATGACCGGGATATTGATGGGCATTCCTATGCCATCCAGGTTACCACAGATGCACCTCACTGGGGCGGCCTTTCCGGCTCCACACTCGAGGAAGCACAGAGCTGGGGTAAGGTTCATACAGATGCGACACACCGGACTGTGAATATTGAGGCCAGTGTTGCCCTTCCCATGATGGTTGGGTATCTGATTCAGAAGGGTGTTTGGAAAAATCGTAAAAGGCTGAAATACAACTGGGTTGAAGATAACCTGGATGGTATCGAGCTTGGAGAATCAATACAATGATTTCACTTGACCTTGTACCCAAATAGCTCAATTCGGTTCATCCTATTGGCCTCAACCTCTTTTGTGGTCTTGTATGCGCCTTCTATATTGGCTAGATTATCAATGAACTGAAGTACTGCAGGCTCATTGGGCTTTGCAAGGTTCAGGCCGGATCTTTCCAGCTGCTGGCGTATGAATGGTGTGGCATTTTCTATGCTTCCAAACTGGTCTGCAAAGTCAGCTACAATATGATCCACAACATCCTTGAATGTGTAAATTTCATCTTTATCAAGCAATTCTGCAGATATATTAAGTTTGACTGGCTGCCGAGCCTTAATAACCTGGTCTGCCAAATGTAGAAATGCAGTTTCCACATTATTCCCAATCTTGGCACTAGTAATGAAACATTCATTCTTTACACCAAATCCCTGGCATTTCTCGGCCATGTCCTGAATCTCAGCCATGGAAATTTGAATCTTGTCAGTAAGGTCATTCTTGTTTCCGATTATGGTCATTGGTATGGGGCCAGTACTTTTTAGCAATAATGGAATCCAATAACTTCGCAAACTTCTCAGGGTCTCCTTTCTTGTGAGGTCTGATACAAGTATTGCCCCGTTGGCATGGTTAAATGATGTAGACTGAATCTGTCTGTATCCTTTCTGGCCTATGATATCCCATATCATGAGATTAACCTCAGCCTGGCCATCCTCGGTTTTCAAGACCACTTCTTTCTTTGTTACTTTCTTGCCTATGGTGGTAATATACTTGTCATCATAACTGTCAATGACATATCGTCGTATAAGGCTGGTTTTTCCAACGGCTGAATCACCCAAAAGAACAATGTTTTTAGTATATTTAGTAAGATTCATCTTCCACCATACTGGTAATAGATGTACATGTATATATATTTATTAGAATGAGTATGCACTTCAATCACCTGCAGATTTTAGAATAACATGCCGTTTACTTTTGTTTTCCTCTGATGTGAATGCTTCTTTGTACAGGCCTTCGGCCTTGGCCAGATTGTCTATAAAGAGGCTGACAGACTCCTTTGTGGGGCTCTGTAAGTTCACATTGGAGATACTCAACTGATGCTGCAAGAAAGGAGTGGCATATTCCATCTTTCCGAATTGATCTGCAAAATCTGCCATGATATGATCCAATGCATCCTTAACTGTGCTAATCTCTGATTTGTCCATCAATCGCAATCCGCTATTGAGCTTGACAGGAACATATCTCTCCAAAAGAATTTCTCCCAGTTTTTGAAAGGCTAATTCAACGTTCTCGCCGGTCTTTGCACTTGAAAGGTAGGCATATCTGCCATAGCCAAATGGTTCACAGCTCTTAGCAATTTTATTAATTTCATCCAGGCCATATTCATGTTCATCTGTAAGGTCTGCCTTATTTCCAAGAAATATTATGGGAATGGGGCCCAATATTCTGAGGACCATGGGTATCCAGTATCCCAGAACGCTATCCAATGTTTCTTTTCTGGTGAGATCCGCGACCATGATGGCACCCTTTGCATCGTAGAAGGACGTTGCCTGGGAATAACGGTAGCCCTTTTGACCGATAATATCCCATATCATGAGATTCATCTCAGCCTTGCCATCAGGGGCATCTAGAATTAATTCTTTCTTTGTGACCTTCTTGCCTATAGTAGAAATATACTTGTCATCAAATTCATCAATAACAAAACGATGTATAAGGCTGGTTTTTCCAACGGCAGAATCGCCTAAAAGAACAATGTTTTTAGTATATTTCATCATATTAATTCCCCAAGACATGTATGTACATGTTGTATTTAATGCTTTACGAAAATGTACAAAATAGAGTGTTTTAAACCATTAGAAAGAATCTAGAGAAGTGGTCTCTAGAAAGAATCTAGAGAAGTGGTCTCTCTAGGAAAGGCCAGAGAGGCTCTGTTTAGAAAGAGTCTAAAGACGCTGCCTTACCCTTGGCTTTGGCCTTTTTGCCCTTCTTGCCCTTCTTGCCCTTTGGAACTGGTTTAGATGCAGGCTTTGGACCGTTCTTACGGGTGATGATGACCTTCATGCCTTCTTCGATTCTTAAAAATTCCATGTCTAATTTCATGAGCCTGGCTGTTGATTCCTGATAAATCAAATCCTGCTTTGCAGACATTTCTTTTGATTTGGTTCCATAGGTGACTATGATCTTCATGCCATCGCTTAGTTTTAGCTTGGAAAAACTCTCACTGTCCAGCTTTGCGATTCCTTTTCCATCGATGCTGCTAGCCACAACTGTTAAACGCAAATCATCAGCCATTGAGTACCCCGAAGGTACATAGTGTAGGGGGTTTAAAAAGTGTTTGTTATAAGATTATAGGGGCTAGGGAAAATTAATGAGGCTGGTGAACTAAAATCTAGTTCATTTATTGTCTTGAGTCTCCAAAAAACCCTAGACCCTCAATAACAATAATCAAACAAAGACCCTATCACTTTTATATACAAACTTAGACCCTCAATAACGGTAAATAAACATAGACCCTTACAATGTATTCTCAGCGGCCTGGACTGTGCTTTTCATGAGCATTGCAATTGTCATTCTGCCTACCCCTCCAGGAACCGGAGTAATAGCACTGGCAACTTCCTTGACTGCCTCAAAATCTACATCTCCGACAATGCAGTATCCCTTTTCCCTGGTATCATCATCCACCCGGTTTATGCCAATATCAATTACCACTGCGCCGGGCTTTACCATATCTGCTGTTACGAAATTTGGTTTGCCTATTGCGGATATGAGAATATCTGCTTGCTTTGTAATGTCTGGAATGTTCTTTGTTCGGGAATGGCATAATGTGACTGTGGCATTTGCTCCTTTCTTTTTCTGCATGAGAAGCGCGGCCATTGGCTTTCCAACAATATTGCTCCGGCCGATTATGACTGCATGCTTGCCTTCCGGGTTAATTTTTGAGCGAGCCAGCATCTCCATGACACCACTTGGTGTTGCAGGAGCAAAGCAATCCTGGCCAGAAATGAGCCTGCCCATGTTCACCGGAGAAAAACCATCTACATCCTTCTCAGAATTTATTGCTTCAAGCACAGTATTTTCATCTATCTGGCTTGGTAAGGGCAACTGAACTAAAATACCGTGAACTCTGGTATTTGTATTGAGGTTCTCGATTATAGCTAGCAAGTCTTTTTGCGGAGTATCTTCCTTCAGCATTATGGTTTCCGAGCCAATGCCCAATCTTTCACAGGCCTTGCCCTTGCTGGTCACATAGGATAGGGAAGCTGGGTCTTCTCCGACAATTATGACAGATAAACCTGGAATTATGCCTTTCTCTTTGAGACTGGCTATTCTGGGTTCGAGGCTTTTCATAACTTTCTTGGATAATACTTTACCATCGATTATCTTGGCTGTCATCAATCAGGTATAGTAGCAATTATTATTTGAGAGTTGTCTATCTGGGAAATTATGCCCGGACGCATGACCATCGGTCTTTACAATACATATGACCCAAAGAAATTCAGGGAGGCACATCGCAGGGTGCTGGCACGTTCCGGCCCAGTAGCATTGACCTTCGACTGCAATCTTGTAACTTTCGGGTTTCCATACGAATTGGAGATGCGCACGCCCCAGGAAATAGTTGACTGGCTCTCCACAACAACCAGTATCGGCGATGGCGGGCAGTACCTCATAGACCTGGCCAAAGCAGGAAGATTTTCAATATTTGACAAGCCAAATAAGGGATTTCCACCGCAATTTGGGGAGGTTATTGTCACCACCAGGAAGCCGGACCCATCAAAATCTATTACGCCAAAAGAATTAGCCAGCATGGTAAAACGCGGCCAATCAATACTGCTATTATTCGGACTTGGGCCGCACGGTTTACCGAAAGACATTTTCAAAGTTGGAAAATACCATCTGGATATTTCTGGAAAGGGATATTCCATGGAAACTGCAACAGCCATTGGGGCGGTTCCGGCGGTGCTGAGGACGCTGGTTGACTGATTACGGCGAGATTATAAGCATATTATTCCCAACAGTAAGAATCATAACCCCAATCGTGAATATCCACAATGATATTTCTGAATGATTTCTAATGCTATTGCTTTCATCCTTTTCCTTTTGTTTATTTCGATAAATTCTGAACGCAACAAATGTAATCATAATAATAACTAGGAACTTCAAACCCAGGACAATATAATAACCATTTGACATTTCCAGCATCCATTTGGCCAAAGGATTGCTTTCATAGCCCAGTCCACCAGATATTGCAATATAAGTCGTTATAACATCGGCTATCATCAAGGAAGTTAGCCAAATAACAGGAGTGGTTCTTATTTGAAGCCAGGTATTGAATTTTCCTTCATCAATCATCAGTGTTTCATCTGACATAGCTTTGAGTCTAGCCTTTTCTTGCTTAGTTCTCAAAATAATGGTTAGTAAAGGAAGCGTGTTTATCAAACCAAATAAAAATAAATAGACGTAAGTTTTTTGACTGATGGGCAGAGGTGGCGGAATTATTATCTCTTCATGGATGGTTATGTTTATTGTCATAGAATCATGCTTGCCAGTACTATCTGTGACCGTTAATGTGACTGAATAATTACCAAAATTTTCATATGTATGATTGAGTGGAAATCCATATCCTGTGGAGTTATCTCCAAAATCCCATCTGAAAGTTAAATTTTCCATATCATCTTCACTATCATAAGATTCGGAAGCATCGAAGTAAAACAATTTTGATGAAATAACAATCGGATAATAGGCTGTGAAATTAGCTGTGGGTGGGCCATCATAGCCCCATACAGCGTAAAGAAATCCATCGCTGCCTCCATAATACACAGTTCCGTCACTGCCGATTGCTGGGCTGGATAATTCAACCGTGTGGCTGTTATCAAAATTAAAAGAAGTGAAATACCATTTGAGATTGCCATAAATATCATACGCAAATAGATTAGCAGAATCAGAATTCATATATATTGTGCCTTCAGAACCGATTACAGGCGATGAATGAAATCCAGATGTGGTTGTGCCATGCGTATTTAAGAATATTCGCTCGGATGTCCAAATCATATGCCCATCTAAAGGATCTAATGCATAGATGACATCGTTAATGCTCTGAGTAGCAATATAAATCGTACCATTTGGAGCTATGGCTGCAGAACTCCTTGTTGAAACGTCAAACAAGTCATACTGCCATTCTAGACTTCCATCTGGGTTAATGCATAGAACCCTATTATCCAGTGTTGTGATTATGACCCTGTTTTGAGAATCTATAGTGGGCGATCTATCTACATCACCTGTTGTATAATTCCATTTGATGAAACCAGATGAATCAATTGCATATAATTTACCAGAATTGTTAGAATCATGAACCCATGTTGCATAATAGATGGTGCCATCATTTGCAATTGCAGGAACGCTTAATAATGAATAGCCAGACAATGCAATATTCCACCTTTCGGAGCCGTCAGAATTAATTGAGTAGAATGTTCCATCCGATGACCCTACATAAATGATGCCAGAGGAATCTACAGACGGTGAAAGCAAGTTGCCGTTTGCACTGAAGTTCCACCTTTCTGTGCCGTCTGGTGCAATAGAATACAGTTTGCCATAAGAATGATAAATATTCCCAAATAAATCCAATGCTGGAGCATAGTACCTTAAATCCTCTATCTTCCATTTCACTGTGCCATTAGGGAATATGGCATACAAACCGCCTTCTGTAGACAGATAAATCGTGCCATCTGATGATATCACCGGCGAGGACTCTATCTTTTCAGAAAGATTGAGATACCATTTCAAACCGCCACTATTCTCACTAGTATTGAATGGGCTTAATCCAGTATGTTGATTATTGCCTTGAAATGTTGGCCATTGGTTATCTGCTTGGGATTGTGCGCTGGCAATAGAAAAAAAGAAAGGAACAGCAATCATACAAAAACATACAATTAAAACAAGCGATATTTTTGATATTACTCTCTCTCTCATGTATCGTGACCTTCCCTGATTATGCCCAAACTATGAAGGTAGACGTAATATTTAATCCCGAACTATACCAAACCCATACTGGTCCACAATAAGCGGATAATAATCTCTAGGGTGATTGGTCTCACGGCTTGCCGAAGGACATTTTCAAGATTGGAAAATATCATCTGGATATCTCTGGAAAAGGTTATTCTATGGAGACGGCCACGGCGATTGGGGCGGTTCCGGCTGTTTTGAGGACGCTGGTTGATTAGACCTAGATAGGTTTATCTGAACTTTTATCATTAACTAGCTCTTTTTTTAATTTCTTATCAACAATTTTTAATGAAGCATAGCCAGTAACTAGAATAACCGAGATAAAAATAAATGGATTCATATATGAATATTTATTTGCATATAGAACAAATCCTACTCGGGATAAATTTATTCTTTCTTCGGTAAAGTTAAAATTATCATATATTTCTATTGATGTTGGAAAAGCTGATGCGGAGTGAGATTCATTATACCCCATGAATGAGTGCTGATATTCTGAGTCTAAATTATGAATAAATTCCACAACAATTGTATCATTACTTGGAACATTAACATACAAAGAACCAGAGAAAGAATAAAAAGGAAGAATAGTGCTTGTAAAAACTCTACTTTTCATATACACTGTTTGGTCTGTATGATTTTGACTCACAATTTCTACATATACAATAAAATTATCTTCAAATATCACGGTTTCTGGCGTTGTTATTTTTGATATCCAAATATTGCCAGTGATATTTATCATGGACATGTCTTTTTGATATTCATGAGAAATAGTTTCAGAGCTTTCATTATGCCCCTGAATACTCAAGAAAATAGCAAGAATAAGTAGAATACATGTGATTAATACAACTGTTAGTTTAATTTTATTAGGTGTGTCATTCTTTTTATTTGGTGCTTTTTCCATAATCTGTCTTCCCAAAAGTAGAATGCAATGCCCATATTATAATTCTGTGGGCGGTTCCGGCTGTTTTGAGGACGCTGGTGGATTAACTCTAGCAAACACAGGATTGACCCTTGGTTAGCATCCAAAAACTCAACACAAATAATTAGTAATTGTTTCATCATATACTTTAATGATAGGTGAAAAACGGTATGAATGCACACACGGGTAAAATAAAAAAAGATATACTTCCAATTCTGCATCATTATGAAATCAAGAAGGCCGCAATATTCGGATCCTTTGCAAGGGGAGAAAATACAGAAGCCAGTGATATAGATATACTTGTAGAATTCAATGGCGAGAAAAGTCTTCTGGACCTTGCAGGACTCAAGATTGCATTAGAAGAATTACTAAAAATGAAAGTTGATTTACTTACCTACAAATCCCTGAATCCACTTCTTAGAGATAAAATTTTAAGTGAGCAAGTGGTGATATTGTGAAGAGACATCCTGAGACTTTCATTGAGCACATATTGGAATGTCTGGAACTAATTGAAGAATACACCGAAGGAATCACAAAAGAGAATTTTATCAATTCTGTACAATTGCAGGATGCGGTTATCAGAAGAATTGAGATAATCGGAGAAGCGGTCAAGAACCTGCCAGTGGAGACAAAAAACAATTATCCAAACATACCCTGGAAAGAGATAGCAGGAATGAGGGATGTTCTCATTCATGGATATTTTGGCGTTGACCTGGAATTGACATGGAATGTTGTTGAAAAAGAAGTTCAGAAACTGAAAGAGAGCATGAACAAGGTGAAAAAAGACCTGCAGGATATGGAAAAATAATCACAATGATGCTTACTGACTGCCACGGTGCTTTGGACGGTGCTGAGGACGCTGGTTGATTAGGGGTTTACAAAAGGTGTACCAATCTACTTAAATATTCATTAAATCTATTCATAATTGGTGGAAGTATGAGAGAAATAAGTGGAAAAATGAAAATATTGTTAAGCTGTTTTGTTGTAATTATTCTAGTTTCATTAATCTTTCTTTCAAGCGGTTATTTTGATGAAGATGACTATGCTGGCTATATCACTGTGAACAGCGTATCTGACCTTGCAAGAAACAGTAATAGATTTGCATTTGATATGTATGACCAGCTTAACACAGATAGTAATAATGTTTTCTTCTCCCCATATAGTCTAACTACTGCACTTGGAATGGCATATGAGGGAGCCAGAGGTCAAACTGCAATTGAAATGGGAGAAGTTCTGAATCTTCCTGAAGATAATCAAACTAGATGGGATTTGATAAGAGCATTTCAAAGTGAATTTAACCAACCAAGTGATTATTATACATTAACAACAGCAAATGCATACTGGCCGGTGAGTAGTGCAGACATTAGTTCTGTGTACCAAGAAATAATTGAACAATATTATCTAGCGCATGGTGAAGAATTGGATTTTATTGGAAACCCAACTGGCTCAGCAAATAAGATTAATGATTGGGTAGAAGAAGAAACTAATGGCAAAATCCAAGACTTAATTTCACCAAGTATGATTTCACCATTGACATATCTTATTCTTACAAATGCAATTTATTTTAAATCTGATTGGAAATATCAATTCAGAACTAATTCCACTAGGGAAGGCACCTTTTACTTATCAAATAATAGTGAAATAGAAACCCAAATGATGCATATGAATGATGAAAACATTGAATTAAACTATGCAGAAAACAATGATGTCCAGATGTTGCAACTTCCCTACAAAGGAGATGAGCTTTCTATGTATATCATGTTACCAAAATATGACAGTAATATTACGACCTTAGAAAATAATTTAAATTACAAATATTATAATTCTCTGAAGGAGGATATGAGTGAAAAATGGGTGGAAATTATTATGCCTAAATATGAAATAAGTAGAACCTATAATTTAGGGCCTAGCCTTATTGAATTAGGTATGCCAACTGCTTTTTCACCTGGAGCTAATTTTACTGGCATTAGTGAGTCAGAACCATTGTATATAGATAGAGTAACTCAAAAATCATTTATTGAAGTTAACGAGGAAGGAACAGAAGCTGCAGCGGCTACTGCTGTTGTTATTGTGCGATATGGGGAACAAGATCCTAACCATCGTTATTTCCATGCAAACCACCCATTCATATTCTTCATTGAACACGAAGAAACTGGCCAGATACTGTTCATGGGAAAACTGGAAAACCCAGAAATATAAACTCTAATATGGCGGAGTTTCTGAGAACGATAAATAATTAAACTTCCGGCGAACTGGATATTAATTATTTTTCAATTACAGTTCGATTAATCCCGAACAACACCGAACCCGTACTGGTCCACAATCAGCGGATAATAATCCCTGGGATGATTTGTCTCACGCATTTTCACAACACCCAGGAACAGATTGGCACGATTGGCATATTCTTCAGTTTTAATGTGGATGATTCCGTCTGCCAGGAACTCCTCGACACCATATGGCCCGTACTGATTCAGGTTATCTCCGTGCATCTCTGAAATCAGGAAAACTGTGACATTCAGGTCTCGCAATTTTTCGAAGAAGAAGAATAATTCACTTCTCGGGTTCTTGAAAGTTGTTAGAGAGTATAATGCTGAAAGCGAGTCAATAGCCACCGCATCTGCCCCGAAACTCTCCTTGTAGCTTCTGAGCTGATTGATTATGGAGCCGAGCCAGTCTATGTCTTCACTAACTTCGCCCTCCTTCCGCAGGGCAGCCATGTCCACAACAACCATATCATTCAGGTCGCTGACCATGAGGGTTGATGCTGTTTCCTTGCGCAGCCCAAGACGTTTCATGTGCCTGAGCAAACTCTGGCGGCTCTGTTCCAGCGATAGATAGATTGTCTTGCGCCCATCCTTCTCTGCCAGCTTGTGTAATATGTAGTAACAGAATGAGGATTTCATGGAACCGGCACGACCGCAAACAAGAACAACATGCTTGGTGGGAATTCCACCTTCCAGCATCTCGTCCAGGCCGTCAACGAAGGTTGGCAAACGGTCATCTTCATCAAGCCGTTCTGCAGCAATATCATTATCTGGATTAATGGCCAGTGCCTTCTTGAAGCATGATTTTGCACGGACATTCTTTTCAAGAGCAGTAAGTGCTTCTCCTTTTCCTACCCAGGCAGTATCAATTTCTGGATCAAGCTCGGTAACTGAGTCATAAGCATCAAGGGCAAGTTGAAATTTTTCGCGGTCCAGATAAATATCGCCCTTGACCATGAGCGCTTTTATATTATTTGAATTGGCATCGATAAGGTCATTGACTATCTGAAGCGCCTGGCCCCATTTTCCATTGGCATAGAGCGCTACGCCCTTCTCAAGAAGAATATCATCATCAGATTTTTTTGATTTTGGCTCTGGTTCTGGTTCTGCCGTATCAGAGAAACTTCCTACAATAGCTAATGCCAGCTTCTTTGTTATTCCCTTGATGGCTGTCAAATCCTCTGTGGAAGCTTCAGCCAACTTGTCCAGGCTGTCATAACCTGCAGCATAGATTGCTTTGGCTTTCGACATGCCCACGCCCGGGAGGTCCAGAAATTCCTTCAGAACCTCTTCTTCGTTCTTGCTCATATTATCATCTCTTTAGTTAGATTCGTCCTCAAGTATCTTCACGAGTCCAGCATAGATTTTATCTGCAATGGCATTGCCAGCCATCTTCCTACACAGGTCCCGGATTGACTCGGCAACTGCTACATAATCCTCTTGATTAATATCTTCGCCGAGCTCAAGTTTGGCCTTTTGATTGTCGATGGTCTTCTGAGCCATATCACCAAATAGCGGTTTCATGAACTCTTCCATCTTGGTTTCAATGTTCTTATTCATGGTTGTCTTTCCCCCAAATTCACAATGACAATAGAAACTCTTATAGATATGATTTTCTATATCTGTCATGTCTGTAACAAGACTCTCCCAAGAATTTATGGGAGATGCTCCCACCAATTTGTGGGGGTGACCCTGAAGTATTCCCATATAACAGAAACCGATATATAGGGGGAGTACTTAGCGGGGGAAGCCGTGAGCTTATTCACGGTACCACCCAGTATATGTGAATGCATAGGGCTGGGGTAGGGCGGAGGCCGAATATGGACGACGTTCCCGCGTCGTCAATTGGAAGGTACACATAACCAGAGAAACCTATAGTTTCTCTTTTCGGCCGGTGATTCCAATCATACGCCATATACAACCTGGACGTGTGTCAAGCCGATAGTTTGTGGCTAGCTACGCTGTCTGGGGGATGGCTCGGTTCGAGCGCCGACGAAGGTCGTGCCAAGCTGCGATATGCATTGGGTAGGCGCAAGGAACCTATGATCCAATGATGACCTAATGGGACTTCCTACACTTCGGTGTGATCAGTAATGATCGGGAACGCGGGGGATTGAAGCATCTTAGTACCCGCAGGAAAAGAAATCAATAGAGATGCCGTTATTAAAGGCGATCGAAAGCGGCATAGAGCAAACTGAATCCCGGTAGAAATACTTGGGAGATGTGGTGTTATAGACTCTGTGTTTTCCCAGCGAATGAACACGAAGTTCACTGGAACGTGACGCTATAGAGGGTGATAGCCCCGTAGTGGCAAGTTCGCGGAATAACAGAGTATCTTGAGTAGCATGCGTTGGATATCGCGTGTGAATATGGGGGGCACAAACCTCCAACTCTAAATACGACTCGAAACCGATAGCGCAATAGTAGCGTGAGCGAAAGCTGAAAAGTACTCTTAGCGGAGGCATGAAAAGAGCCTGAAACCAGATAGCTATAGGCTGATATAGCATTAAAGCGAAGAAGCATCGCGAGATGTGGAGCAGTGTTATATCGTCCGTTTAGAATAACGGGCCAGGGAGTTCTGACCAATGGCGAGGTTAAGTAATTTAATTACGTAGCCGTAAGGAAACTGAATGGCCGCAACCCTGTAAGGGGTGAGGGCCGTCGTGTGCTCGCGAAAGTCATTGGTGCGATACCCGAAGCCAGTCGATCTATGCGTGGGTAGGTTGAAGCCCCTCGAAAGAGGGGTGGAGGACCGAACGGGTAATGATGTGCAAATCTTTCCGATAACCTGTGTATAGGGGTGAAAGGCCAATCTAGACTGGAAATAGCTGGTTCCTCTCGAGACTACTCGTAGGTAGACCTCAGCTGAGATGGATAGTGCGGTAGAGATACTGATTGGGTGTTTAGGGGGAGAAATTCCTCGGCATCCTGCCAAACTCCGAATGTGCTATCGTCGTAGAAGCTGGGAGTGAGGGCATCAGGGGTAAGCTCGATGTCCAAAAGGGCAAGAACCCAACCTGGGGTTAAGGTCCCTAAGTAACGACTAAGTGTGATGAAAAAGGCGTTCATGGTCAAAAACAACTGGGAGGTGGGCTTAGAAGCAGCCACCCTTTAAAGATAGCGTAACAGCTCACCAGTCGAGATCATGGGCCCTGAAAATGGACGGGACTAAAGTCGTTCACCGATACCCTAGAATACTGTAAAGTAATTTGGTAGAGAGGTGTAATGCGTGGGTAGAAGCTGGGTCTTGAGATCCAGTGGACCGCGTTTTAATAAGGATCCTGGTATGAGTAGCAGCAAAGTACGTGTGAGAATCCGTACCGCCGAAGGGGCTAGGGTTCCTCGACAATGTTCGTCAGTCGAGGGTTAGTCGATCCTAAGGTATTTCTTAATCGAAAATATCGAAAGGGAAGTAGGTTAATATTCCTACACCGTTGTCGCCTTTGTCCATAGTTTGACGCATCTGGGTAGACTTTGCACGCTTGTCTGCGTGTTTAAGCGTATATGCTGGGGAAGAATCGTAATGATGAGAACCCGGCGAAATCGTGATGAGGTTGACTAGTTCAACTTTAGTTTATCCCCGGTGCCAATGAAAATCTCTATGGTTACAGCGTCAATGTTCGTACCCAGAACCGCCACAGGTGCCCCTAGGTGAGAAGCCTAAGGCGTGTCGGCATAATCCAGGCAAGGGAACTCGGCAAAATAGCCCCGTAACTTCGGGAGAAGGGGTGCCAGCCATGAGAATGTCTGGTCGCAGTGACAAGGGGACTCCGACTGTTTAATAAAAACATAGGTGGTAGCTAGTCCGAAAGGATTTGTATTGCCGCTGAAACCTGCCCAGTGACGGTATCTGAAACCCGGTTTCAACCGGACGAAGGACCGTTAAACGGCGGGGGTAACTATGACCCTCTTAAGGTAGCGTAATACCTTGCCGCTTAATTGGCGGCTTGCATGAAGGCCCAACGAGAGTCCTACTGTCCCTGCCTGGAAGCCGGTGAAAATGACAATACTGGTGCACAGTCCAGTACCTTCCACCTGAAAGCGAAGACCCCGTGGAGCTTTACTGCAGCCTGTCGTTGTAATACGATATTGGATGTGTAGAGTAGGCAGTAGATGTTGAATGCCGGACGCCAGTTCGGAACTAGTCACAAGTGAAACACTGCCCTTTTAGCATTGTATTACTCACTTCTCCGGAAGGACACCGATAGGTGGGCAGTTTGGGTGGGGCGCCACGCCCTCAAAAGAATAACAAGGGCGCCCAAAGGTCAGCTCAGGTAGGTCAGGAATCTACCGTTGAGTGCAAGGGCAAAAGCTGGCTTGACGTGGATTGGCTCAACAACAATCCACGATACGAAAGTAGGGCCTAGCGAACCAACACATTCCATTTGTGGGAGGTGTTGATAACAGAAAAGTTACCCCGGGGATAATTGAGTTGTCGCCAGCAAGAGTTCATAGCATCTTGCGTGCAGGATTGACTAGCACGCGTTATGCGGACTTATCGACCTGGCGGCTTGCTACTTCGATGTCGGTTCTTCCTATCCTGGTGGTGCAGCAGCTGCCAAGGGTGGGGTTGTTCGCCCATTAAAAGGGATCGTGAGCTGGGTTTACAACGTCGTGAGACAGTTGTGTTGCTTTTTGGTGGAAGTGTTTTGATATCTGAGGGGAAAGGGCCTTTAGTACGAGAGGAACGGGGCCTTGTAGCCACTAGTCTACCAGTTGT
>JAUWNU010000068.1 GCA_030612505.1 Methanomassiliicoccales archaeon
ATTTAGTTGATGTTGTGGACCACATTGTTGCTGATTTCTGCCATCACTTCGGTGGACTGGAACATGCAACACCAGTGGTTCGCCATCAGATGGAAAAGGTTGGTCTTGATCTGAAGAATCCCAATTACAAGGCAGTTGTGGAGTTCATAAATAACCTGGCCAATATTGAGAATGGATTAAAAAGTCCAGAAGAAGTCAAAATGAACCGCACTAAGCGTCTGTATCTGGTGAATAATCTGCCTTCCCGTTAAGGAATTGCCACTCCTCTATTAGTTTATCCAGCTGTGAATTAATGTCTTCGAATTTTGTCATTCTACCGTCCCATATTGAAAGGAATGGATGCTCATTTTCAATTTTCTGCATAAGCTCAATAATCTGAGTTTCAAGTTTCTTATTCATGCTTCCTGAATAGATCACTGAAATATGTATATTCTCGCCTCTTTCAACATAAAGCTCACGGTCTCCAAACTCCAGTTTTTTAACCTTGTCGGTTCTGTCCTTGGATAGTGATTCGCTGATGAACTCCTGAACCACGGTAAGCATTGCACTTACTAAATCTCCATCTAGTTCTGCCTTGAGTCCAGAACTGGATTTTCTGTGAGAAATGAGCCTGCCATCACGATAAATTACAAAGACATCATCGATTGTGGGAGGTACTGGCTTGAAATAATACCACAGCCCATAAATTATAAAAAAGCCTGCCAGGGCCATAGCAATACCAGACCAGGGCCAGTATATTTCTTCCCAGAAGGTGTAAATTCTTTCAATTTCTATTGAAAGAACATTGGATGATGATGAATTCAGTTCACCTTCCACCGGGTCTGTTACCTGCATGTTCATGATTATTTCGCTGGTGTAAATATCCTGGCTCATCTTCAGGGCTCTGAAAGTGATTGTAAATGAATGAGTTCCTGTGCCCACATCATCAATTTCCCAAACATACTGGTTTCCGAAGGATATAAAATCCTGGCTGCTGGAGTCCAGTTCAAGGCCCCCTGGCAAGGTCATATTGAAATAGATGGATTCCGCGCTTCCATGGCCAGTATTGGTATATTGCACAGTGATTACAAATAGTTCTCCTGAGCTAACCTGGCTGCTTTGGGCCACAAGGTTCAGAGATATAGAAGACCTCAGAGCGGTTAATATTGTAACCTGGTTTGATATAGATTGCTGCATGAATCCAGATGCATCAGAAAATTGGATGGCCAGCTGCACCGGGATAATAGAATTTTGAACAACATTTGTCCCCAAGGTGTAATTGAAGGATATTAACTGGCCAGATAATCCGGCTAAGTTAGTTATTTGTTTTGTGAAATTCTGTGTGTCCAGCAATGGTATTTGAAGCCTATCATCCAGTGTTGTGTTAAGCCAGACCATTGTGGCTAGGCCATGGCCAGTATTGTTTATCTGAACTTGATAGTTTATGGTGTCTCCAACATCTGCAGAATTGTCGAGGGTAATAAGCTCGGCGGTGATGGAAGGCGAATTGACCCTTATATATGCCAGCTCAAGTATTGATTCCACCCTATTTCCCAGAGGGTCCTGATAGTTCAGTGTTACAGTGGTCTGGAGCAGGGTTCCATCGAGGATTCCAGGGCCCATTATTGCATCTATCCAGATAGTATTGTCTCCAACTGGAATATCTGCAAATACGAATTTTTGGACACTTGGATTATCATCAGGTATGTAATCCTGGAAATAGGTCAGGGTATCACTATTGTTTGCCAGATACTCTAGGTTCTCATCAAGATATACATTGAGCCAGGCTATTGAGGAGATACTGGCTGCAGTATTATTGAAATGTATGTAAAGACGAATGGTTTCTCCGGATTCTGCGCCAATCATGTTCCAGACAGGTTCAAGGGTAATTGCTGGTTCGCTGGAAACATAGCTGAGTGTCATGGCCAAAACAGTAGGCGTGACAACTGTATCTGTTGTACTCAATAATGCCCTTATTCGGATACTAGCTCCAGGGCTTAGTGATCTCAAATCACCATCAAAGGGCATGTCTGTCCATAGGGTACCGGAGTTTGTAGAGTACTGGTATCTCACTATCTGGCCATTTGATTCTTCAGAATGAGAGAAGAAACCCCAGCTGATTATGTTGGCCGGAGAGTAATCAAGTGTCTGGACATCACCTGCTAGGTTGAATTTATTATACTTGATAGTAACATTCTCCAGAATCGGAGTAAGATCTGTTGAGCCAGTAATAAGCTCGACCCGATATTGAATATATCTTCCCCAAGGACGGTCAATATCTGAGCTAACCGGGTCTGTTAATGCGCCGCTCCAATCGGACCAAATACTGTCAGTAGGAACAGATGAATTCCCTGTCCGAACAAAAAACTCTATGTCTGTGCCAGTAGGAAGACTTTCCCTCCAGTTAATATTATTCCACATAGCATAGGAACCAGTGTCCAGAACCTGGGATGTGAAGTTTCCTGATGGCCGGTAAGCGCTGTATTCGATTGAGACATTGTCCCAGAAGTTTTCAATATTTGTTGGTTGATGTGTAACATTACCAGCTGAACTGGTATTTGTGAAAAGGCTGATAATGTACAACCCAGTCTCATTGAATGGTGTTGTATCTTCAGACCATAGTGGAATATAATCAGTGTATGTCTCATTAACCCACCCTGTGCTTGTGATATTATATGAAACATTTAGATTTAAATTAGTAATATTTATCTCAGCCAGAGTTCCAGGAATTATATTAAATGAATTATTAACAAAATTATGAAATGCTGAAACATTAATTGTAAGGGGAATGGATGTTAGGTTAATGGTTTGATTAATCCATACATTTTTACTATATCCTGCTGCATTGCTGCCTTCAGCAAACCAGTTCCACCAGCAATAACCATCATCTCCCATGCCGCCAGGGGTGAATCGTCCCTCGCTAAATCCAGGTACAAAACCAGATGAACCCATGGTCCAGTTATCTGCATTAGAACCTGCTCCTTCTGTAAAGTTCCCGTTAGCTAATAGCTGAAGCCCGGTGTCCAGTGTCAATCTTATTTCACCTGCTGAAACCTCAATATTATTGGCAACCGTTCCATTTCCAAAATCTGCGTTTGATGTTTGATGCCAGATGCTTTGATATGTTGAGAGATTAGCATGGCCATTCTCCATTGTGATATTATCTGTGGCATAATCCGCTGCATTGTCAAAATTCCAAGTCAAAATTCTCGTACCGTCCGAATTCGGACTATCAAGTGGGTCTGATATAGCAATAGGCATTGCTCCCAGGATGGAAATCAACAGAAATATGGCTGCCAGCTTGTTCAAATGGACGTGATTATCATGCCACTTCATTGCTATCCTTATTATGTGAATTTATAAAAAACCAATACACGAAATAACGAAAATCTATTAATACCCTTGAGGGCAATGTTTAAATAGGCAAAAAACACCTATTAATTTATTATAAGTACTTTGGGGAAAGTATTTATACCCCAGAACCCAAACCTTTTAAAAGAGTAAAACAATGTATGTAACTGTACACGTGTGTAAGTCTCACATGTGTGAAGGAGGGAAACATATTAGAGAGTGTGCTAGGCCTATTTATCACTTGCTGGTTACTGCAGTGATTAGCCTATTTCTGATTCTATCTGTATCATTCCAGAGTGTTCCAGCCTCCGAGCTAACTGACGATAATCAAATACTAACTCCTAAAAACCAGGGGGATATGCAATCCAATGGATTCCCTCCTTCGAGGTCACACCAAGGCAGCAACCCGCAGGTTAACTGGCAGCTATTCAATTCTCCAGATCCATCTGGAAATTACAGTTGTATCCAGTTCGAAGATTTTGACCTGGACGGCAAGCTGGACATGGTAGCAGGAAATTCTGATGGAGGAATTTCCATGTGGACCGGTGATGGCCTCGGTAACTGGATTGCTTTTCCCCCCCCAACCACTAGCCTGCTGGCCTATGATCTTGGTATTGATGACCTTAATAATGATGGAGTTCCTGATTTAGTGATTGGCCATGAAAGAGGTATGCTTGCCTGGACCGGTGATGGAACAGGAATATGGAATAATATAAGCAGCGGCCTTCCTTACAAAATGTTCGGCTTCCAGGCACCTACATATTCAATAGCTCTGGATGATATGGACCTTGACGGGAATATTGATATTGTCAGCGGCAATAATGGAAGAGGTGGCGCCAGTCCAATTCCGGCCATTCGCGTGTTCCTGGGAGATGGTAGTGGTGGATGGACCGAGGCCAGCAATAATCTTCCGGCACTAAATGGATGGAGATATTTTGGTGTGATAACAGGCGATTTTAATAAAGACGGGTGGCCAGATATCGCAGGTGCCGGAACTACTGGTGTCGATGCCTGGATAGGAGATGACGGCAGTACCTGGACACTTCGGGACAATGGTCTTGCCACCGGTGCATTCTCCGATGTGTGTTTTGCAGATTTCAATCTTGATGGAAACCTTGACATTGTAGCAACTGGCCGGAACAATAATGGTGTTGTGGTCTGGAATGGCGATGGATGGGGAACCTGGACAATGACATTTAACCTACCCACCACTGGCAGTTACACTGGTGTTGAGGTTTATGATGTAAATATTGATGGGTTCATGGATATAATCACATCCTGTGACGATTCCGATGATGTTGTCTGGACCGGGGATGGCCAGGACAATTGGTATCCCCAAGTAAATGGGCTTAGGGCCGGGGATTCACATTATGATATTTCCATAGGGGACATAAATAATGATGGCAGGATTGATATGTGCCTCCTTAACACAAGTGGTGAGCCAGATGTTTGGATATCCGAGGTTGAAAGAACTGTTAATGCATGGGTAGAATTCAATGCTCCGGCAATAACTGGTCTGATAAATGATATTGAGATTATTGATATCAATTTGGATGGAAAGCAAGATATCTGCTATGCCATGGAAGGTGAGGGTATTGAGATATGGAGCGGCGATGGAACTGGAAACTGGACCGCTCTAGCCAGTCCTGTTACAATAGGCAATTATTATTCTATTATCTCTGTGGACTTTAACAAGGATGGCATGCCAGATATTATTTCAACTTCAGATGCAGGGGTTAAAGCCTGGACAGGTGATGGCGGTTCAACATGGAGTCAATTACCTCCTGGAAGCGGACTTCCTCTTGGTGGCACCTATCTTGGACTGGTATCTGCTGATTTCAATGATGACGGCAATCTTGATATCGCTGCTGGCAGCGATTTCATGGGCGTTACAGTCTGGAACGGCGATGGAGGTGCTTTCAATTTTTGGACCATGACGTTCAACCTGCCATTCTTTGGTACATATTATGACCTGGCTGCAGGCGACATTAACCATGATGGCGCAATAGACCTAGCGGCTGCAGACGGTGGCCTGAAGGTATTCCTTGGGGACGCAAATAATGGCTGGGTTGAATCATCAGGCACACTACCTGATGATACAAATGAATATTATTCTGTTGAACTAGCAGACCTAAATAATGATGATGCCATGGACATTATAGGAGCATCGGAATCCAATGGGGTAAATACCTGGTTGGGTGACGGCTCTGGGGCATGGACATATGATTCCAATGTTATAGCCGATCCCTGTACTGGCCTTGCAGTGGGAGATTTCAGCATTGACGGCTCAAGGGACATTGTTGCTGGTTCAAGTTTTGATGCTGGATTAAATGGAAATAAGCAGGCTGCTGGTTGGGCAGACGTTTCTAATGGTCTTTTCCAGGCAGGAGATTTCACTACAATAAAGCTGGCAGACATTAATATTGACGGAAGATTGGACATTATAACGACAAATTACACCGCAGGAACGCCGCATATCTGGATTGGCCAGTATGTTCAACCTAGCTATAGCATAGGCCCTCTTCAAGTGGGCTGGAACATGATATCCTTGCCGCTTGTTCCTGAGAATTCTACAATGCCAGATGTTCTTATAGATTTAGATGGAGATACCACCTGGAGCCGCATGAAGCTCTATGAACCATTGGACCTCACAGATCCCTGGAAAAGCTATGATATTGCCAAGCCAGACTCTCTCCAGGAAATCTCGGATATTGATATTACAAATGGAATATGGGTGTTCATTCCAGATATGGATTCCCTGGGGGACGGTTTCATACGAATTGAAGGGCAAGAACCAACCACAACAGCTATTTCCCTGACCACTGGCTGGAACCTTATTGGTTATCCGTCCATGACCCCTGAGGTTGCTGCAAACACGCTTCCTGCATCTGCAGACATTATATCGGTATTTGATGCTGGCCAGCCTTATCTTATTCGGGACGAGACTGACCTTAATCTGGTCACCATGAATGATGGTGAGGCATATTGGGTCCATGTGTCCTCTGATTGCATTTGGAATGTTAATTGGTAATTGTACAAACTATCTCTACTAAATAATCATCAATGTATGTGAGTGTGACTAACAAACTTTTTATGATATACTGGCTTGCAGTTAGATATACGAGGTTGGTGAGATGAAAGAAATCAAGAAGAACATAATTCTGCTGGGTGATGGCGCAGTTGGAAAAACAAGCTTGATTCGTAGATTTGTTCTTGACCAGTTCAATGACAATTATATCTCAACCATTGGAACCAAGGTGACGAAAAAGGAAATTGAAGTTGATTCCCTGGGCTCAAGGGTTCGGGTTACTCTCATGATATGGGATGTTATAGGTCAGAAGGACTATGGCCTAACCCAATCACTTTCAATGCGCAAGATTGCTGGGGCAATTTTAGTGTCAGATCTTACAAGAAAAGAAACACTAGCTAGCTTTCAGGAATACTGGATTCCCAAAATAAAAGCCAGCCGCGGAAGTATTCCAATGATATTCTTGGGCAATAAAGCGGATTTAGAGTCAGAGAGGCAATTTGGCCTGGATGAGATAAGTGAAGTGGCTAAGCAGGAGCAGACCTTTACATCCACCCAGAGCTTCCTGACAAGCGCAAAGACAGGAGATCATATTGATACTGCATTTGAACTGCTGGCCCAGGTTCTTGCTGATAATAGAGATCTCGAACCTAGCCCAGAAGGCCAGGAAACCCATGAGGTAAAGAATTTGGCAAATATTATTGACCAGATGATTGCTGATTTTTCTGACCTATATGGCGGCATAGTGCCTGCAACCCCCATAGTAAAACATCAGATGGAATTATCTGGCCTTGACCCAAAGGAACCCAGCAAAGTAGCCATGGAGACGTTCATTGACCGAATTGCAGAGATAGAAGGTAGACTTCTCAAGCCCCATGATGTTTCTGAACGGAAGGCCAGGCGCATTCAGCTTATGAATTCTATGGATCTTAATCCATAAGTGCTCATGAATTCCATGGATATCTAGGTATTCCATGGATATCTAGGTGATTATAGCATATCTGTCCATGCTTTCTGTTTATATGGCAGTAAATAATATACCGAACCCATGGGGTCAGTATCCAGGCTTCTCAAGAATACTTCGGTTCTGATAGCAAGCAATATCATAACAAAGGGTCTCAGCGCTCTGTTCATTATATACCTTGCCAGATATCTCGAGGACTTTGGTTTTGGGCAGTATAATTTCGCATTGGCCTTTGCTTCGGTATTTATTATTTTCTCGGATATGGGGCTGGATGCACTTACAATCAAGAATGTAGCCAGAAAGCCTGAAGAAGCTGGCCAGTACCTTGAGACCGTAGGAATTTTTAGATTAGGACTCTCGCTGATAATGATTGCAATGGCACTTCTGGTGGGCTATCTCATGGGCCTGAGCAATTATCTGCTCATGGTGATTTTAGCGGCTGGAATGACATATCTTTTTGACAAGATGTCTGGCCTTTTTTATGCACTCTTTCGAGCCAAGGAAAGAATGGAACTGGAAGCAGGCACCCAGATAGTCTGGAAGATTGTGCAGATTGGTCTAGGTTTTGCTGCTATCTATATGGGTTTCAGTCTAATGAGCATCATGCTGGTGCTTCTTGTATCATCGGTGGTAAAGACAATTGTGGGCTTCAGCGTTTTACTGGCCATAGGCGTCAGGCCGGAACGAGGCCAGTTAAAGCAAAAGACACTGGCCATAAAGGCGGCGCCCTTTGCGGCCTATGAGATTGGTAATGCTCTGTATCTGAACCTAGCGGTAATAATGCTGTTTTTCTTAACTGCGCCAGAGGATACTGGCTGGTTTTCCGCTGCCTTCAGGATATTCCTGTTCGCCATGTTGATACCCAGTGCCTTTGATGCAGCTATTTATCCGCTATTCTCACGGCTTCATGACAAATCAAGGAGCGATATGAAATTCGCCTATGGAAAATCAATAAAATACACACTTGTAGCAGTAATGCCTGTTGCGGTGATGCTGGCCATTTTATCAACTGAATTCGCAGGGTTATTTGGTCCTGACTTTGAGAACACCAGCCAGGCACTATTTGTCATGGCAGGAGTTTTGCCGCTATTCACATTGAACAATCTAATGAAAACCGCACTCTGGAGTGGGGATTATCAGAAGCGAATTGCCTATAATATCTGGATATCTGCCGGTGTGCTGGCAATTGCAGCCTATGTCCTGGTCATGAGGGAAGGCTATGTGGGCGCAGCAATGGCCCTGATTATCGGAGAAACAGCTTTCTTCATTCTGAACTATGGGGGAATTCGCAGGAAAAAATATCCAATGGGCAAGTATCTGTGGAAACCGGTTGTGGCAGGACTGGCAATGGCCGGAATTGCCCTATTAATGTATTGGACAATAGGCGATCAGGTGACAAATCTCTATATTGCTATTGTATCCGCAATTGCCTATGCCCTGCTTGTGCTGGGAATGGGCGTTTTCACAAAATCCGACCGCCAGTTATTCAAGGAAGTTTTATCCCGTGATAAATCTCAATGAGTTTGTCAACAGCAATTTCTGGAGCATGGAATTGTTGGATGAATTGTCTAGGGTCAGGGGCATCATCTGGTGAATGACCATCATAGAAAGATGTGAACTTCTTCTCGAAGTCTGTGAATGTGTTCAATCCGCAGGCCATTGCCTCCAACCTGGCCATGCTTATGAGGTCTCCAAAGGTGCCCAGCATGTTTTCATAGCCATTGAAGAATTTTGGCAGCTGCTTGTAGGGCATATACTCTAGTATTTTCACATTATCTGGCCATTGAATCTCTTCACCATTGTTCACGCAGTCATACTTAATATCTGGCTTGATGTGTTCCAGGATTTTGGAGCCGCTGATGAGCTTGCCCATGATGAGATGTTTGCCAGTCTTTTCCATCTCTGGCATTGGCCTGAAGAAATTCAAGTCTATGGGATTTGGAATGTAGATTCCCCGGGGCTCGAATTCGGTTAAATCTGGTGTTGAAAGCAGTATTTTGGAACTGCGTTTTCGAATATACTGGCTTATGGTCTTGTAATGCCATGGTAACTTTTTCCTTTCAGTCCCGCTTAGCAGCCGCAGATCCGAGCCGTGGCAGTGCATAATGAATGGAATTTTATTCTTGCGAGCCAGCTTGAATGCATCAATGGTGTGCCGATTAAGTGCATAATGCCCATGGATAATATCATAATTCTTTATTGTGGTAGCACTGGCTTCCTCGGAAAAGCTGGCTTCAATGCCCTTCTTGTTCAACTCTTTTACAAGAAGCTGGGGGATATGGGCTATCTGGTGGACATGCAGCACTTTCATGATCTCAGCCCCCTTGCTGTTTTGCTAGCAGTTATTGACTGTCTAGCAACGGCCAGTGGGCTGCATTCAAGGTGAATCCGCCTCTTTCCAGAGGGAAGCTTCACATCAACACCCAATCTTGAGCCCTTGAACCTGGCATTTTTCGGCATTAGCCCGTCATAGTGTAGAATTTCTATTATTTGCTTTGAATAGTTCCTGGCTGCCTTGTCATAATCATCCATTTTTGATGTGAAATGCTCTGATATGTGAAATGTCATGCCCATTCCTTTTCCTTTGCACTGAATTATCTGGCATTTTTCCATCTTTTTGAGCCAGAAGTCGATATTCTGCTGTTTCATTTGCATCTTTTTAATTATTAATTTTTGTCTGGCTTCCGGATTATGGCTGATAATTTCAATTATTTGCGGGGGAATCTCATGCCTCAAATAGCTCACCATTTCTGCGTCTTCAGGTTTGAGCATACCTGTGAGCCAGTATAATTTCTTGCGGTTCACCATTTTTGCCTCGAGATATTCATATTCAAGGAGCTGGCCAAGATGCCAGTTTACTGTTGTTAAGCTGGTTTCCATGGCCCTGGAGATTCCCCTGGTGTGATCGCATGGGTTCTGGCATAGATGTATGAAAATTTTCATTCTTGTGGGGTTCATTAGCAGGGAAAAACTTGCTGGCTGCTCTTCTATCTTGCTTAAAATATCATCCTGCTTGAAGATACGCTTAAGGGCTCTGCCAGCGGTCTTTCCAGATGCTGGCATACTATATCACTCTCTTGCCCATATTTTGAAACACTCTTTCCACGTTCTCGCCGGTCTTTGCACTGGTCAAAAAGTATGGACAATTAAATTTTTTCGCAAATTTGGCTATGTCCTCGAAGCTTATCTCATGCTTATCTTTCAAATCCACTTTATTACCCAGAAGAATTATTGGCACGTCCCCAGCAACTTCCTTGAAAGAATTAAGCCACCATTCCATTCGTTCAAGTGTGTCTTTCTTGGTAAGGTCGCAGACAAAAAGGCCGCCTTTGGAACCGCGGTAATACTGCTTGTGGATGCGTTCGAATTCAACCTGACCTACAATATCACTAATCATGATTGTTAGGTTTATTTCTTCGTCTGGCCCAGGTCCATCTGGATCCGATTTGATGACCATGGTCTTTTTAGTAATTTTGGTGCCAATGGTCATTAAATATTTGTCATCAAAATCGTCATAGACATATTTGCGAATCAGTGATGTTTTACCCACTGCGCCGTCGCCCAGCAGGCATACTTTTTTGATTAGATTTCGAGCCATTAGTTCACCAATTTGTGGAATACAATGCAGCTTATCTGTATTAATGTTTGTGTGGGTGTTGTTGATTGAACTAGGCGGTATTACCAATCAACCGTCCAGGTCGTTGCCGTAGTTGCATACATCCAGCGCATTTCCCAAGGGTGAAGATAGTCCTGGTGGTCATAGCCAGCCATCCAGGTCCTCGAACGGATAGTAATCTGTGCTTGTCCCGCCCGGTATGGCATAGGGATTGCTTCCATCGCTCGGGTTGCCAACGCAGATGTGGTCGTTCCAGTAATTCCCGCCGAGGGGGCCGTTGTCCCATGCATTGTCTATTCCGCCATCGTACGCCTGGTTTGTATTGTCGATTATGTTGTTGTGGTAGATACTGTTATTGTGTGAATCGCCGTTCACATAAACGCCGTAGAGATTGTTTGAAATCCTATTACCAATAATCTCATTATTGCCAGAATATTCCAGATAAATACCCGCTTCTGCATTGCCTTTTATTATGTTATTTGTTATATTGTTGGAAACTCCTTTTGAATAATTATAATATGCGTGGAAATACCAACCTGCTTCAAATGGTTCAATAGGTGATGTGTCTATCTCTCCGGTTGCGTAATTGAGAGTATAGTCTGCACCTTCCTGCATAGGGATCCATTCTCCTAGAACATCCGCGTACATGCTGCAATTGATTATGTTGCCATTGGCCAGATATATCGGGCCAGTTTCTCCGTCGAAAGTTGGGCCGTGGACAGTTTCATTTTCCGCATAATACTGGTTGGTACCAACTCTAGCATTCAGTATGTATATGCCCTTGCCGTTGCTCTCTAAAGTGTTTGCCTTGATTGATAAGGTTGAGTTGTCCTTACTGACAATCCCAAAATCACAATCCGAAATTAAGTTATCAATAATGAGTGCCTCGCTTCTTTCGCTGTAGACTCCATATCTTACTTCCCCAACAAAAATAGACTCCTCGTATTCGACACCACGGAACGTGTATCTTTCAATTCCATTGGCTTTAATCGTATTGTTGAAAATAGTCACATCCTCGCAATCGTAAATCGAGATAGGCTCACTTCCAACATAAAATCTGTTGTCTGAAATGTTCAGGTTTGCAGAATCCGTAGCCTGAACTCCTCTATAAACCGCAGGAGTTATCGCCCCGGGGAGCACATACTGAATTAATAGATTGTTAGATATGTATGTGTCGACCAGTCCTTCAAGACGGATATTTTCAAGATTGCCACATATCCTGTTGGAAGATATGTTTGCAGACGCGTTTACCAAACCAATGCCCAGTCCGGCTGACCCTATTATATGACTATTATCCATAAATACCCAGCGATTTCCCGTGATATTATTGTTGCGGATCGATAGATAATACGGAGAATCTTCGACTTCCATGCCGCCGAGTCGGTTATTATAAATAAGATTGTCC
>JAUWNU010000061.1 GCA_030612505.1 Methanomassiliicoccales archaeon
AACCCGTGATAAAGCAATCCAGGATGCATTCAAGGAGGCAATAAACATGCCTATGGATACTGCCACGAAATGCTATGAGGTAATAAAGCTGGCAGATAAAATGGCTGACATGGGCCTGGAAGCATCAATCTCCGATGTAGGCGTTGGCGCGCTCATGGCCAATGCTGGCATGCACGGTGCTATTTTGAATGTTCGAATTAACTTGCCGAGTATCACTGACAAGAAATACAATGAGAAGATGCTCAAAGATTGTAAAAAGCTGGCAAAGGATGGGGATGAGTTACTGGCAAAGGTAATGAAGAAGGTTGATTCTAAGCTATAAAGCAATTCGTCTTCGACAAAGCCAGTGCTCGTTGAACGCAAAGCGTTCGACAATGGCATGAGAATGGTTTCCAAAATAAATCGAATGCCATATGGCTCGAAGCAATCTGAAAGCAATTGTTGGGTTTGGCAATTAAATCAAAACTAATGCAAACCCGACCTGATGTGTCTGAAAACAATTTACCAGTAAAATATCAGAAGGCCCGCAATCACACACGAGAGAAATAAACGATTGCGGAGGTCATGAAGAAGGTTGATAAGAAATTGTGAGCTCAGGTGTGCGGCTTATAGAAACCAAGCAATCGGCCCCGGCCATTGCTTGGTTGGTGTATGGTGTAGTATTCGGTGTTATCCACCATATGCTTAAATAAGCTCAAAAGCAATAACGGATTGTATAACAGTGGGTGAAACTATGATGAAAATTACTAGTGCTTTACTGGCCTTTGTGGTTGTATCTGCAAGCATGATGGCCCTGGTTGAGATGAGTGCTCCGAATACAGTTGAAGGCCTTGCGGTTCCTGGGGAGGTGGTTACTTATGTGCCGCATGCACCAATAAGAATAGATTCAAATGCTGATTTTCCAGGTATTGCATCATCTGGAAATGGAAGTGCTGGCAGTCCCTGGATAATCGAGAACTGGGACATTAACGGAACTGGAGTTGGGTATTGCATTTACGTTGGAAATACTACTGATTATTTTGTTGTGAGGGAGTGCTTTCTGCATGATGCGAACGGTGTGGATAGTTTCCCCTATTACCCAGACACGGGATTGAGTTTATACAATGTCCAGAACAGCACTATTGTCAATAATACAGCGTCCTCGAACAACAAGTATGGTATCTACCTTGACGTGTCCAGCAACAACATCGTTGTCAACAACACCGTTGCTTCGAATAACTGGGTTGGTATTGGCCTCTTCCTCGCCTCCGACAATCTCGTTGCTAACAACAAAGCAGCAACAGCTAACTACCATGGGATATACGTATATTCATCCAGTAACAATAATGTCATTGATAACAATGTATCTGGCAATTTCTTTGGTATCTCCCTCTCCTTCTCCAATGACAACACTATTGCAAGCAATATAGCCTTCAACAACAATTATGGCATATTTGTCGAATTTTCCGATGCCAACACGCTAACAAACAATACGGTTTCATCTAGCAACAATTATGGTATCTATCTTGCCTCATCCAATAACAACCTCTTTTACCACAATAGCATCATCAACAATACAGAACAAGCATATGACGATGGCGCAAATTTCTGGGACAACGGCTATCCAGACGGCGGCAATTACTGGGACGATAATAAAATTGATTATATTGAAACAAAGATTGCCACCAATTATGGTAATATAACATTTTGTATGTATCCGGAAATTGTACCGATTACAACCGATAATTTTATTGATTATGTGAACGCTGATTTCTATACGGATTTATTATTTCACAGGGTTATTGATGATTTTGTAATTCAGGGCGGAGGATTTTACAGGGATTCAGGCAATTTAACTGAAGAACCAGTATTGTACCCGCCAATACCCTTGGAAATATCTCCCGAGTTAAGACATACTGATGGAGCTGTTGGAATGGCCAGACTGACTGACCCGGATAGTGCAACATGCCAATTCTATATCTGCGATGGTGCACAGCCATTTTTGGATGATCAATATGCTGTTTTTGGTCATGTTATTTCTGGAATGGATGTTGTTATGGCCATTGCTTCTCTTCCAACTCACGCAGAGGGCATTCACGCGGATGTTCCAGATGACGATGTGATAATTCTATCAATTACTTTTTTGAATGAGACAAATCTGGACCAGTATAATGGACCTAGTCAAGACATACCGGGGTCAGATGGAATCGGAGACATTCCATACACTAACATTGATGGCGGTTCAGGGGCCCAAGATAATTATCCGTTGATGGAGCCCTGGGAGCTTCCAAGTACTGGCCCGGTCCATAACATCGACAAGGACACCTATCATCCGACCATCCAGGATGGCGTTGATGATGCTGATTCGGGCAATACCATTTTTGTCCCAAACGGAACATATCTGGAAAATGTGGTTATAGACATCCCGCTTAATTTGGTCGGCGAGGGTAGGAACATAACCTTCATAGACGGCAATTTTGCTGGCGATGTAATATCTATAAACTCGGATTGGGTGAACATTTCTGGTTTCACAATCATCGGCAGCGGGGACCTATTCTGTGATGCCGGAATATCCCTGGCCAATGCAAGATTCTGCAATGTATTTGACAATATCTGCACGCAGAACAACAATGGAATATTCATCAGAAATTCAGGCAATAATACTGTATCCAGTAACACCTGCACCATTAACAGATGCGGCATTAATATATTAAATTCTACTTACAATTATATAATTGAGAATATGGTTGTTGATAACACAGAATTCTCACGTGACTTCTTGTTTGATGATGATGTTGCT
The DNA here is from genome assembly GCA_030612505.1 of Methanomassiliicoccales archaeon. GTDB lineage: Archaea > Thermoplasmatota > Thermoplasmata > SG8-5 > SG8-5 > JAGLQM01. The sequence continues at coordinate 2,780 of JAUWNU010000061.1, forward strand.
TCCCCCTTTTCAGGACAGCCGGAGGACTTGTCCCGGAGCTCCACCGGCCCGGCCCGCCCCGGAGATGTGGATGACGGCTTCGTGGAACCCGCCTTATTCAACTATAAGGTAATCATGCCTGATGTTCCCACATATATCTGGCAGCATGGATGCGGACCTACTGCCTCTGGTATGATGGTTGGCTATTGGAATGAAATGGGTTTCGATGAACTGGTGATTGGGAAAGCTTTCTCTCAGACAACTGAGGTTGATAATATGATTGCTTCCCCTGGAAATTATGATGATTATTGCTTGCCTATCGATTATTTCCCTGACCTATTTTCAGATAAATCCGAACCTCCAGAAGGTGATGAGCATCCAGATGATTCCATAGCTGACTTCATGTACACATCACAGAGTGCATTTTCTAATAGATATGGTTGGAGTTGGTACGATGACAATCCTGCTGCCTTCGAGGGATATGTGAACTATATTGCACCCAATTATGAAGTCGAGGTTCGGAATGAAGTATTCGGGGCTTTCACATGGGAGGATTTCACGGAGAAAATAGACAATGGCTACCCAGTTGGTTTCCTTGTGGACACCGATGCTAACGGTGGAACCGACCATTTTGTTACTGCCACTGGCTATGGTGAGATGGATGATGGAACCAAAATGTACAATTGCCACAACACATGGGATAATCTGAAGGAGCATTGGTTCGAGTTCGAATTTATAGAACCTGGTCAACCCTGGGGGATATATGGTGTTACCACACTCTCTATTCTGCTGGATGGATATGGTCTTCATATAGATTCATCACTGGACAACTTCATATTCCACAACAACATTGTTAACAATACAGTTCAGGCCCATGATGAACTGGGCAATATCTGGGATGATGGGTATCCTTCTGGTGGAAATTATTGGTCTGACTATAATGGGGCAGACATATTCTCAGGAACAGAACAGGACCAGCCCGGCAGTGACTATATTGGCGATTCACCACATCTATTCTCTGAAACTGGTGCTACAATGGTGATAGAGGTAATCAATGAGACAGTCTATACTGCATTGGGCGGCGAAAGCGGTCCTCTATATCTGTCCCATTTTCCGGTTCTGGATTGCACCCTTTATGTAGATATTGAAGGCGAATGGATACCACTGGAAGAAAGTCCTGACTACACGCTTGATTACATGACTGGAGAAATAGACATCACCCAAATATCCCCCCTTGAAGCTGGCTGGATATTCTATGCTTATTACAATTATACAGAAACAACGTCCACAGTTACGGTCGAGGTAATCAATGAGACAGTATACACTGCATTGGGCGGCGAAAGCGGCCCCATCTACCTGGCCAATATTCCGGTTTTGAACTGCACCCTTTATGTGGACGTAGAGGGCGAATGGATACCACTGGAAGAAAGTCCTGACTACACGCTTGATTACATGACTGGAGAAATAGACATCACCCAAATATCCCCCCTTGAAGCTGGCTGGATATTTTATGCATATTATAATTACACCTATGAAACAGTGGTCTTTATGGGGGAAGATAATTATCCATTGATGGGGCCCTGGGGAACACCACCTCCTTCCACCTATGAAATAGCCCTCTCCCCAGGCTGGAACCTAATATCATTTCCTCTGGAGCCAGTAGATACAACAATTTCAGCCGTTCTGAGTTCAATAGCCGGCAAATACGATGCTGTCAAATATTATGATGCAACAGATGCTAATGACCCATGGAAAACATATCGTGTTGGAGCTTCAACAAATGATTTGTCCAACATCGACAACACAATGGGATTATGGATTAATATGTTGAATTCTGCCAATTTAACTGTTGAGGGGGATGAGCCAGCTTCCACAAATATTCCATTATATGCTGGCTGGAATCTTGTTAGTTATCCATCCTTGACCCCAGATATTGTGGCAAATGCCCTCTGGGGCACTGGAGCAGACCATGTTGAGGTCTTTGACCCTGCGGAACCATATTTAATCAGAGAAGTTGGTCCAGATTATGTCATGCAGCCGGGGGAAGGGTATTGGGTGCATGTACCGGCAGACACAGTTTGGATAATAGACTGGTAAGTTGAATTCGCCTTACAAAATTGTCCAAACAGAGAATTCGACAATGGCATGGCAACATATTCAATTTAAATCTAATGCCGTATGACTCGTAACAATCTGAAAACAATTGTTGGGTTCGGTGGCTAAATGAGGGCTCCCCACCCTAAAGGGCGGGGTATCCCTACCGGATACCTGGGAGCCCTTATCAAAAACACGCCAATCCAATAAAATGAAACATATCATTTTGATAGGCGCCCTGTATCCGCAAACCTGAAGGTTGCTCTGCTTTCGGGCCATACCCGAAAGCAGCGGTATTAGGGCGTGGCGCGTGTTTAATAAAATCAAAGCAGATGGAGTTTCTGAGGCCATACATTCCAAGCTCTTGTAAGGTGGAGTTTCTGAGACTATACATTCGGAGTTTCTGTAAATATATTGTTCTAAACTTCCAACGAACTGGATACTAATTGTTTTTTAAGCACAGTTCGCAAACTGGATAATAATTGTTTTTTAAGCACAGTTCGCGAACCCGACCTGATATGGCTGAAAACAACCAGTTAGCAGAATATCAGAAAGCCCGCAATCACACTTGCGTTAAAAAAACGATTGCGGTTTGAAAGCAATTGTTGGGTTCGATGGTTAAATCAAAACTGATGTAGAACCCGACCTGATATGTCTGAAAACAACCACTTAGCAGAATATCATAGGTCCGCAATCACACTTGCGTTAAAAAAACGATTGCGGAGGTTGACAAGAAGCTCTAACCCAAAAAAGCTAATATAATTACTATCATATATCCTCATTCATGGAAGAGTTAGCCTTGCATCAACCGGAACTCATCGGTCGGGAAGATGAACTTAATCAGCTCAAGCAGTTACTGGACAATGCTATTTCTGGCAAAGGGTCTACAGTTTATCTTTCAGGAGAAGCCGGCATCGGAAAGACCAGACTTGTCTCTGAATTGAAAAAAGATGCTGAAGCAAAAGATGTGAAGATAATTCAAGGCTGGTGTCTTGCTGAAAGCCTGGAACCACTTATGCCTGTCAAAACTGCCCTGAGAGAGGCAGGATTATTACATCTTGTTTCTGGCGATTTACCTCCATCGGTTGTTTCTGCATACCTGTTGAACAAAGGAGGAATGCTCATTGCACAGGTTGAAAGAGAAGAAACAAACCTGGATTCAGACATATTTGCAGGTATGCTTCAGGCAGTGGGGAATTTTGTTCAGGATTCATTGTCCATGATGAAAGGTGGTGGAACCGGGTCCCTTAATTCATTAGGCTTTGGTGATTTTACTATCTTAATCCAGTCAACTGGGAATCTCTCTCTGGCAACTGTAATAGAAGGAACAAACAGTGAGTTCTTAATCGAGGACATGAAGAGAATTTTGAATGGCATTGGAGATAAATTTGATGACTGGGTCGGGGATGTTTCCAGCACCAAAGATGTTCAATCTAAAATAGCATGGCTTGTGAACTCTGGCAAGTATGATGGCAGATTTCTTGTTGATGACCCGAGAATAAAGCAGGAAAACCTGTTTGATAATATTCTACTGGGCATCCAGAGGGCATCAGCGGTAAAGCCATTAATCCTATTTCTTGATGATTTACAATGGTCAGATCCCACAACTTTGACCCTTGTTCACTATCTCTCCAGAAACACTCGAAATAACAATGTTTTGATATTAGGAACTTACAGGCCAGAGGATATTGCTGAAGGCCTGGATAGCTCGACTCATCATCTGGAAACCTCTATGCAGGGCATGACCCGGGAGGACTTGTTGCAAAAGATTGAATTGAAAAGATTGGATGCTGAAAACACAGAGAAAATTGTCCAGTCCATGCTTGGAAATACCTCCTTTGAACATGGATTTTTCGACAAAATATTCAAGGAAACCGACGGTTCTCCATTTTTCATCCTGGAAGTTATAAAGATGCTTGTAGAGGATGGGGCAATTGTGCTGGATGAAGAAAGTATCTGGCATATTGAAAAAGATTTAGATGAATTGAACATTCCGTCAAAGGTCTATGATGTGGTAAAGAGAAGGCTGAACAGGCTTATAAAAGAACAGAAAGAAATTCTTGAATGTGCCAGTGTCATTGGAAACGAATTCAAGTCTGAAATTGTGGGGTCCGTAACTGGCTCCAATCGAATCACACTTCTAAAAAATTTGAGCGAGATAGAAAAATCCCACAAGCTCATCCATTCCTTTGAGAAAACATATGTTTTTGACCACGCCAAGATAAGAGAGGTCCTGTACAATGGAATCATGGGCGAACTGAAGCTGGAATATCATCGAATTATCGGGGAGACATTGACTGAGATCTACAAAGACAATTTAGATGATATAATTAATGAACTAGCGTATCATTATTATGAAGCTAAAGACGATAGAGCAATAGAGTATCTTGTCAAGGCAGGAGATATGGCCCAGGAGAAGTATGCCAATGAGGAAGCCATTAAGTTTTATGACGATGCAATAAAATTATCCGGCAGTGAAGTAAATATTGCCATATTGGAAGAACTGGCTGAGGTTCAAGATACAATTGGCGAGTATGAGAAAGCCATTGAGAACCTGGAGAAGGCAATAGATTCAACCCAGGATAATGAAGCAAAGGCCCGAAATCTTAGAAAAATTGGGGATATTTATGGAAACACAGGTGAATATGATAAATCCCTAGAGATGTTAGCCAATGCAAAAGAAGTAGCAGAAGAAGGAACTGCAGAATATGGCAGGATATGTCGAAACGAAGGCAGTGTTTATGAAAGAAAAGGCGATTATGATAAAGGACTGGCATTATCCAATGCTGCTCTGAAGTATTTTGAAGATTATGGCGCAGAAAAGAAGGATATTGGAGATACCCTACGAATTATCGGGAACATCCATGCCAGCAAAGGAGATTTTAATACTGCCCTTGAATACTATGAAAAAAGCTTGCCTATTATGGAGGAAATTAACGAATTATATGGCATAGCAGCTGCACTGAACAATATAGGTACGGTGTACAATGCCAAGGGCGACCTGGCCAGTGAGCTGAAGAATTATGAACACAGCCTGGAAATATTTGATAATATAGGATTCAAGCTGGGTATTGCAACTTTGCTGAACAATATAGGAAATGTGAACTATACCAAGGGTGAGCTGACCAATGCGCTGGAGCATTATGGGCGCAGCCTAAAGATAAGGGAGATGATTGGAGACCAGCAGGGCATTGCCATGTCCCTGAACAATATGGGTTTCGTTCAGTATGACAAGGGGAACTCGGCCAATGCGCTGGAATTTTATCAGCGCAGCCTGAAGCTTTGCACAGATATAGGAGACAAATATATTCCAATTCATACCTATTGCGGCATTGCAGACACACAAATTGAACTGAAGAATATTAAGCTGGCTTTAGAAAATGCACAGAAGGCAATTGAGATAGCCTTGGAGATTGGTGCGAAGTCAGAAGAGGGAATGAGTCATCGTGTGTTTGGTAAGGTTCACAGAGAGGCAGGTAACCTGGATAGAGCAGAGGAAGAATTTCAGAAAGCCAGAACCATCCTTGAGGCTGCGGAGGATAAAATAGAGCTTGCTGTGCTTTCTTATGAACAAGCTCTTTTATTGAAAGAAAAAGCCCAGCCAGACAAGGCCAAAGAGCTACTAGAGCAAGCCCTTTCCGAGTTCAAGGAAATGGGATTGAAGCTGTGGATAGGTAGATGCGAGAAGGCACTTGAACCTCTTTAATTCCAAAGAAACAGTTTTCTAACTCCCTGATAGTTAGAAACAGTTTTCTCACTCCCTGAGAGTTAGAAACTATTTTACTTCATTAATTATATTGCACTAGTCAATGGAAGAATTGCTCCCACAAAAAATAAAACTGATTGGCAGAGACGAAGAGCTGAACCAGTTGAAAAAGTATCTTGATGATGCCATTGTCGGAAAGGGCTCAACGATTCTATTATCAGGTGAAGCCGGGATAGGCAAAACCAGGCTAGTCGATGAATTCTTGAATCATTCTATTGCCAATAATGTAAAGGTACTGGCAGGATCCAGTGCTTCCGACATCATCCATCCTTTCCTGATTTTATCAGATGCCCTCGAAAAGGAGATTGACCAGCCCCTGTTCCAGGATCAGGAGTTTGTTTCGTTCAGGGCGATATTTGCTGTCAATAGATCCGGTCTTCTTGTTGCCCAGGCATCTTCCGAAACCGATGACCTGGATGCTGACATATTCGCAGGCATGCTTTCTGCTGTTCAGGATTTTGTTAGAGATTCATTTGACAGCTCCGTGGAGCAAAGGGCAGGATTGGGTCGGCTGGAATATGGGGACATGACCATAATGATGGAACATGGTTCCCATCTGTTTTTAACGGCACTGATTCAGGGTAACGAACATCCTGGCATGAAGAATTTACTTAGAACTGCTGTCAAGGATATAGAGAAAGACTGTGGAGAAATCCTTGAATCCTGGTCCGGAAGTATGGTGGATATGACTCAGATTCAGGATGAAATATCCGCACTGGCCAATGTGAAATTTCAGGTCAGAAGAGATTTAGTGAAAATAAGTCAAGAACCCCCTGGTCTTTAGGCCAGGGATGAATTGACTATTTCCACGGATTATAACAAGGGAAATCCGCCGCATACCGTACATTTTCTAGTAAATCAAATCAAAGCCATCTGGCTTTGATAATCAGGTGTGCGGCTAATATCGGTAAACATACTGGCCTGAATCATAACGCCAGGTCTTTTAAGGCCTGGTAGTTTACAAGGGCTGAAACTGGAAAACGAGAGAATAAGGATAGCCGATGAAGTTTTGGAGGTTCTTATCTCTCTATCGAAAGAACAGCCACTTGTTCTCTTGCTGGAGGATCTTCATTGGGCAGACGAATCCTCCTTGTTTGTGCTTAATTATCTTGCCAGGAACATCAGGCGGAAAAAAATCATGATAGTGGGGACTCTCCGGCCAGAGATGGGCGATGGCCTTCAAACCACCATAGAGAAGATGAACCAGGAAGGAAGTTTTGAACTCATGCCCCTTATTCAACTCGGAAGTGATTCGGTATCTGCCCTTCTTGAAGCCATGCACCCCGGCCATATATTTCCCGAATCATTCATAGAACATCTAGCCAGCACTTGTGATGGCAATCCATTCTTTGTTATTGAACTGCTCAGGCAGATGAAAGAGGAGGGGAATATTTCCACGGCCGAAGGTAAAGATTTTCTTATCAGCCAGGATTATACCATACCTGGTTCGGTGGAGGAGGTGGTCCAAAGAAGGCTGGAGAGCCTTGACCCCGAGACCATGGCCCTTGCAGAATATGCATCATGCATTGGAAGGACATTTGAATCTCTGGCTGTAATGTCCATCAAGGTAGCTCGTGACCCGGCCCAGGCACTTCAGAGATTAGAGAGCAGCGGCATTATTGTTCTGAACAATGGTTCAGGGGAGTTCTGCCATGCTATCTTTCAGGATGTGATATATGATGGTATCGGAGAGAGATGGAAGTCTTCCTATCATCTGAGCCTTGGGGAATATTATGAAGGGAAATATAAGATTGGAACAGAAGAGATCCTTTACCACCTGGCCAGACATTTCTCGAGGTCCAATGAAAATGAAAAGGCATTTGATTATTGCTATAGGGCTGGTGAGAAAGCAGAGAATGTCTTTGCATTGGAGCAGGCCATAAGCTTTTACAATGATTCGCTTAATTCACTCTCAAAAATAAGATCAATTGATGATAGCCATGGGAAAAGATTGAGCCTTTTGGAAAGGCTGGGAGACATAAACATTATCACCGGGGACTATGATGAATCATTGGGTCATTTTAATGCAGCTTTAGAGGTTGCAGATAGTAATGATAATAAGGCCAGAATTTTGAGAAAAATTGGTAATGTTCATGTAGGAAGAGGAGAATTTGACACAGCCCTAGATATACTGGCTCATGCCAAAGAAGTGATAAAAGAAGGGACGGCAGAGTATGGCAGGATACTTCTGGCCGAAGGCAATCCACATTTGAGAAAAGGTGATTTTGACAAGGCCATGCCACTTATTTTAGAGGCCATAAAGGTATCAGAAAATACCGGCATAAGCCAGAAAGATATTGGCAATGCGCTCAGATCCATCGGGAACATTCACTGGTACAAAGGGGATTATGACAATAGCCTTAAATTTTACCAGCGAAGCCAGAAGATAATGGAGGAGATAGGAGACAAGCATGGCATTGGATCCACATTGAACAATATTGGTAATGTGCACCATGCTATAGGAAATTTTGACACATCACTGGAGTATTTTGAACTCTGCCTTGAAATAATGGAAAAGATAGGTAGTAAGATTGGCATTGCTGCTTCACTGAATAATATAGGTTTAGTTTACTACGAGATGGGAGAGCAAACCAAATCTCTGGAGTTCTATGAGCGTAGCCTTGAGATAAAGGAAAAGATAGGGGATAAACAGGGCACCGCATTATCATTGAGCAATATTGGCAATGTATACTATTTCACGGGTGAACTGGCCAAGGCATTAAAATTTTATGAAAGTGGCCTCGAGATAATGGAGACTATAGGAGACAAATGGGGCATCGCCCTGTCACTGAACAATGTTGGCAATGTGCATCATTCCATGGGCAATTTAGACCAGGCACTGAAATTTTATGAGGGTGGCTCTGAAATTAGGGAAGATATAGGAGATAGGCATGGTATTGCCCGTTCACTGGTCAGCTTGGGGAATGTTAACTGTAGCATAGGAGACCTGGCGAAGTCATTAAAATTTCATGAGCGCAGCCTTGAAATATATCTGGAGGTGGGAGATAAGCTAGAGTCCATCTATCCATATTGTGGTCTTGCCGAGGCATACCTGGCCCTTGAAAATGTTCAAAACTCTCTGGAACATGCAGAGAAAGCTGTAAATCTATCAGTAGAAACCAGTGCACAGCAGGAAGAGGGTAAGAGTCGTCTTATTCTTGGGATAGTTCACCGGGTAATGGGTGATTTGAACAAAGCAGATGAGGAGTTTGAGAAAGCCAAGAATATTCTTAGTGAAATAGGGTACAAAAGAGAGTTGGTCAAGTTGTTCTATGAACGCGCCCTCCTATTCAAAGCCAAAGGCGAACCAGCCAAAGCCCGCGAGCATCTTGAAAAAGCCCTCTCCGAGTTCCAGCGCATGGGCATGAAGTTGTGGGTGGAGAAGTGCGAGGAAGCACTTGAATCACTCAACTAATTGCCTTCAGATTTTTTATAATTTAATCTAGATAATATTCTCCATAATCAAATCAGCCAGCTCCTTCACACCCTCCGGTTCAGTACAATTAAAAACAGGATAATCTGGATGCTCTTTAGTATCATTGGCGATTATACCAGTTAGTGCAATAACATTCTCCTGAACCCCGCGAACCTCAAAGGTCTCAGGCAGCAACTCTGGAGATTTCGCAAGAACAATTCTGATAATTCTGGAGTCCGGGTCCTCCAACCCCTCGCATATTAGAATGTCAGTATCTTCAGGCACATATTGCATGAATTCGTCCAAACGGCTTCTGCTCTGCCGTTTCTCGATATAAGCCAGTTCATCTTTTGCCAGCGAAATGACAAAATCTGCTCCGGCGTTCTGATGCCGCCAAGTGTCCTTTCCCTCTGTATCTATTGTGAACTTGGACTGGACCATGCTTTTCACTGTGCCTGTCTTCAGTCCCCGGGCCTTGAATTCCCTTACCAGGGCTGATACGCAGGTGGTTTTCCCGCATTTTTTCAGGCCGATTAATGACACAATGATCATTCAAAACATCCTAATTGGCAATTATGGATCTTAATGCCCAGCTTGTCAATCTCCACCCCTATTTCCTTGGGCGAAACATTGTACTTTTTGGCAATGGCCAGTGCCTGGGTGCAGTCTATTTTTTCATCCTTTGCTGTTCTCAGAATATCATATTCTATATCTGACATAAGATGGGGAAAGGCATTCGATTTCATAGTAGTTTCGGCAAGTTTTTTTCTTTGTGGCTACGAAACAAAGTTTGAAATATGATGAAAATCAGGCAGGTTCTGTAGTATCACATATTTTCTTCTTTGATAATTTTGTTTATATTTTTGAGCAAAAGTGGTATATGATTTGTAATAACATCCCATACTATCTTGTAATCTATTCCAAAATAACCATGTATCAGTACATTTCTCATTCCTGCCATATCTCTCCATTCGACATCTGGATTTTCCTGTCTGAATTCTTCCGGGACATTCCTGGAAGCCTCGCCAATTATCTCCAGGCTCCTCACAAAGGCTCTTTTTAATGTTTCGTCCCCTATAAAATCATCATAACTCAAACCATCATGAGCGCTTAATAAGAATTTACATTCATCCCTCATGTGTTTTACGACCACACATAGCTGAACGCCAGCCTATTTATGGGCTGGATGAAAGCATTGGGTCGTAAAAAAGGAATCGCCATGCACCGTACGTCTCCTATTTTTGACTATAATTTACGTTTTAAATGTCAAAAATAGGATATATGCAAGCATAGAAAATCAAAGTCGATTGGACTTTGATAAATTAGGTTGTATGGCCTATACAGGTAAACATACAGCCACAAAGGAACTGGCATCTATATTATCAATCAGAAACGCCAGCTCCTTTAGGGGCTGGTAGTTTACATATTCAAGAGGCAATTTCAATATATTCCACCTCTCTTAAAATAGAAGGAGCCAGATAGGGACTTAAACTTCCCCTGGTAACCAGGTCTATTCTCCTCCCAAACATATCCTGAAGATAGAAATAGAGGCCCATCAGGTTGGAAAAGGTCTCACGGCCTTCTTCGAACTCCACCAGTAGGTCAATATCGCTTTCTTTTTTTGCATCTCC
>JAUWNU010000073.1 GCA_030612505.1 Methanomassiliicoccales archaeon
GCCCAGCTCATTCATCTCAATCGCCTAGTATCCCCAACCGGCTTAACTCTCCAAGTATCAATTGAGCGCGTTCATCCTCGAAACAGCTCTTAACAGATGTGGTAACCATTACCTGGGCAGTTGCCTTGCCAAATGCAGTAACAAGTGAAGTGTTCAGCATAGCCAATGATTTGGATGGATTCTCCTTTACGAAGTCAGTTTCACCCATATTGATTATGTTCTTAGCCATCTGTGGCCCTATGGCTTTGCCTAGGGTCTTATACAATTCACGATATATTTGCTCCGCAGAGCCTGCGTCTAGCACTTCCAAATTATGCCCCCACAACCGTCTAAATGTGGAATAGGATAATGATATATATGTATTTGGTACAGATAATGATGGGTAGACAGGATTTAAAAGGAAATTTAACATTTAAACCATGAATTATGCAAAATGTCAAAATTGGATTCTGAAGGAAAATGAGGGCTCCCCAACCCTAAAGGGGGGTCTGCTTTCGGGTTAACGCCCGAAAGCAGCGGTATCCCTTCGGATGTCTGAAGACTCCTTGGGATAGGAGTCCTTATTAAACACATGCCAGACCGATAAAATGAAGCGTCATTTTGACGGGCTCGCCCTGCATCCGCAACCCTTAAGGTTGCTCTGCTTTCGGGCCAACCCGAAAGCAGTGGTATTAGGGCGTGGCACATGTTTAAAAAAGGTATGGGCCCATCCAGATTTGAACTGGAGATCTTCGCCATGTCAAGGCGAAGTCCTAACCAACTAGACCATGAGCCCATTGCGTAAGAACCCCTGAATAACCCTGCATTGATATAATTTTCGGCCTGGCATCAAGCTATATCCTTGACTAATTCATTAATACTAGCATATTTAAATTTTCATGAATTAGTCAATCACCCATTATCTTCTGACTCTAAACGATTGAAAACAAAAAAGATAATGGGCCCAACCGGATTTGAACCGGCGACCATCTGGTACCTCAATCGTAGATTTGTATTCTGCGATATATGAGCCAGACGCTCCACCTGACTAAGCTATGGGCCCTTTGTGATTGTTTGTAGCATTCCGACAAAAAGGACAGGGTATATTTAACTTCTGATTAATTCACTGAAACTTATTAGTACCGCCCATTCAATCACATTTCGGAGAAAACCCAGGGGAAGTGGGTATTGTGGACGCATTTGAGGAGTTGCCAGCACTTGCAGAGCTTGCCGGAAAAGACATGGGACAGCGGCGCATCAACTTCGGAGTCTTCGTCGAATCAATGCCAGCAGCAATCGCAGACCCGCTTTTCGGGACCGGGGATGCCACGCCAGATGTATGGCTGTTCAAGGGGTGTGTTTATGAAAATTAGATATCTATATGTCTACAACAAATCGATTTATGCGTTTGTAGTAGACATATATCAATTTAAATACTATATGCTCTCCAGACAAACATTGGCATGTGATTTCATTATGAAAATTAAAATAAATGGCGTGGGCGAGATTTGAACTCGCGGCCTCTTCCAATTTGGAAGCCTAGCCATTTGCCAAACAGATGCCAAGGAAGCGATCTACCGAGCTGATCCACCACCCCATGGTGATTGGCCAGTACCTAAGTGCTGGCCAATTTAGCGCCGCCTTGAGCTAACATTTTTTTTAGCTCAATTTTGGGTGGGGTCGCCAAATTGGGGAAGTGGGAATTGAATAAAAGCTTTTGGCTAGAAAGGGCTTGTCAAGAATTTAGTGATTATTGAGGTATAGAGGGTCTATACTTGGTTATTGTTATTGAGGGTCTAGGGTCTGAGTTATTATCCAAAAGTGATAGGGTCTTTGTTTGGTTATCGTTATTTAGGGCCTAGGTTATTTGGCCGGAGAACCCAAGCAATAAATAAGCTGGCTTTTATCAGAAGCCAGTTTTCCTAAACCCTAGACCCTGAACCCTAGCCCCTAGACCCAAACAATCACTAAGAAATTGACAGACTCGAAAAATCATAATGAATTTAGCACGCGGACGCATCCGGGTAGGTTACGTGGTAGGAACGGTTCAGGAAGCATCAGAGCGATCTGACATCTCTTCCATTTACCATTGGATGAATGGTTTTTATTGCTTTCCACGTGCTGTGTAATAATTCATCTCAAGATTTATAATGATAATGCTTAGAATATCAAAATTGAGAATTATCCATTCGTCTTCGGTTAAGGGCGAGCCAGACAGGTTAAAAAAGAATCCACCGAAAGACACCGAAAGACACCGATAATATGACAAATCGGTGACTTCAGTGTATTCGGTGGATAAAACAATAAGGCGAGTTCGCCAGTATGAATTTGCTACAGTCGTCTTCGCCACACAGCTAATGTTCTTAACCGAAGACCGGTGGAGAACTACCCTGTGGCATTCTGTTTAATAATTCTAAAGACATTGAAGACCGACCATCATTAACGAACTATGCAATGAACCGGCATTTCCGAATATCCCGTCAGCAGTAACTTTCACCGTTGACTCTCATGAATGGAAAATATGCCTTGACCATATCGAAAGTGTTATTGTCATCCTCGGTCAATATATATTTTGGAATCACGTTCTTGGATTTTAATTTCAGATTTCTCAAAGATAATGCAATCCATACATGAGTTTTGATTTTTGTTTCGTCAGCCATTTTATCATCGCCTTGCTAATATGTAGAATATTCGCTTGCATTAAATTAAAGCTTTTCACTTGGTTATCACTTCTGACAAGACCGTGGAGATGCACTATACAAGAATCAAATATGTATAGGTGTTTGAAGAAATAATTACTGCTATACCAAGCTGAACGGTAAGTATTCAGCGAAATGAAGTTCTGATAGGGATTGACGATTGTAGATTGAATGATTTTCGATTGGGGGATTGACGGAACGGCATATTATAAGCAACAATCTAAAATCTACAATCAATAAATCTACAATTTTGTAATCAAGGAGCAAACTTCAGAAGACTGAACTCTTACGCTGAACGCCAGGCTATTTAAACGGATGAGGTTCTGCCTCCTCTGGTTTGTGTTAAGAGGAATCTCAGATTCCTCTGTATTTATGGCCTGGTAGTTTACAACTCTAATTTTCAATTTTGATAATCACGTTTGATAATCTGAAGCGATTTTATATATCAAATTAACGGAGAATGACCTCTGCTCAACAATGAGTGAAATGAAAATATAAGGTGATGTATATGAAAATGACAAAAATAGATAAAAAAGGAATTCTCCCGACGTTTATCGTCGTGGCAATGCTGTTCGTAGGCATGAGCGGATTAGTGAACGCAGCAGATGTGGCAACAAGCACGGATACAGACGGCGGTCTGCAAGTACAGGCAGACAATGTCGCTCCTATTATAACGGGTTTTGAGATTGTGAATGCGGGTTATACTACAATATTAGATGCCCAGGTTGACGTTAATACCGAAATTACCGTAAATGTGACCATAGAGGACACCAATGGTTGGGACGATGTGGACACCATTCAGGTCATGTGCTGGTATGATGGTGGAAGTGAAGGATATTTCTCCGGTCAGACCACGGGTCATAATTACAGGGTATTGCTCTATTATGACAATACAGCAGCAGGTGGAAACGGGCAAACTGTTCCGACAACAGGAAACATGGATGCAAAATATTCAACAACTGTTGACCATTCCACGGTAACGGACGGCACACATGCGGTATCTGAGGTAACTGCCAACCAGAAGTACAAACTGACATGGAAGTTTACTCCCAGCTACCAGTTCAAGCAGGCAGACATACCTGCGGTTGCTGATGGAGTGGCATTTGCCAATGCCAATTCATGGAATGTGATGGTCAATGCCACGGATGCAACAGCGACCACAAGCCAGAAGGATAGCGGCTCCGATGCTTACGAGTTCGGGATATACAAGTACACATACGTTTCCAGTGCAAGCAACACATGGGATGTCGGAACGGTGGCACCAAATGCCAACTCTGATGCTACAGCGGCCAGTGTTACCACCAGATCGAATGATGACATGGATCTAACTGTGTGGATAAATGGCGACCTGACCTGCGCAGACCCCAGCGACACGATACCCACAAGCGGCTCATATGTGAAGATATTGGCGGGTGCAGATACCGATGATGACATAGGCGGTGACCTGACCTTCACCGCCAACGCAGAGGGTGGCGAGAAAACAATACTCGCCGATACTGGCTATGGCGATCACAGCGCCTATATGGCAAGCAACAGTGCGCTGACCACGGACGTGAACTTCAATATCGCTGTGCCCTATGGTACCTTGCCAGGGACATACACTGCAACATTGACGTTCCAGGTAACCCAGGTAGATTAAGAATATTAATCGAAAATGGAGGAGTTTTGCTCCTCCTCTCTCTTTTTTTTCATTTTTTCAATTATCACATTTGATAATATTAACGATAGATATTATTCTCATGTATGATTTTTACAGGATAGGTAATATCTATGGACAGAAAAATATCAATATTGATATTGTGTACTATCATGCTAATCGCATTTTCTTTCCCATTATCCCAAATGAGTACAGCAACCGATGGAATCGAGAATGTGCAGCTTCATATGCCAGAGGAATCTATTTTTTTCAATGACGCAAATCAAATGGTGATGATAATCGGTTTCTGGCAGCAATTGGAATTCGATGCTCCATCGATAATCAATGTATCTGTGGAACTCACAAATGGAATAGATAGGTATGAATGGACATACCATGAAGGAGTATGGGGCGAAGCGGAACATGATTTGTTCATAGACAAAACTAAATGTTCATACAACGGTGAAAGGATATTGTTTTGGATAGCTGTTGACCAGTCAGCTGCAACAGGAGTTTGGCAGCTCAGCATATCAACAGGCGAACTGAAAAGTGAACATGATATTGAATTACGGGAAAGAACAGGGGGCGTGGGATTTTCCACACCAGATTTCTTCATAGAGATGTCACCACATACCACGATGCAGGTATTTACTGCGGATACGGGTCAATATGCAAAAGTCCACAATGAAGGTGCAGTGCCTGTAAACGTAGATTTTTACATTGAGGATGACGATTTCACAGTAACTCCTGGAGAGCGTACACTCTCTCCGTTCTCGTTGGGGGAGTACTCTTTGGTCTATTCTGGCACCTCTCTCGCTTCGCAAAGACAGGAATTAGGGGGTGAGGTTCTGATTACGTACAAATATGTTGGCCCCAGTATGGGGACTGCCCAATTAATTCCTTCTTACAACTATCCTTTTGATATTATCATCTTTGTGGGGGACCCTGACCTCGAATTTGTGGAGGTCGATGAATACACAGTGCAGTATGTAACCAGCGTCCGGATGGCTTCCAACGAGACCAGAATCTTCCCGTTGATAATAGACGGCCTGGGAGACATTGACCTTGACATAGACGGGGTCGGCTGCATGATTTCATCGATAGAATTGAATGGTGCAGAGGCAGATATGCCGTTCCACCTGGAGCTGGTTGGTGACAGGGTCGAGAGCTTCAACATAACGGTTGAACCAACAATAGCCAGCGGCAGTGCCTCTCTTGTGTACCGGATAAACGGTGACCAATACACCACCGTTATTGAGATTGACTCTACTGGCGAACTCCAGGAAGATATTACAGAGAACAATGGTGGATACCTGAACAAGCTTTTGCCCATACTGGTAATTGGACTTTTAATCGTCGCCCTTCTCACAATGAGATACAAAAAGAGAAGGAAGGTGAGATGCTGAGAATCCTAACCATTGTACTCGTGTTCGCCGTAATATTGTTGGCAGGTACAACCTGTGTCATGGGAGACGATGGTGGCGTGCAGGTGGAAAACGTCTATCCCACATTCTCAAATCTTTCGGTGAGTGAATTTAACGGTAACACACTGGTCACAATCAATGTTTCAGACTATAATTCATTCTGGGACATAGAAAGAATATTCATAAATGTGACAAATGGAAACGAAGGGGTCTTAAGCATTGCCTACTTTGCGAATAACACCCGTGATTCGCCAAACGGGCAGCTCAGGGATGTTGTTGGTAACAATCTAGTTTCAGAACTTTCTGGAGTTGAGCACAGCAATGAAGGAGAGGGGGTGGGCAGTTGTTACCTCCTGTTAGAAATATGCTTCACGCCTGTTGATGGAACCTTCCTGGAAATAGTGGTGTGGGATATGAATGGGCTCTCTGCGACGTATATCGGGGAGTATGTATATCCCCCACTCGCCGAAAAGGCTAATATGAACATAATAACCGGGGTCATTGTATTATCTATCATCCTGACGGCTTCGATTCAGATTTCATTAAAACGGAGGCATAATGAGAATGTCTGAGTATATTTCAAAGCGAAGTGTTCTGATCACCGTGTCACAGTCGTTCTGGCTGTTTCTCTCAATCGTCCTCCTGTGTATATTAATCCTCCTGATATATGTTCCCGGTCTTAGTTCCCCGGATGTTCTATTGGCCATGTCCCCCAGCCATAGCAGCACAAATCAACTAGGCAGTACTTTTTTCGCTCTGTGTATGGTAACATCAATTACTGCCCTTCACTTTTTGAAAAGTGACAAGGCTATTAAACTGTCTATCATACTATCATTCATGATAATAATCATGCTCGGAAACAATTTATTCAACACCAGCGTCCCGGTCCCGCTTCATTTTTATGGGCTGTTTTTTGTTGTGGCCCTTATGATATTTTTTGATGCGTTTATTGTATCAGAAACCATTGCCGCACCATCGGACACCAGACATATTATTCATAAGTCGCCCGATTTATCCGAGCGGATTACTGATACTTTCATAAAATCAGATATGGACGAAAGTTTGCGGCTGCAACTTACCGAACTCGAAGCTCTGCTTGCCGATGGCAATTGAAAGGGCTGCGAATCAA
Source organism: Methanomassiliicoccales archaeon (assembly GCA_030612505.1). Lineage (GTDB taxonomy): Archaea > Thermoplasmatota > Thermoplasmata > SG8-5 > SG8-5 > JAGLQM01. Next base: position 6,868 of record JAUWNU010000073.1, read on the forward strand.
ACATTCAACACAAACTCACAGCAATCATCATTGTTCATTAATGTCTTGTGAACGTCCAGGATTACGTTTCTATCGCCCTTCAATGCAAACCTGGAAATTATGCCTCTGGTTATGTGGCAATATACTGGATTCGAGCCGAACTTTTCCATCCAGTGACATTTATTATTGATTATTCGGATATGTCCGTTTTCCAGTTCTTCATACTTGAAATCAAAATCTGCTATGTTCATGAGAGAGCAGGCCCAGTTGGAAGCGTTCTTGAGATTTATCTCTCCATCCACCTTCAGGCTGTGAATATATTCGTCAATAACATCCTTCTCTATCTGATCACATGCCCTTTTAAGCGCGTCCGGGTCAGATGTTTTTATCTGGGTAACTATGCCCAGCAGGGTTTCCCGAATCCTGGTTTTCTTTTCCCGCATCCCAGAGAGTGTTGCCTCAATGGCATTGAAAAGATTGTCCATTCTGAAGGGTTTGAGAATGAAACTGTTGGCCCCCAGGTCTATGGCTCTCTTTGCGGCCTCATTGTCCGCAGTCACGAAAATAATGCCTTGCAGTGGGTTGATATCTCTTATATCCTTCATTGCTTCCAGGCCGTTCTTGGCTGGCATTCTGTGGTCCAGTATGATAATATCAGGGCACTTTTTCATTGTCTTGAAGATTTTCACGGCTTCTTCTCCGTCCAGCGCTTCCGCAATAATATCATGATTTTTCATTTGAAGGACATCCCTATAAACCTTCATGATGTCTATGTCATCATCCACTGTGAATATGGTTGCCATTTTATCGTCCGTTCATCAACTTCCGTCATTCATTTGTTAAATCATTTATCTCTACATATTTTATATCGTATTGATAATTTAAATAATTACTATATATGTTTTGTTGTAGCATGCTCATATTTTGAATATAATGACGTTTCTTCAGAATCAGACAAAGGTCAGCTCAAACACACATTCTTCAGAGCCGTCCATGATTGCCTTGTTTAATTCCAGATTGAACTCCCTTCTGGTCTTCATTGCAAATTTTGAAATAACGCATTTTGCCATAAAACAGAAATGGGGATTTGCCCCGATTTCATCCATCCAGATGCATTTGCTGTTCCTGATGATGAATTTGTTCTCTTCCTTTTCATAGGTATATTTCATATCCATTGTATTGAAGAACTCGCAGAACCAGTTCATCATTGTTTCCAGAGGAATATTGGTCAAGGTCGGGCCTGGAATGAATTTATTGATAAGGTCTTTCTCTAATCCATCACATATACTGGCAAGACTTCCTACACCGCCTGTTTCATTGACCTTGATTATGTATCCCAGGTAAGCTTCTCTGAGCTTCGAACTATCTCTCTTTTTCTCCAGCAATGCCATCTCGATTGAATTAAATAAATCATCCATGCGGAATGGCTTCATTATGAAACTCTGGGCCCCTTTGTTCAAAGCATCTTTCGCGGCCTTGAAGTCCGCAGTAACAAAAATAACACATTGAGTTGGATGAATTGTATGGATGCCTTCCATGGATTTTATCCCATTCTTGAATGGCATTCTATGGTCCATTAGAATTATATCTGGCTTTATTGGCAGTTTTTCATAAATCATCACTGCACTTTCTCCGTCAAATGCCTCTCCGATAACCTCATGGCCCTTGATTTCAAGCATGTTACGGTAAACCTCGATTATGGCCCTGTCATCATCAACCAGGAACATTTTAGCCAGGTGCATCACCCCTTGGCAATGTTATAATAAAATTGCTGCCTTTTGTTCTTTCTCCCTCAATCCTGTCCTCGACCCATATGTGTCCGTCATGGCTTTCCACAATCTGCTTGACCAGTGTTAAGCCTAATCCAGTTCCCCATATTTCTTCATCGGTTCTGATATTTCTATCAAAGACCCTTGTTTTCATATTGTCCTTGATTCCCGGACCCTGGTCTTTAAATTCGAATTTGTAGAACTCATCATCTTCTGTGATTTTTATCTCAATATGTACTTCCTGGCTTCTATCAAATTTCACTGTATTTGACAGTATATTATTTAACACTTCCAGAAGCATGCTGTTTCCCTTTACAATTACACTACGACCATCATCTGGAAAGTCCACTATTATGTTTTTATCAGGGAATGATGTTTTTGTATAATCCAGAGCCTCTTCAATGAAGGGAATCACATCCATATTGTTCAGAGATGCCTTGCTGTGCTTCAGGTCCGAAAGTGTCTGAAGATTAGTGATGAGCCTGGAGCTTCCAATCACCTGATTAAGAGCATTCTTGGAAAATCTTTTTACGTCTTCTGGCAAATCCTCTGACATGTTCAGCAGCTCCAGATTGGACATTATTCCCTGATTGTAATTTCTAACATCATGGCTCATGAGGTCATTGTAGAATTCCGCCCTCTGGAATTCTTCCCTGTATCTCTGCTCGATGATGATTCTGTTTGTCAGGTCATGTATTATTCCCTGATAGCCGGTTATATTGCCGTCTCTGTCTTCTATGGAGGTCGCGTTTATTACACAAAGAATCCGGCTTCCGTCCTTTTTCTTCAATGCAACCTCAAAATTCTTGACACTGCCTTTATCCTCAATTTCTTCCTGTAAGCGAATCCTGTCTTCTTCATTGACATAAGTGTTGGCGGCATTTTCTCCAATCAACTCATCTCTGGAATAACCCAGCATTCTGCATCCGGCTGGATTCATATCATTTATGGTGCCATCATAATCTGTAATGTAAACAGCATCAAGGGATTCTTCGAAAAGGTTTCGGAATTTCTCTTCACTGATTTTAATCTCTTTTTCCGACCGGATTCTTTCTGTGGCATCCCTTGCAATGCTCAGTATGTATTCCCTGTTCCGAATAACAACTTTCTGGGCTTTAGCCTCCACAGGGACAATCTTGCCTGAAGGCTGCTGGTAACTCACATTTCTTGCTGCTAATTTCTTGTCACTTTTTGTAAACTCTTTGAAGTTTCTTTTTGCCTGGTCTATATCATTTTCCGGTCTGATGTCCCAGATATTCATTGTTCTTAACTGGCTGATGCTCCTTCCGGTAATCCTTTGAAATTCTGGATTCGCGTCAACTATCATACCGTTGTCAGCATTTATAAGAACAATGCCGTCCAGTGCTTCGTTGAACACGGCTCTGAACTTTTCTTCGTTCTCTTGCATGACTTTCTCGGCAAGCTTGCGGTCGGTTATGTCCTTGACAATATGCACAACATGTATTATTTCTTTGTTTTCATTAAATACCGGATCGACAGAAACCAGAAGCCATGGCCCGCATTCACCAAGCTTTATCTCGATTTCTTCTCTGTTTTTTGATTTTAACATTCGTTGTACTGGGCAATCCGGGTGAGGCTCGTCTGAATTATGGGCCATTATATAATATTTATTCCCAATAATTTCATTTATAGGGCGACCAGTAATTTCTTCGCCTGCTTTGTTGCAGTTAATTATTGTGTGTGTATCTGGGTCGATCAGACTTACCCAGGTCATTGCATCAAAAGCGGTCATCCAAGCTTCTTGGCTATTCCACAGTGCTTCCTCGGCCTTATTGCGCTCGGTGATGTCCAGCAGAGATGCGACACTCTTGCTTGTCCCGGGAATCATGTCAATTGTAAGGAAGATGGTCTTCACATTTTCGTCCCTGTCCAAAAATCTGAATTCGTACTCTTTCATGGCATTGTCATGGTCCTTCCTTCTCAGGTCATGCTGCCTTTTCATCATTTCCAGGTCGTCTTTCACCACGAATTCAGTCCATGATTTCTTACCCTCGATTTCCTTCCTTGAGAAGCCGGATAATCTCTCGAACCCTTCATTGGCAAGTGATATGGTCGTATCCTCCTCTACGATTGCCATGGCCGTTCCCGAGGTCTCGAATATTGATACACCATACATTTTTTCGCACTCCAGCAACGTCTCCTCCGCTCGCTTGCTTTCATTGGTCAAGCGGTTCAGCACCAACACCGAGAATATGCCGACTGCAACAATAAGAAATATTTCGATAGCCGTTTCCTCCCAGTTAATGGGTGTTTCTTGCGCGCCAACCAGAATATGTGGGAAATCCAGAACCTCATTAAGCAGTGAGATGATACAGAGCAAAAGGAACATACCGGCTGTAAATATCCAAAGTTTATCCCAATGAAACTGCCATTTCGCCGGTCGTTTGATTATATCCGGTTCGTGCTTTCTTTCGGTCATACCCCTCCCGCATCCCTCTTGTTTTCCCTGTTTTTGAGTTCACTGGTCATGAAACATATACCTCTCTATGTATATATAACCAAATTTGAAAATAAATACTAATATTATCCCCACTGATTCCAACTAATGATAATGTTACCCAATACTATTAATACTTGTTTATGAGCTATTATATTACAAAATTATAATCTTTCCATCAATCCACTAAATGTGTCAAAGTTTCCACATTGGCAGCAATCTGATGTCCTCTATTTCTCCATCATGATTTCTGGTCAGTATGGTCTTGTTTTTGTATCCAGTGAGCCTTTTGATATTGGCAATGTCATCCCCGGTGATAGTGTTCTTGTACTTT
>JAUWNU010000050.1 GCA_030612505.1 Methanomassiliicoccales archaeon
ATTAAAGCATAATTTTTTAGTCTTCTGGGCTTATTTAGGGTCAATGCCAGATGAAGTGCAGAATGAATCACATTTAAAGGCAAACTATCTTGCAAATTGTGCCAGACATGAGGAGGCAATCAAGCACTTTATGGTAGCTATCCAGCATTCTCCAGATGACCCCATAGTCCTCAATGATTATGGTGTATGCCTGGATGCCCAGGGGAAGCATGCAGAGGCACTTGTACAGTACAATAAAGCCCTGGACATAGAGCCAGATTACCAAACCGCCCTGTACAATAAGGCAAATACCTACACCTATATTGGCAAGGTAAATGAGGCTTTGAAAGTTTTTGATGAAATTTTGGAAATGGATCAGGACAATTTAGATGTGCATTATGAACGTGCTATAACATTACTTTCACTCCGACGCTGGAAAGAGGCATTCAAGTCCTACCAGGAACTTATTGATAGATATCCAGATAATCCAAGCATACGCATCCAGTATGCGGTTCTTTTGCAAGCTAGGCGAGAGACTGAACAGGCATTGGAGCAGCTGGATATTGCCCTGGAAATGGACCCAGAGAATGAGCCGGCACTGAATGGAAAGGGCAATGTGATGTATTCAATGGAGGAATTTGAAGATGCTATTGATTACTTTGACCAGGCAATTGCCCTGAACCCGCAAAGCAGGGAATCATGGAACAATCGGGGACTGGCAATGTTCATGCTGGGCATGCAGGAAGAGGCTATACGCTGCTATGACCGGGCAATAGAGATTGACCCGAATTACAAGCAGGCCATGTACAATAGGGGCTACACTCTGCACAATATGGGCCGCCTGGAAGATGCAATCACAAGTTATGTAGCTACACTGAGCCTGGACATGTTCGATGAGGTTCTTCTAAACAATATTGGAAATGCATATTACAATCTTGACCAGTGGGAAAAATCAATTCCATATTTTGAACAGGCCATAGATGTCTGCCCGGACTATGAAATAGCATGGAATAATATTGGAAATGCATATGATAAGATGGGCAAACATTTTGAAGCACAGCCATATCATGAGAAAGCGCTGGAATTAAAGCCAGACTTTGATTATGCCCTCTATGCAAAGGGTTATGGTATGGCAAAGCTGGGAGATCTGGAATATGGCCTGGAATACATCGAACAGAGTCTTGACCTCAACCCGAATTACGACCACTCATGGCTGGCAAAGGCCAATATTTTACACTGGCTGGGGAAGTCCGAAGAGGCGCTTGAGGCACTGAATAATTCACTGCTGCTGAACACATATTTTGATTCTGCCTGGGAACGCCGGGCCGAGATATTCAGGGAGCTTGGAAAGTATCAGGAGGCGAATTACTGCTATGAACGCTCACTCTCAATAGTCAATGAAGTGCTGGCCATGCGCCCAAAACACAAGGACGCATTAAAACTGGCTACTGGGCTGCTGGAAACAATCAAGAGATATGATCAGCTGGGCGTGTGCTGTACAAATATCATTACCTGGGAGAATACCGAGAAGCAGAAACTTATCAAGGCCAGATTACTTCTTAAAATGGGTAAGTATGAAGAATTGCTTGATTGGACAGACTTGCTTATTGCTGATGAAATAGATACTTGGGAAATTTATTATCTCAAGGCACTGGCACTGAGAAATTTAGGGGAGGCAAAAAAGGCAATTCTGGAGCTGGAAACAGCTCTGGAAAAATCTGATGATGAGAAAATCCACATTGCCAGGGCGGAGATATTTGCTGAATTGGGCAATGAAACAGAGGCACTGGCATGCTTTGCCAGGCCAAAATTGGGAGCCGAGGCCCTGAGGGGCAAGGGCGATATTGAGTTACAATTCAAACATTATCCAGATGCCATTGAAAGTTATAAAAAATGCCTGGATAAAGACGCGTATAATCAATCTGCATGGTACGGAAAGGGCATGGCTCACCTTGGCAGCAAGGAACTGGATGATGCAATAGAATGTTTTGATACGGCAATCGGCATTGACCAGGATTATGTATGGGCCTGGGCCGGAAAGGCCAAGGCTTTCCTTCTAAAAGGTGATGAGAAAAAGGCTGGGCAGGCCATGGAAATAGTACTCGAATTGGACTCACAATTCGAATTTTGAAGCTTGAAAAAACGGCCAATCTTATGGCTTGGAGCCTTGAAATTTTTGCTTCAAATTCTCTGCAAACTCCTTTGCCCCTCTCAGGTCTTCAGCGTTGGGCCTCCCCTTGTTCATTCCGCCCAGATACTTCAGGAAGCTGTTCGTATTATAACCTTTACAACTGAACTCATCCACAATGATATAACCCTTGGAATGCAATTTTTCCCTGAGCATTGAGTGATCTTTGGCAACCTTTGATTCACCTTGGATAGCGCTGGTTGAAAAAATAAATGCTTTCTTGCCAGTTACTGGACACAGTTTATCGGCAAAGTCCAGCAGAATTTTGTAATGCCTTCCACTATCTATCCCAGCGCCAAAGCCAATCATATCGCATACCTGAAGCTCATCAGAGGCAATATCTTGCGGCAATTTGATCTGTGCATCCAGAACTTTCGCGAAGACCTTGGCGACCTTCTTGGTGTTCATGTGATGATACGAATAAACTATCAATAGAGATCTCATAAATTTCACCATGCATCAATACGCCTTGAATAGCGTTGAAGTTGAATAGTGATTAATTCCTAAGAATAATCTCGATGTTCACGCCATCTGGTACATTAATCCTCATCAAGGATCTCAGTGCCCTTTCGTCGGCGTCCAGGTCGATGAGTCTCTTGTGAATTCTCATCTCCCAGCGTTCCCATGTTTCTGTTCCTTCCCCGTCAGGTGATTTCCTGCAGGGAACTACTAAACGTTTGGTAGGGAGCGGAATCGGGCCGCTCATTGCCACTCCGGTTCTCTCGGAGATGTTTTTTATCTGTTGGCATACGCTGTCCACTTTCTTTGGGTCTGTGCCTGAGAGAGATATCCGTGCTTTTTGATCTGCCATATTTTTGCCCCCTAGTTTAAAAAATAAGAAAAGTGAAGGAGATTTCACATCTCCTTCTTTTCTATTGCTATGCACACACCTGCTGCGACTGTCTGGCCCATGTCACGGATGGCGAATCTTCCCAGCTGTGGGAATTCCTTCGCTGTCTCAATGACCATTGGCTTGGTGGGCTGAATCTTGACGATTGCAGCGTCTCCAGTCTTCAGGAACTGTGGGTTCTCCTCGAGGGTTGCACCAGTCTTTGGGTCAAGCTTCTTTGTGAGCTCGATGAATGTGCATGCCACCTGTGCTGTGTGCAGATGGAATACCGGAGTATAACCAACTGTCAGAACACTTGGGTGGTTCAGAACCATTATCTGTGCATCGAAGGTCTTTGCAACGGTTGGTGGATTGTCCACCGGACCAGCCACGTCACCGCGCCTTATCTCGTTTCTTGAAATGCCTCTGATATTGCAGCCTACATTGTCACCTGGTATTGCCTGGGACAGTTCCTGGTGATGCATCTCCACGCTCTTGACCTCACCGACTTTATTGGCTGGCATGAACTTTATTTTCATTTCTGGTTTGATCACGCCGGTCTCGATACGACCTACTGGGACGGTTCCTACACCGGTGATGGTGTAAACATCCTGAACTGGCCAGCGTAGTGGAAGGTTTGTTGCCTTCTCTGGTGGTGTCAGCTTGTCCATTTCCAGGATAAGGGTATTACCCTTCCACCAGGGCATGTTCTCGGTAGGTGGTTTTGCTGCATTATCACCCTTGAGTGCACTTACTGGGATGAAGTTCATCATGTCATCAGTATATCCTACAGACTTCATGAGCTTGGTAACTTCGTCCTTTACCTTGTTGTAGACTCCCTCGTCATATGGTGGCTGTGTTGCATCCATCTTGTTGATGGCAACAATAACCTGCTTTACACCCAGGGTTCTTGCAAGGAACACGTGCTCCTTTGTTTGCGCCATAACACCTGCTTCGCCAGAAACAACAAGAACAGCGGCATCTGCCTGGCTGGTTCCTGTAATCATGTTCTTGACGAAATCTCTGTGTCCTGGTGCGTCAATGACTGTGAAATAATACTTGTCAGTATCAAACCGCTTGTGGGCCACGTCAATGGTCACACCCCTTTCTCTTTCTTCCTTAAGTCCGTCCATAACCCATGCGAACTCGAAGGAAGCTTTCCCCTTTTCCTCTGCTTCTTTCCTGTACTTGTCGATTACATGCTGTTCGATTGTACCGGTGTCAAGCAGGGTTCTACCTACTAGGGTTGACTTTCCGTGGTCAACATGGCCGATGAAGACTATGTTCATGTGTGGTTTCTCTGCCATACTTCATTCCTCCTTATGAGATTTGATTTGCGTCCCTCTATATCTATCTTATATATATTTCTTTTTCATTAGACAGATATACATTTTTGGGATGCCAGTTCTGCTTTCGGGCGAACCCGAAAGCAGCGCTTCTAATTTTTGATTTCCCCCAATACTATTCGGCCTAGGCTGAATAGTATTCTACTCCATAGGGTTCGGGCTTTAGCCCTTTGCGTTCTCTTATCTGACGAACTACATCGTCCAGAAGTTCCCTGGGAACCTTTTCAAAGCCGCTGTTCTCTGTACTCCAGAGTGCACGGCCACCAGTGACGCTCCTGATATCATTGGAGAATCCAAACATCTCAGAAACTGGTGTTTTGGCCTTTATGGTCACCATGTCTGCTTCCTGGGTCATATCCTCGATTTCACCACGCCTCTGCTGTATTTCCCTTGTTGCGGCTCCCATGACGTCCTGTGGGACACTTATCTGGGTATTCTGCTTTGGTTCCAGTAGAACACGGCCGGAAACACACATTGCGCCGTAAATAGCCTGCCTTACCGCTGGAATGACCTGTGCTGGCCCTCTGTGAATAGTATCCTCGTGAAGCTTTGCGTCCATTAGCTTTATCTTCACGCCTGCAACCTTCTCCTCTGTAAGTGGGCCTCTCCGCATTGCCTCAATGAAGGCTTCCCTGCACAGTTCCATGGTCTCATGAAGATACTGGACACCCTTGGAGCCGTCAATAAGCATATTGTTTCCATAGATGGAGACAATCTTCTTTGCCTCGTTCTTGTCCATGCCTGCTTCCTGCATGAGAGCTTGAACTCCTTTAGCATCCTTTATCCTGCCGCCATCATTGGGAACCTTTCCCTCCTTGATTAACTGGACAAATGCATCATCTAGTGGCTCTGCGAGGATAAAGAACTTATTGTGCTTATTAGGTGACTTACCCTCAAATTCATCTGGTGTTGGCTTTTCTATGGATTCTCTATACACAACTATTGGTGTTGAAGCGATTATCTCGACTTTGTGGTCATTCTTTATCCTATACTCAGTGATTTCCAGGTGAAGTTCACCCATTCCACTCATCAAATGCTCGCCAGTTTCCTGATTAATTTCAATCTGAATAGATGGGTCTGCCTTTGCAACACTTCTGAGAACTTCCACAAGCTTTGGAAGATCCTTCATATGCTTTGCTTCAATGGCCACTGTGACCACTGGCTCGGAATAATGAACAATCTTCTCGAAGGGTTCCATCTCCGGGTCATCAGAGACTGTTGAACCGGCAATTGCATCCTTCAAACCAGTAACTGCCACGATGTTTCCAGCACAAATTGACTCAACTGCGACTCTATCTGCACCAACAGATAGGGAAACGCCCTGGGTCCTGTTAGGATTTGGCATACCAAGAATATGCAAGGATTCGCCACGCTTGATTGTACCGCTGAAGAGACGTCCTGTAGCAACTTCTCCAGCATGTGGGTCCAACATGATTTTTGTGACCATGAAAGCGACTGGACCATTGGGGTCGCAGGTTTCCATGGATTTTCCAACCTTTGAATCAGGATCTCCATGCCAGATATTTGGAATACGAATTTTCTGGGCCTCCACCGGGTTTGGTAGATGGTCAATAACCATGTCCAAAAGCACCTGATGAATTGGGGCCTTTTTGGCAAGCTCCTTTTGCTTGTCCTGGGAACAGAACTCGTAGATGTCTTTGAATGAAATACCGGTTTCCTTCATGAATGGAACTGATATAGCCCAGTTATGGTAAGCAGAGCCGAAAGCAACATCTCCTTCTTCTACTTTCAAAGCCCATTCCTTTTTGAACTCTGGCGGAACCATCTTGGATATGAGGTCATTAACCTCTGTAATAATCTTGACAAAACGTTCCTGCATTTGTTCCGGCGTAACTTCCAGTTCATTAATTAATCGGTCAACCTTGTTGATGAACAGGAGCGGCTTGACCCTCTCTTTCAGAGATTGTCTGATAACTGTTTCTGTTTGAGGCATGACACCTTCTACAGCACAGCACAGGATGAGGCTGCCATCAACGGCCCTCATGGCCCTTGTGACGTCACCGCCAAAATCTACGTGGCCAGGCGTATCTATCAGATTGATTAGATATTCTTGTCCTCTAAAATCGTGAACCATGGAAGCATTTGCTGCATTGATGGTAATTCCACGGGCCTGCTCTTGCTCATCAAAATCCAGAAGCAGCTGCTTTCCAGCAAGCTCTTCTGACATCATGCCAGCACCTGCAATCAGGTTATCGCTCAATGTGGTCTTCCCGTGGTCGATATGCGCTGCTATGCCTATGTTTCGAATCTGTTTCGGCTTATTCATCAAGGCCTGCGCCTTTCGAATATTATCTTCTTTACGTCCCATTCAAACACCTCAAATGTTTACTTGAATATGATTATCTAGCTGAACCTGCAATACGTTCAACTTCATCCTTCTTGGAGATTGCTGCACTGTTCATGTCTCCCTTAGCGGCCAGCATTATCTCATTGGATAGACAAATCTCGATTGACTTCGAGTTCTTGTATGTGGCTTTCACAGCACCCTTACAGATATTACGCAGAGCCACATCCAATCTCCTGGATGAACTTACATCCACTGCCTTGGGAACAGAAACACCACCATATCTCAATCTGGTAACTTCTTCCCTTGGAGCTGCCTTTTCCAGGGCCTCTATGAGCACCTGAACAGGATTCTTCTTTGTCTTGGATTCTATTATTGAGAAAGTAGCCATTACCACGCGATAGGTCTTGGTCTTCTTACCGGTGTAATCTTCAGTTCTCATCATTCCATTCACCAAACGTTCAACAATGTTCATCTTGCTCTTGGCGAATGGGCGATTTGCATGCCTGGCTCCAGTATGCGGAACCATGACTGGGTCAAGATTTATGTATCTGGCAAGGCCTGCATCTGTAACTACAATTTCTGAAAGGTCATACTTGTCAAAAAGCAATAGCTTGTCAGGAGGTATGCCAATAACCTTTGGCTGGGGTTTTGCCGGTTTTTCCTCGGCAGGTTTTTCAACTGGCTTTTCTTCTTTTGGAGCTTCTTCTGTTTTAGGCTTTGCTTCAGGGGCTTTTTCCTGGGCCTTATCTTTAGCTGGCTTTGGTTTTGCCTCTGGTTCAGCCTTGGGTTCTTCTTTTGGCTCAGGAGCTTTTTCCTCAGCTGGTGTTTCTGTTGGCGCGACCTCTTTCGGAGCTTCCTTCTTTGGGGCTTCTTCTTTCTTTGGCTCAGGAGCTGGCTTTTCCACAACAGGCTCTGCCGACTTTTCCTCAGCCTTTTCTTCCACCTTCTCCTCAACAGGTTCTGGTGCCTTTTCTTCCACAGGTTCAGGAGCTATCTCTGGTGTTGGCTCCTCTGCAGGAGTGCTCTCAACCTTTTCCTCAACAGGTGCCTCTGTCGGCGCGGCCTCTTTTGGAGTGTCCTTAACTGGCTTATCTTCTGCTGGAGTATCCTCCTTAACTTCCTTAACGGGTTTATCATCTGCCATAATAATCACCTCACAGGTTTCTCCTTTCTGCCGCGAACCATCTCGTCCAGCGAGACATTGTTCACCTGAATAACCTTGAATCTAACTCCGGGGATATCCCCGTATGAACGACCCATTCTTCCGCCGATACCTTCCACAAGCACTTCGTCATGCTCGTCAATGAAATTGATGGCTCCATCGCCAACAGCAAAAGCAGTTATCTGCCTGCCATTCTTGATAAGCTGTACCTTGACGCATTTTCTGATTGCAGAGTTAGGCTGCTTTGCCTCTATTCCTACCTTCTCCAGAACAATTCCCCTGGCCTGCGCTGAACCCTCCAATGGGTCTGCCTTCTCCTTCAACTTGAGTATCCGCTTTTTGTAATAACGGTCATTCCATCTGAATTTTTGCCTATTGCTTTGCAACTTTCTGGCTGTGTATAATCCTCTTGCCAAGTATACCACCTGCTATGGGTTCTGCCGCAAATTTAACAGTCGGCAATAGCTTTGCCAGTCAAATCTGCGCCTCCCCCCACATATCCACCTTCTATATATCAGATATCTATGTTGGGTTCCGGGGGATTAAGAACTATTGTATATATACTTTATTACTATAAGAAAAATAAGTCTGGCTCATTAAAAAAGATTAGCCCTCGACAATTCGTACCTTGCCCTTTGATGAAAGCAAGTTGGCGAACTGACTTGGCAAAGTGACCATATCATCTTTTCTCAGGTCATAGGTATGGTCCACACCAACAAAGTTTGGAATATCCTCCAGAACATGAACTATAATGCTGTCATCTGTCTTGTCTGGTTCCTCTGGTACTTCAGGTTCAGCAATCAATGCCTGTTCTGCAATCTCTGGTTCAGTAGCAGGTTTCACCTCAATACTGGGTGCTGGCTTCATTTCAACCTTAGGAGATGGAGCGGGTTTCTCTGGAATCGCTGGAGGTTCAATGCCGTCCCTGAAGCTCTTCAATGTTGCTATCAAGAGTTCATATAGTTCCTTATCTTTATGTGTCATGTTCTCCGGGGCCCTGGAACCGCCCATGCTGTCCAGTGCTGCCAGGGCGATTTTTCTCTCCCGAATTTCATAGATATGCTTGAGACGCTTTTCCACTTTTTTTACCTGGTCCTGAAGCATCATTGTCTTTGGATTTGAAGGAATTAAAATTGCCTGGCTGTACTCCTCATGCTGCCCAGATAGATATTGCTCTGACATAATGTAAAAGTTAGTTGGCAGTCTGGTAAGCACCTTGCTCCGGCGCTCGTTTCGGTAGACCTCCGAAACCACAGTGAATTGGTCATCCTCACTCATCCGAGGGGCATAGGAATAGGGGTATTAGTCTTTTCCGAAGGAGAGGTCTCCCTAACCCTAATGGGTGGACATCCATTTCATTTAACATTGAATGACATAAATAGCTAAGTTTAGCTGTCATTCAATGGCTTTCAGGGATGCCTAGCTATGTTTTAGGGTGGAAGCCCTCTACTGAACTATTCAGCCTTTCAGGCGTGACATGTTCAGTAGTCGAAAGTATCAAGATTATATGCAAACTTCAATATCCTTAAAGCGTAATGTCCTGCTGGTTAGAACATGCAAGTTTGCCCTTTGGATTTCAGGTATGGCCGAGACGTTATGAAACAGGTCTTTGACGAGAATATGAGATTGCAGAATATGCTACATGTGGAGGCGGCATTAGCTAGGGCACATGCAGCAGTTGGAAATATCAATCAAGAACATGCCGAGGCAATAGCCGCAAAGGCCAGCGTGGAATTTGTTAAGCTCGAGAGGGTTTGGGAGATTGAGAAGGACACGAACCATGACATAATGGCCATGGTAAAGGCACTTACCGAACAATGTGGACCTGCCGGCGACTTTGTTCATCTGGGGGCTACGTCCAATGATATTGTGGACACTGTCATGGCTATCCAGCTTAAGCAGGCATTGAGCATAATCGAGGATGATTTGATATTGCTGCAGCATACTATTGCAGAACTGGCAGAGCAGCACAAGGGCACAGTTATGGTAGGCAGGACCCACGGTCAATTTGCAGTACCGCTTACTTTCGGAATGAAGATGGCAGTTTATGTCAGAGAAATTCAGAGGCATCTTGATAGACTTCGGGAGGCTCGCCCTCGTATCTGTGTGGGAAAGATGTCCGGCGCAGTAGGAACCGGAGCCGCACTTGGAGAGCATGCTGATGAAATCCAGGCAAGGACAATGGAGACCCTTGGACTGGGAACCGAGGAGGCAAGCCTTCAACTTGTTGGCCGTGACCGTTATGTGGAATATATTTCATTGCTGGCGAACATTGCTTGCAGCCTTGAAAAATTTGCAGTTGAAATTCGTAATCTTCAGCGGTCTGAGATCTCTGAAGTTGCTGAGTCATTTGACGTGGAAAAACAAGTTGGCAGCTCCACAATGGCCCATAAACGAAACCCCATAACCTGCGAGAATATCACAGGTTTGGCAAGAGTTGCCAGGAGCTTTATTATTCCTACTTATGAGAATGTGCCGCTATGGCATGAGCGGGATTTATCAAACTCAGCAGCCGAGAGATTTACAATATCCCATACCAGCCTTCTTGTTGATGATATGCTGGTGAAAATGACAAGGGTATTTTCCGGCCTGGACGTGTTCCCTGAGAACATGCTGGCAAATATTGAAAAATCCAATGGACTGATAATGGCCGAAGCTGTCATGATTGCCCTGGTGAGCAAGGGAGTGGGGCGCCAGGAGGCCCATGAAATAATGAGAAAATTATCCATGCAGGCAGTGGAGACAAATACCCATCTCAGAGAGCAAATGTCATTGGATGAAGCCATTAGCCAGCTATTTACCTCGGAGGAGATTGATGTCCTCATGGACCCGAAAAACTATATTGGCAAGGCCGAGAAAATAGTTGAAAAGGCCCTTGAGGATGTTAGATAGAAGCAGGTGTCTTTGTCAGAAAGATGATAGTGCTTTCTCTGCCCTCTGAATCATTGTAGAACTGTTAATTTCCTTGAATATTGTCAATGAGCGTTGCAAATTATCTTTAGCCAATTCTGTATCGCCTTTTTTAGTGAGCATCAACCCGCACTCATAGAGTCCATCAGCTAGACGGTACGGCATGCCCAGTTCCTCCCTCAGGGCAATGGTTTTTTGGAAATAGCCATAGGACTTGTCAAAATCCTCTTTCAGTTCATAGGCAATGGCAAAGGACATGTAAGCACCAGATAATCCAAGCTTATCATTCATTTCTTCAAATACATTGAGAGATTTTTGACAGTACTCGATTGAGCGGCTGAACTCACCCAGCTTGGCATAATCTTCTCCAGCATTGAAAAGGGCCCAGGCATTCATCAGCACATAGCCTATTTTATCAGAGAGGTCAATACATTTTTCATAGTATTTTACGGATTCTTCATAATTTTCCATTCTGGCATACGCCACCCCGATATTATTGAGGACTGTAGCAACACTCTGCTGGTTTCTCACCTTTTCGAAGTACGCTAGACTCTGCTTTGCATATCCTACTCCGCGTTCATAGTCGCCTTTCTCGTCATAAACATTGGCCATTGCCATGTAAATCTGGGCGATTGCCTCATCGTTCTTTTCCTTGCTGGCCATGTGCAAGGCTTCGTCCAGATGTCCCAGCGCCCGGGAGTATTCACCTTTACGCCAGCATCCATTTCCCAGGGACCGGAGGGATTCGATAATATCCTTTGATTTTCCAAATTTATTTGACATATCCAAACTTTTATTGAAATGTAGGTCTGCGGTTTTATTGTCTCCATTTCGGAGGGCCAGATTTCCCAGGGCACGATGAACTTTCGTCAGCTTTTCAATATCATCCAGCAAATTGGCAAGTTCAAGAGCCTGGTCATAATCATCCTTTGCCTCCTGCCATTTTCCAGCATTGGATTTTATCATGGCCAGATGAATAAGATCGTCCAGCTTTTTTGGCTTGTCTGTTTCTTCCTCAACAATGATATCAAGATTCTGGAGCTTAAGAACCTTCTCATAGAGATTCTTGGACTTATCAGTTCCAAACATCTTCATCTTAGAAGATAGAGCATTTGCAAGCCTGGGTAAATCAGAAGACAGAACATTGTCTGGGTCAATTTCAAGATCCTTGCATTGCTTGATAATCACAAAACTACCAATGTCACCCAGTTCAGATTCCATGATATTCTTGAGTTCGTCGGAAAGGCTACTACCCATGCCGCCCCCTTATTCAAACTGGATAAAAAATGTTTGCATAACAAAATAATAAAATGTTTAATGGACCTAGCGGGATTTGAACCCGCGGCCTCTGCCTGTTTCTGTGCCGTGCCGATTACGGCACAGCAATGCGAAGGCAGCGATCTACCGAGCTGATCTATAGGCCCATTACAATTGAGATTATAGTTTTTCAGACCTGGCAAATATTTTAGCATATTATAACCTATGTTTTTAGGGGAATCATTAATATTCTCTCACACCAACATCACACATAGGGAGAAAAATGTCCAAAGAATCTAAAACTTCTCTTAAAATAGCTGGCATGACCTGTGCGTCCTGTGCCGCAGCAGTAGAGAAATCCTTGTCTGGCCTTGAGGGCGTAAGCCTGGCCAGTGTTAATCTGGTAAATGAGACTGTTGCTGTTAATTACGATTCAAAAAAAACTGACATTTCAGATTTTCAAAAGACAATTGATGAGCTGGGTTATCAGTTCATTGGGGTGAAGGGGCAGACAGACTCAGAACAGGAAAATGAACTTAGAGAAAAGGACATGAAGGCTAAATTTAATCGCTTTTTAATTGGCTTTTTTATTGGCCTTGGACTGATGATTATGATGTATCTGCCAGTAACATACCCTGTAAATCTCGTTTACATCATGCTTATTCTTTCAACTCCTGTGTTCATCTATGTGAGCCAGCCTATCTTTTCAGCTGCTTTTAGGTCATTAAAAAATAAAAATCTCAATATGGATGTAATGTACTCCATGGGAATTGGCGTGGCCTATGTGTCCAGCGTTCTCGGGACATTCGAAATCGTGCTGACACAGGATTTCATGTTCTATGAGACCGCACTCATGCTGGCTTCTTTCCTGATGTTAGGCAGATACCTGGAGGCCAGGGCCAAAGGGAAAACATCCGAGGCAATCAAGACACTCATGGGCCTGCAAGCAAAAACCGCAATTGTTATTCGGGACCGCCAGGAACTAGAATTGCCTATTGATGAGGTTATTGTCGGAGATATTATTATTGTGAAGCCAGGACAGAGCATTCCTGTTGATGGGATTGTTGTGGAAGGTAAAAGCTATGTTGATGAATCAATGATCTCCGGGGAGCCAGTGCCCAATTTTAAAGAGATGGGAGATTCTGTTATTGGAGCAACCATCAATCAGAACAGTATTCTTCGTGTGGAAGCAAAAAAAATTGGCAAGGATACTGTACTTGCACAGATAATCCGCATGGTGGAGGAGGCCCAGGGCTCCAAACCTCCAGTGCAGAAACTGGCAGATTTAGCTGTGTCCTATTTCATTCCGGTGGTTCTGACAATTGCCATTGCCGCCTTTGCTGGCTGGTACATTACTAATGGTGTGCTGCTGGATGCCCTTACTGTGCTGATATCGGTGTTGGTCATTGCCTGCCCCTGCGCATTGGGACTGGCCACACCAACTGCTGTGACTGTGGGAATCGGCCGCGGCGCGGAGCTTGGCATTTTAATCCGTAATGGTGAAACCCTGGAGGTATCTGGAAAGCTTGATACCATCCTATTCGACAAGACCGGCACAATTACAAAAGGAAAGCCAGAAGTAACTGATATATTAGCTCATGATAAATCTGCAATTCTGCAAATTGCAGCCAGCGTGGAACAGAACTCACAACATCCACTTGGGCAAGCAATTGTCAGGGCAGCTCTGCTTCCAGGCAATAACCTGAAAGCAACTCTGCTTCCGGGCAATAACCCGAAAGCAGCCAGTGACCGAAATATTCCATTAAAAGTAGTGACTAATTTTGATACATTTGGCGGCAAGGGTGTGAGAGCCAGCATTGATGGGGCCACTGTGTTAATTGGTTCCAGAGGACTCATGCAGGAAAATGGCATTGATACTGCAAAATTCGAAAGCCAGATGATTGAATTAGAGGGCAAGGGAAAGACCACTGTTCTTGTTGCCAGTGACGGCAGGATAATGGGTGTGATTGCCATAGCAGATGAAGTGAAAGAAAGCTCTGCAAAAGCAATAGCCAGCCTGAAGAAAATGGGCATGGAAATTGCCATGATCACCGGCGATAATTCACGAACTGCCAAGGCCATAGCCGCAAAAGTTGGAATTACCAAAGTGCTGGCCAATGTTCTACCCCAGGACAAGGCAGCCCAGGTAAAGAAACTTCAGAAGCAGGGAAAAGTTGTAGCATTTGTAGGTGACGGAATTAATGATGCACCGGCACTGGCCCAGGCCGATGTTGGTATAGCCATTGGCAGCGGAACTGATGTGGCAATTGAGAGCGGCGATATAGTGCTCATGAAGGACGACCTTGGGGATGCGGTTGCCGGTATTCAATTAAGTCAGAAAGTAATGAGCCGGATTAAACAAAACCTGTTCTGGGCATTTGCATACAATACTGCATTGATACCACTGGCTGCTGGTTTGCTCACACCGCTCTTTGGCATATCCTTTGAACCGGAATTCGCAGGACTGGCAATGGCCATGAGTTCGGTAACTGTCATATCACTATCATTAATGTTAAAAAATTATCAGCCGCCAGTATTAGCAGCTTAAACCATCCATCCAAAAGATATTTAAGAGGCTGGCTGGTTATTCATCGAGGGAGAACATGATTCAATATTGTCCGAATTGTGGAATGCAAATGACATATTATCAGCAAAATCAGCGCTGGTATTGCCATACATGCAGATCCTATGCTCCAGCACCAGTGTATGCTAGTGCTGCTGCACCCCAGTATTCTGCACCACAGCATGCGGCACCTATGTACGCTGTGCCCCAGCAAACCTATTATGCAACTCCGCCACCATTGCCAGATGAGCAGGTGGCCAAATCCAAAGTATACGGCGCAATGAAGATGCGGGACACCACCGACAAAATAGTGCCTACGCGCTGGGCCATTGCCATCCTGGTGCTCCAGATAATTGTGCCAATTATTACCATTTATCTGCTTATCGGGGGCATCAATTTCAATCTTTCAGCATTAGCCAGCATGCTTGTGATTCTGGGAATATTCCTGGCAGTTGTTGCCATGGTAATTGTCCAGTCGATTTTAATTTACAAATTGGTGGGAAGAAGGGATGAGCATTTTCGCAGAGACGGGTTCATGCGCCAGGGTATGATAGAATATCTGGATGCCATGTCCATTAAAAAGAAAAAAGACATAAACGTGGAACGCTGGACAATGAATTCCATGCATTATTCTGTTATTGAAACAGACCGCGGAGCAGGCATCTGGGCATTGATGGTAGGGCTTATGTCCATCATACCAATAATAGGCACCCTTATGCTGCTCTATTGTCTTCATTTTCTGACAACTGACACACAACTCCATGACAGGCGTCAGAGAGATTTCAATTCCCAGTTTCAGCTTGCAATGCTCAAGCTGGGCAAGCTCAATTCAATCTCATATGACTGGTATCCGCTTCCAAAACGGGACACATCAATCTATATCATAATGACTATTTTCACATTGGGCTTTGCACTCCCCTACTGGTGGTATGTGAATATTGTGGATATGAACACGCATTTCAATAAT
>JAUWNU010000119.1 GCA_030612505.1 Methanomassiliicoccales archaeon
AACTGTTGTGGATGGCATAGGAATGAGCGCTGTTTCTGATATGGGATTTGAAGAGTTGGCTACAATTTCCGGCCAAACAAAAAAAGCTGGAAAAGGTTTTGCCATTCATGCCAGCGAGGCCGTACAAGAGAATTCTGATGAATATCTGGAACTGAAACCGGATCTATTGGTGCATATGGTTAAAGCAGATTCTGATGATCTAACTGCTTGCTCTGCCGCCGGAGTTCCCATTGCAGTTTGCCCAAGAGCCAATGCTTTCTTTGGGTTGAAACCACCTGTTCAACAAATGCTGGATGCAGATATTAAAGTCTGCCTGGGCACTGACAATGCCATGCTTGCATCTCCGGACATTTTTGCTGAAATGAAATTACTGGCTGATGATTTTAACCTGGCAAAAGAAGATGTATTTTCCATTGTTTTTGAAAATAGTAGAAAAGTATTAAATTCACTGCCTGGATTATGGGCGGCAAACAGTCAGGATTATCTTGTGTTGGAGGCTTCGTTGGATGACCCCTGGGGGAGCGTGCTTGAAGCTGAACCTGGAAATATCCGTCTGTTTGATACCCGAGAGTGATACAATGAAACTCAAGGACATAATGGTTAAAGATGCAGTGAGCGTGAAGCTGCCAGGCAATCGTACTGACTTGCTGAAGCTTCTGGTCAAGAACAATCTGACTGGCGTACCAGTGGTAGATGATCATGGCACACTGGATGGTTTTGTCACAAGGCAGGACATATATGCCAAGCCAGATGAAGAGCAATTGGCACTGGTCATGAGGAAAGATTATCCCACTTTGGAGCCAAAGGACTCGATTGAAGATGGGGCCAAGCTCATGCTGGATAAAGAACTTCATCATTTGCCAATAGTTCAGAATGGGAAACTTGTGGGTATAGTAACGCCTGCGGATTATCTTGCGGTTATTGAGAAAATGGAACTGGAGGACTCGGTAGAAGATTTTGTCCGCACACCCTGCCTTCCAGTCTATGAAGGTTCACCGCTAACTGTTGTTGATACACTTTTCAGGGTAGGAGGGGTTGTTGCCGCACCTGTACTGGATGATGATGGAAGATTAACTGGCATTGTTACTGATAGAGACTTGTTCAAACATTCCAATGTTGATGCCCATACTGCTGTTGCAGACCTTGGCATTGGTGAGGATGAGGATGCCTGGACCTGGGAAGGAATCAGAAATATCATGAAGCTTTATTACGAAGTGAAGCAGATTAAATTGCCCAAGACACCAGTCACAGATGTAATGGTTGAAGACCCAATAACCATCTTTAGAAAGACAAGTGTCAGCGAGGCAGCCAGACTCATGAGAAAACATGATTTCGGTCAGCTCCCTATCCGCAATTCAGAAGACAGATTAATTGCTATGATATACGAGTTGGACCTGTTGGCAGCCATCTCCAGGTGATGCAATGCCTGTGGATGTCCAGTCACTTGCCAAGCGCAGAGGTTTTATCTGGCAGTCTGCCGAGATATATGGCGCAATGGCTGGTTTTTATGATTATGGGGCAATGGGTGCCCGTCTCAAGCGCAAGTGGGAGGATGCCTGGCTCAAGTATTTCATGGGCCTGAACGATAATTATCATCTTATTGACACTACAAATATACTGCCATATGCCGCATTGAAGGCATCTGGCCATGTTGATGGGTTTACAGACCCACTGGTTGAATGTTCAAAATGCGGCCATGCGTTCCGGGCTGACCAGCTAATTGAGGACGTGACCAATGAACCTGCTGAAGATTTGACCCTCACAGATATTGATGAAAAAGTGAAAGAATTAGACCTAAAATGTCAGCGATGTAAAGGCACATTTTTAGAAGCCAGGACATTCAATATGATGTTTCCAGTGCCAATAGGTACCACTGGAAAGGATACTGCATTCCTCCGGCCGGAGACTGCCCAGGGCGCATATTTGAATTTCAAGAGGCACTTTGAAATAATGCGCAGGAAACTTCCCCTAGGCCTAACAATAATCGGCAAGGCTTACAGGAATGAAATTGCGCCGCGCCAGGGTGTTTATCGGATGCGGGAATTAATTCAAGCGGAACTGCAAATTTTCATGGACCCGGATACTTTTTCCGAGTCTTTGAACTTGGAAGAAATGAAAGGCAAAATGCTCAATGTCCAGCTTGTGGACATGCGTGGAGAAGGAAATTTCAAGCCTATCTCATGCGACGAACTTATTCAAAAATATAAATTCCCTGATTTTTATGTATATCACATGATGAAAATACAGGAGTTTTATCTGGACATCATTAAATTACCTGCGGAAAAGTTCAGATTCTTCGAGAAATCCGAGAAAGAACGAGCATTCTACAACCGTGTTCACTTCGATATTGAGGCGGATCTGCATACACTTGGCGGCTTCAAGGAAATTGCCGGTCTCCATTATCGCGGTGATTATGACCTGACAAAACATCAGGAAGGTTCCGGCGAGAAAATGGAGGTTTCCATTGACGGGAAAAGACTCATACCACATGTTCTGGAACTCAGCTTCGGCGTGGACAGGAATGTCTGGACTCTTCTTGACATTCATCTGACAGAAGAGCGGACAGGCGTTCTGAAATTACCCGCGGTGCTTGCTCCCTACACCTTTGCGATTTTCCCGCTTATGCGAAAGGACAACCTTATTCCGGTTGCCAGGGACATTCATCAGAAACTTCGAGTGGACTATGATGTGTATTATGACCAATCTGGCTCCATTGGAAAACGCTATGCCAGAATGGATGAGATTGGCACTCCGTTTTGCATTACAGTGGACTATGATGGCCTGGAGGATGGCACTGTGACCATCCGGGACACAGATACTTCTGAACAAAAGCGTGTCAAATTGGCAGATATCGAGGATATTGCCAGGGCACTGGCCACAGGCAGAAAGACCTTCGCTGACTTGGAGTAATGTCATGGCGGAGCAGCTTGCAAATATTCTCAGGACCAGCGTGAAAAATTCATTGGCTGAAAGAAATGAAATCGCAATCATGTTCTCAGGTGGAGTTGACAGCGCCATACTGGCTGTTATTGCCAGAAAGTTTTGCGACGTGAAGCTTTTTGTTGCAGGAATGGAAGGTTCAAATGACCTCCAATGGGGTACAGAGGCCGGGGAACTTTTAGACCTGCCAGTTCAGCAGATTATTTTTACAAAAGAAGATGTTTTGCAGGCCATGAAAAATGTTGTTCTCATCCATAAGATGGACAATCCAAGATGGATGTCAACCTTCACGGCCTTTGATATTGTGCTGTCCCGAATCAATGAGCCAGTGATATTCTGCGGCCAGGGTGCGGATGAGCTTTTTGGCGGTTATAAGAAGTATCGGGAAATGTCCCAGGGGGATGCAGAGGCCAGGATGCTTGCTGATTATGAGGAATTAGCGTTTCAAGAAATGCCAATTTACTCTGCCATGGCCAGTCATTATGATATGCAGCTCATTGCCCCCTATTTGAACCAGGATATTGTTGATTATGCTGGTCAGGTACCTATTGAGCAAAAGTTAGGAGATGAGACGCTTGGCCAAGGCCAAAATAATAAGGAAATACTTCGGCAGGCCGCGGAAATTCTGGGAGTACCAGTCTCAATGGCCCGGAGACCAAAAAAGGCAATGCAATATGGCAGCGGAGTTTCCAAAGTAATAAAAAGTTATATTAAAAATTCGGAAAATGATTTGTCTGGCATCATAGAGATTATAAAAAATAGACAAAAGGATTATGAATGACATTAGCTATACACCCAAATGTTGAAAGTGGTTGGCAATGGACATTAAACAAGTGAAACGGAAGGTTCTGCTCCTGGGTGATGGGGCAGTGGGAAAAACCAGTCTTATCAAGAAATACGTCACAGACAAGTTTGATGACAAATACATCACAACCATTGGCACCAAAATTACAAAAAAAGACTTAAGATTTCAAACTCCAGATGGAGAAATGATTCTTACTTTGATGGTATGGGATATTCTTGGCCAGAAGGGCTACAAGAGCATCCAGTCATCAAGTTATCGGGGCGCAGAGGGGGCCATGGTTGTCTGCGATTTAACCCGAGGAGATACCCTTCACAGCATGGCAGAGTACTGGATTCCAGAGATGCGAAAGGTCACCGGTGAGGTTCCCATGGTCTTTGTTGGTAACAAATGTGATTTAATAGATGAACGTCAGATATCTGAAGATGAACTTGCTGGCACTGCCCAACAATTCAGCAGCCAGTCATTCGTGTCCAGTGCTAAGACCGGCGAGAATGTGGAGATGATATTCAATGCCCTGGGTGAGGCGGTCATTGAGGATAAAACTTCCACCACCGCAGGTTCAGCACCTGCCGCGAAAGATGAGATCACTGACTTGATAGGAGTAACTGACCACATAATCGATGAATTCTGCGATTCCTTTGGAGACAGGGAGACTGCAATGGCAATGATACGCCAGCAGTTCAGTTCCGCTGGGGTAGACGTCAAGGCACCGGAAAAACAATCCCTGCTCAATGCAGTTGAAAGGCTGGCCGAAGTTGAGAATGGATTCAAGGATGATTTTTTAGTAAAGGGCACGCTGGCCAAGCGTAAAAGGCTAATAGAACAGCATGGGTGATTGTCTTGGCAAAAAAATTGATGAAGAAAATTTGCTTGCTGGGTGATGGCGCAGTGGGTAAGACCTGTCTCATAAGAAAATTCGTTTATGACAAGTTTGATGATAAGTATATAATGACATTTGGTACAAAGGTGTCAAAAAAGCAGATGGAATTATCCCGGGATGGTATGGACTATGCAATGACATTTCTTATCTGGGATATTCTGGGCCAGAGGGTTCATAATAATCTACATTCGGCTTATTACCAGGGTGCAACAGGCGCTTTCATAATATGTGATACCACCCGAAAGGAAACTCTGGATAATCTGGAAGAATGGATTGAAGTTTTCCGAGGAGTGAATAAAAATGCACCGATTGTTCTGCTTGGGAACAAGTCCGATTTAAAGGATGATATGCAGTTTGGTGAGGCCGAACTGGGCCAGTTGGCTGCTAAATACAATATGAAATATCATCTTACCAGTGCCAAGACCGGCGCTTTTGTTGAAGAATCATTTATTGAACTTGGCAATGAGGTCATAGATAAACATTTGGAGGGAAGGAGATGAAACTATTTGGTACAAATTGCATAGTGTTTCATCATAAGCCTACTTCGGAGAAGGAGGATTATTGATGGAAGAAGAAGAGATGACCGTGAGCTTTTTCGTCATGTCCGGAGATGCGCTGCGAAGCCTTAATGATGAACTGCAAATCCAGCTGGGTGAAAAGGAAGCTGGAGAATTACTGGAGCGTTATGGGTACAGATGTGGTGAGAGCCTTGTTCAGAGCGTGGGATATACCTGCGATAATATTGAGGAACTTGAGGATACATTGCCAGATCTGCTTATTGAGACCGGCCTTGGCCGTGCTGTGACCAAGAAAGTCACAATTGATGAAATAATTATAGAATTTGAAGAATCCATCGAAGCCAGTCACCAGGGTAAAAAAGAAAATGCTGGCTGCCATTTCACTGGTGGCTATCTGGCCGGTGTTATTTCCAGCTTATTTGATAAAAAATATGATGCAATAGAGGATGAATGCCAATGCAGACTGGACAAGTTCTGCGTGCATCGAATTGTTAGAAATAAACAGTATGTCATGCCAGAGCCGGAAATCATTGTGGTTCCAGGTGATGCCCAATATGACCTGGACATTTGCACGGGCTATCTGGTGAAGGAAGAAGCGTCAGACAAGAGCTATGAAATTTTCAAGGACTGGGTTACCCATGGCCATCAGGGGCTGTGCATAACCAGGGATTTTCCTGCAAAAATTCGAAAAAAGTATGGATTAGAGAAGACGCCAATCATCTGGCTGTCCACTTCGGAAACGGAAAACACAGTCCCACCGCAGAATCTTTCAGCCCTGTTCTATCATATTGAAAATTTCCTGAAGAAGTCCGAAGAAGGAATATTACTTATATCTGGCCTGGAATATTTGATAACTCATAATTCATATTCATCGGTGCTGAAGTTCATTCAGCTCTTGAATGAGCAAATTGCCATACGAGGAGCCGTGTTGATTGTTCCTATCAGCCCGCTTACACTGGACGAGAAGGATCTGAAGCTCTTTGAGAGGGAATTGACAACCTTTGAGCTGTGATGAATCTACATATTCGTATTGCTTTGGGAAACTCTGGGAATCCCCAGGGCATTCCTGTATATTCATTATATACTCATAAAACAATTATCTTACATGGAGAAGCTGACAAAGTTAGTACTGATAATTGTCTTAATCGGATTAGTTTTAGATCTATTCCTGGGGCCAGGCATCCTATTTATAGCTGGCATTGCACTTTTGTTCCTGCTCTGGGGCATCCAGGGCGGCATGACCGAGGGAAATCCCTACAAGAGGATGCACTATTCTGGTATACCTAATTTTTGTGAGGTAACAGATTATATGAGAAAGCAGGACATCGAGGAGAGGGACAATGCTGATTCCTACACAACACTCTATGTTTTCCTCATTGGTGCATCATTAATGGCAGTTGATGTTCTATGGATATGGCTCGATGGTTGGCTCTAGCTAGGTAAGGGTCTATTCTTGGTTATTGTTAATGAGGGTCTCTGTTTAGTTATCGCTACAATAGGGTCTATATTTGGTTAATCGTTAATGAGGGTCTTTGTTTGGTTATCGTTAGTGAGGGTCTAGAAAGCTGGCTTTTGAAAAGCCAGCATCATTCTGTTTTCCAAACACCCTGGAATCAAACATAATCCAAACATATTTCAAGCACCCTAGACCCTATCTCTTTTGTATACAAACTCAGACCCTAGACCCTGAACCCTATCCC
>JAUWNU010000122.1 GCA_030612505.1 Methanomassiliicoccales archaeon
AAAGAGCCATCCAGAAATAAAATGGAGTGCTATTGCCAGAAAGGCCATGAAGGAATATGCCCACCGTTTGAAGATTCTCGATAGAACTGCCTCAAAAAGCAAATTGACTGAAGAGGATGTAGAGGAAATCGATAAAATACTTAAACGAGCCGTGGCAGAACGGCATGGGATTTGAAAATGCTGCTGGTTGTGGACACCAACATTATTATTTCCTGTCTTATCAAGGACTCGAAAACAAGAGAAATCCTTCTGACTGCAAATGTAGATTTTGCCGTCCCTGAATGGGTTCATTCCGAGATAAGGAAACACATGAAATTGATTGCCAAGAAAGCAGATGTGTCTGTTATTGAATTGGAACATTTTATGGAAGAGTTATTTCAGGTTGTGCATACCACACCTTTTGAAGAATATCAACCTTACATTGATGATGCTCATAATCTCATTGGCGAGGTGGACAAGGATGATGTTCCGTTCATTGCCCTTGCCTTGGCACTTCATGCCGATGCCATCTGGACGAATGATAAGGATTTTGATAAACAGGATAGGGTTGCAGTATTAAGGACACATGACCTTTTGGAGTTGTTGTAACCCATCTCACATTGTATGTAACATTATGTAGTTGTGATCCACATCCCCCAAAACCGCTTTCGCCCCTTCTTTCGCAATAGCCAAATTCGAGTCGTCCGAAAAACCCTAAAACACCCAAAATCGTGGAAGCCCCCACCCCCACGCGCCAGACCCAAAAGGTTCAACCCACACACCGGCCTGGCCAACCATGCCCCACCTGTAAGGGCGAACGGTGTTCAGGATTTGTTGAACGCAGAGCGTTCGACTATGGTATGAGAGCATTTTCAAATTAAATATAATGCCATACTGCTCGCATTATTTTCTCAGCAATCGGTGAATGCAGAGATAAATTCAGCAATGTGAAGCATTCGCCTTGATTGAACAATCTCTTAACAACAACAATCAAAGATTCCGTAATCTCGTAGCTTATAATCTAAAAGCAAAGAGATTATGGGGCGTCAACATTTTATCCCACAATCCTATGTTGGCGCGGTGAACCTATGAGCGACATGAGGTCTGAAGCCAATTATATTGTAGAGCAGGTTGACAAGCACCATGACTGGTTCGGCAAATCACTGCCGATGATTGCATCTGAGAATCTTATCAGTCCACTAGCTAGAGAAATGTTAGTCTCGGATTTCCATGACAGGTATGCCGAGGGACTTCCCGGTGACCGATACTATCATGGCAATATCTATGTTGATAAAGTTGAGATAAGAGCTACAGAGCTAGCTAAAAAGCTTTTCAAGTGCGAGTATGCGGACACACGTCCAATATCTGGCACAGTGGCCAATATAGGCATTTTAAAGGCCCTTGGAAAGCATGGAGATTCAATTACCCATACTGCCCTATCAGACGGCGCCCACATCAGCACTGCAAAGTTCGGAGCCGTAGGAATTCGCGGACTGGTAAGCCACACATATCCTTTTGATACCCATGAAATGAACATCAATGTAGATGCAGCAAAGCGCACGCTTCTGGAAGTTAAACCTAAAATCGCACTTTTCGGCCGTTCTGTATTCCTTTTCCCGGCTCCAATCGCAGAACTTCGGGACACCCTGGAAGAAGTTGGATGCGCAGTCTGGTATGACGGCGCTCATGTTCTTGGGCTCATAGCCGGCGGTAAGTTTCAGGACCCGCTGAGAGAAGGCGCCCATGTAATTTCCGGCTCAACACACAAGACCTTCCCGGGACCGCAGCATGGAATAGTTATTGCAAACCCAAAGGATGACAAGATGGCCAGGAGGCTCAGCAGCGGTATTTTCCCGGGAGTCACAAGCAATCATCATCTTCATGCAATGGCAGCTTTGGGAATCTCACTGGCCGAGCATATAGAGTTTGGCGCAGATTATTCAGACCAGATAATTCGGAACGCTCAAGCTTTGGGCCAGGCACTTCATGAACGGGGCATAAAAGTATTATGCGAACATAAGGGCTTTACAGCCTCTCATGCTCTTGCTTTGGATGTTGAGGAACATGGCGGTGGAGCATTGGGTTCCCAGCTTCTTGAGGATTCCAATATCATCGCAAACATGAACATGCTGCCAAGGGACACAAAACCAAGGAGCCCTAGCGGCATAAGATTAGGCAGCCAGGAGCTTACAAGATTGGGTATGAAGGAAAGCCACATGTCCGAGGTTGCAGAACTCATAAAGCGTATTATTGTGGACAAAGAACCTACAGAAAAAGTCAAGTTGGATGTTATAAATTTAAAGAAGGACTTCAGCACCATCCAATACTGCTTCAATGAGGGACACCCGGCATATGAGCGGTTCAAGCTTGTTTGAACACCCACCCAGGCAAAAGGCTTATTAAGAGGCCTCGCTTTTAGACAATGTAATTCAGTATAGCTGGCTATATGTTAAGGTGCTAAATTGGAACTGGTAGAAGAGCTCATAGAAAAGCGTGAACGGCATAACGCCGAAGCTGAGAAGCACAAACATCTCAGAGACAAGCTTAATGAGCAGACCAAAGAATGGGTTCAGAAGCGTGATGAACTTAATGGCCAGGCTAGAGAACTCATAGAGATTGCCAATAGCCACAAGACCAAGCGTAATGAGCTTAATCAAGAGGTCAGGGATACCAAAGTCCATCGTGATGAATGGAATAAGAAAGTGAACGATCTGGCAGAGAAGCTGGCCAAGAAAAAACGAGATAAAGAACCAAGAAAGGGTCCAAGTATTCGACAGCTCAAGAAGAAACAGAAAACGCTAGAATTGCAGCAGATGACCTCGGTGATGAAACCAGATAAGGAAAAGGAATTAATTGAACAAATAGGTCTGCTGAGCAAGGAAATTAAGGTCTTGGAAAATGAACTGGAAGGCGATGAAGATATCAAAGGACTTTTGGAAGATGCTTCTGAGGCCCGGGAAAAAGCAGAATTTTACCATGCTAAAGTTGAAGGACTGGCAGACTCATCACAAGCAGAGCACGACTCAATGATGGGCGTTTATGAGAAATCCGATACAATCCGCAAGGAAGCAGATAAAGCCCAGGAAAATTTCATAAAATGCAAGGTTCAAGCAGATGAAGAACATCAGTCCCATATCGAGCTAATTCGCCAGGTTCATGATTATGATAAGATGCTTTCAGGCCTAAGGCAGAGAGACTCAACCGCTCCATTTGTACCGGCGGCTCCTGGGTCACATCGTTCAGATAAGGACGAGGCAAAGGAAGTGTATGAGCGGTTCAAGAAGGGCGAGAAACTTAGCACTGAGGATTTGATGGTGCTTCAAAAATCTGGTTATTTGTAATCAGTTTTTAACAATTATTTCACTCAAATAGTTTTAGAATTAAGAAAACTTTAAACATTAACAAAGCATTCCAACTTATCCCTAGGTTTCAGGGGAATACACATTTGGAGAGGATGAATTTATGAAATACACAGATTTAATGGTGGCAGGATCAGTAGAATATGTACAACAGATGTTGAATCATGTTTTTGTTCAGAATGGTTTTGAGATTCAATGGCACGGCCCCTTGGCTGGCAAGGCTGTCAAGGGAAGCAAGGGCGCGAATTTTGCAGTTGGAGCATTTGCACAATATTATGAACTTGATTTTGAGATAGTGGACATGCGCGACAATACAGTCGCAGTAAGGGTAATCAAAGCAACTACTGGCATGATGGGCGGCGTCATTGGCGTTATGAAAGTAAAAAAGCAGTATGAGGGAGTAATCAATATGCTGACAACCTACTTCCAACAGCAGGGTACTTTTCAGGGTAGGACCGATAATTAGTTGGCCAGGCCGGAACTACGCTTCGCAAGTTATTATGAAAAAACGACCGTCCTTTTTCAAAACAGCATGCGCTCATGCTGTTAAAATCGAAAAAGGAAGGGAAGGCTAGCCATGTCAGAAGGGAGGGGATGCACTCTAACAACTAGCCCAAAATCCCCAGGTTCCCATATAAATAGGTATATATAAATACCTTTCGAATAAGATTTATATACTCATTCTAAAAAATTTGCATTTCATGATTTCTAATTTTTGCATTTGCTATTTAAAAGCTAATTTCACTGGACACATATTGTCTTAATTATTAAACAACCATCATATAACTACTATATAGACAAAGTGTAGCATGGCACTTTTTTAGGTCTAGGCCTAGCTATACCTCTCCAAGCCGCCTGATAATTTTTTGCTTAAACAATAAGCTCTCTGGCCATAGCCAGGAAAATTACCAGACCACACACCAGTATGGGCAGGTTTGCAAGCAAGCTTTCTGCTGCTGCCAGGAGCATACCAGGCTTTTGTTCTGTCTTGAACTCATTTACTTCAATTGTCTGTTCCATTCCTTTTCCTCCTAATTGTAATGAACATGAGAATAAGTGTGCCCAGCAATGCCATGCCAGCATTCTGAAATTCAGGAATAATTACTGTTGCAGAATCTGAGCTGGATTCCAGCATATAGCCATAGTTTGAAGCATAATCCAGGTAGGCCCAATTGATTATTATGCCACTGGGGGCATCGGCATCCACAGTCACGGTGATAGTGAATGAATGGTCTCCGGGGGCCATATCAGTGAAGTGCCATCTGTATGTGTCTCCGTCCACGGAGTCGTAGGGCTCGGTGGATGACTGGTATGTGGTGTTCTGCGGCATTGTGTCATTTATCCATACATGGCCTGCGGTACCGGTGCCTGTGTTGTTGAAATATATGGTAAAAACAATTGAACCGCCTGCTATCACGTTTGAGACATCGGCGACCTTCACCACTGAGATAATTGGTCTGTGACACGTTACATTATAGAATGACGTGGACGGCACCATTTTGGTATGGAAAACGTCTGTGTATTCGAGGTCGGCGGTATTCGTCAGGACAGTATCGTCGGGTGCGCTGTCTGTCACCTGGACAGTCAATGTGAATGAGTTCAGGCTGCCTGGCGGCACATTCTTGAAATACCAGGAGTATGTCGGGCCCGAGAAGGACACATAGGGTTCGGAGGAGGCGACATATTCTGTGTAGGACGGCAAAGTGTCATTAATCCACACATCCTTGGATATTCCTCCACCGGTGTTATTGTAGTATATCGTGTAGGTAATCAGTTCTCCGATTGTGGCGTCGGTCTTGTCGGCTATCTTGGACACCTGTATGACGGGTTGGCGTCTATCGTTGTAGTTGCCTTTTGTGGGTGAGGTGGAAACATACCATTGGTCTTCCGGTAGGCCGTTAAGCGCGTCCTTGAAGCGGGCGTAGGTCTCCCCGGCATCTGTCCTGAGATAGGTCACACGATCAACCTCCTGCCCCAGCACATTGATGAGCCTTATGGTGCCGCCGTTGTCCTGCAGAGAGTTTCCAGGCAGGTCCACAGCGAGGTATTCCAAGCCGCTGAGCCAGGGGCCTATGTTCCCGCCTAGCGTCAGGAGATTGACCCATCCGCCTCCCTGGCTGCGCTGTATGATCCAGCCGGTGAGGTCCACGGTGGAATCGGTGGGATTAGCAAGCTCTATCCACTCTCCTGCGTTTCCATCTGAATAAATTTCATTTAGTACGATGAGGCTCTGGCTAGAGGCGACATCTGTAGAAGCAGAGGCAGAGGATTCGGAGAGCATATTTTCATTGGCGTCTGTGTAGTTGAGGAATGCCCAGTTAGTAAGTACAGTGCCTTCTGTCACTCCTCCGTCTATCGTGGCCGTGATGGTGAATGAATGTTCCCCCGGCGTGATGTCCGTGAACTCCCAGTAATATGTGCTCCCGGAGAAGGAATCGTACCCTTCGGAGGAGGACTGGAAGGCCGTTCCGGTAGCCAGCGTGTCATTAATCCACACGTACTTGGCCGTGCCGGAGCCGGTGTTGTTGTAGCAGAGCGTGTAGGTCAGCGTGTCTCCAGCGGCGGCAGTGGTCTTGTCCACTGTCTTGTCCACTGTGATAATCGGGGCTGTCACGACCGTATCGAAGGCGCTGGTATCGGACGGCAGGTCAGAACCCCCCGAATCCTTCCCCTCTACCGTCATTGTGTTCGTGAGCAATGTGCCGTCAGCCAGTCCGACATCGACGATCACGCTCATAGTAATCTTGTATGAGCCAGGCGCAATGTCTGTGAAGTACCAGGTGTATGTACTGCCTGATACAGAGGTTGGAAGTGGGCTCGATGTATCGAAGCCAGTGCCTGCTGATATTGTATCGTTGACCCATAGATTTGCAGCGTTCTCCGTGCCAGACACATTGTAGTACAGCTCGTAGGTGATTGTATCGCCCGGATTGGCCAGTGTCCTGTCGCCGGTCTTCCAGGCCGAGATGCTCAGGGAGCTGATGGTGGTGGAGGCCGAGTCAGAGCTTTCTTCCAGCCCTTTCCCCAGCTGGTCGGTGTAATTGAGGAACGCCCAGTTGGTCTGCGTGCTGCCCGCAGGTGCGGTGTCCAGCACTATGGCCGTGATAGTGAATGAATGGTCTCCCGGAGCCACGTTCGTGAGCCTCCATCGGTACGTGCTGCCTGCCGAGGAGTCGTATGACACGCTGGACGAATCAAACAGCATATCGCCCGGCAGAGTGTCGTTTATCCACACATAATCAGCGTATCCC
>JAUWNU010000029.1 GCA_030612505.1 Methanomassiliicoccales archaeon
CCTCTGACGGCACTGTGGTCTCATGGAGCACATAGACTGCAATAGATTCCTGGTCGCTGTTTCCAGCTGCATCGGTAACAGTGAGTGTAACATTATATTCTCTGGCCTCCCAGAATCTGAACTCCGAATTCTGACCGTTCAGAGTGATTAGAGTTCCGTTGTGGTAGAATGTCCAGGCATATTTCGCTATATCAACATTGTCTGTGGAACCCGAGCCATCAAACTCAATAAGCCGGCCCACATACCCAACTGGTTCTATCCAAAGATCCACAACAGGACTAATTCCATCATTTGTTGAAACTGTTATTGATGTGGTGTCCCAATTGCCGTCAGCATCTGTTACTTTCAATGTTACAATATAAGTTCCATACTTGGTAAAATTAAACACTGGCTCTGTTCCGTTGAGGGTGATTGTCATGCTGTCATGAGCAAAAGACCAGCCATAATGGACTATACCAACATTATCCCGGGATAAGCTTCCATTGAACTGATAAGGTATGCCTAAATCCACATTTACAGTTGGCATGGAAATTGCCACAGGATCTATATTATCCACAACATCCCTGTTAAGAACATCGGTGATATTCCAGACTCCATTATCATCACTGGCTGAAATTGTATAATACATAACACTGGCATTATCTGGAACATTTACAGTTGACTGAAAAACGCCTGGTGACGTTTCAGTAACCGTGGGATACTCTGGAGTGCTGATACTGTCAAATATCCTGAAATAAACATAAGTTCTTACAATGTCCACACCGTCACTATCTGATACCCTGAAATCAATTGTAAAATCATCTCCAGTGATGGGATTCCCCTGTGTTATATCTAATATTTCGGGTTTGGAATCTATCTGGCCCTGAACCTGAAAGACAGGAAGGAAAGCAAGGCAAATCACCAATGCCA
The DNA here is from genome assembly GCA_030612505.1 of Methanomassiliicoccales archaeon. Classification (GTDB taxonomy): domain Archaea; phylum Thermoplasmatota; class Thermoplasmata; order SG8-5; family SG8-5; genus JAGLQM01. Next base: position 910 of record JAUWNU010000029.1, read on the forward strand.
GAATTATTATTAAACGTGCGCCACGCCCTAATACCGCTGCTTTCGGGTTTGCGGATACAGGGCGATCATCAAAATGATTCATCATTTTATCGGACTGGCGTGTGTTTAATAAGGGCTCCCACACATTTGATGGGATACCCCATGCTTTAGCGTGGGGAGCCCTAGTTTTAGTTCTCATCAGGAGAATGAACGTATCCATTATAGATAAAACTTTTATAGATAAGCAAGTATCAGGAACATAATGAAGCTGGGCAGCATCATAATTAGGTAGAGTACACAAAGCCCAGCTCATGCTAGAATTTTGGTGGTTCGCATGGGTAGTGACAATGAGAAGAAATTCAAGGACGTATCGTCCTGGGCCAGTTTTCCGAAGATGGAGTCAGAGACTCTTGAGTTTTGGAACAGCCAGGGTATTTTTGAGAAGCTGAGGAGCCAGAATGCTGGCAAAACCCCATTTGTTTTCCTGGAAGGTCCGCCCACAGCCAATGGAATTCCCCATGTTGGCCATGCAGCAGGGCGTGGACTGAAGGATGTTTATCTCCGGCATAGAGCAATGTCTGGCTATGATGTTATACCATGGAAAGGCGGCTGGGACTGCCATGGGCTTCCGGTTGAAATTGAGGTTGAGAAGGAACTTGGACTGAAGTCGAAGAAGGATATTGTTGACTATGGAATAGACAAGTTCAACAACAAATGCCGCAAGAGTGTCATGAAATACGAAGATATCTGGAAGAATATGAGCCAGCGCCTTGGATTCTGGATAGACATGGAAGACCCATACGTGACAATGACCGCGCCATACATAGAGAGCGTGTGGTGGTCCCTGAGCCAACTCTGGAAAAAAGACCTGCTGATAAAAGGCCATTACGTTGTGCCATACTGCCAAAGATGTGGTACACCACTCAGCAGCCACGAGGTTGCACAGGGCTATAAGACAGTTAAAGACCCATCAGTTTACATAAAGTTCAAAGTCAAGGGCAAAGAAGATACATTCTTCCTGGTCTGGACCACAACCCCCTGGACCCTGTTCAGCAATTTACTGCTGGCAGTGGGCCGGAACATACGCTATGTTGTGGTTGAGCATGATGGCCAGAATTTAATATTGGCCAAGGAATTACTTTCCACAGTATTGCCAAATGCGAAAATAATCTCGGAAATGAACGGTGAGGACCTGCTGGAAATGGAGTATGAGCAACTTCTACCATTTGCCAAGGCAGAGAGCAAGGCATTCTATGTTGCAGAAGCAAATTTCGTTTCAACCGAAGATGGTACTGGCATAGTTCATATTGCACCGGCCTTTGGTGTTGATGACCAGGAACTTTGCAGGAATGAAGGCGTTGTAACCGTGAACCCGGTTGATGAGAAAGGCTGCTTTACCGAAGTCATAGAACCATTTGCCGGATTCTTTGTAAAGCATGCTGATAATAAGATCATTCGATACCTGGATGAACGAGGGCAATTGCTCAGCCACGGAAAGGTTGAGCATACCTATCCATTCTGCTGGAGATGTGATTCTCCGCTTCTTTACTATGCACTGGACAGCTGGTTCGTCCGCATGTCCACATTGCGCAAGGAATTAATGGCAAACAATGAGAAAATAACCTGGAAGCCAGACCATTTGAAGCATGGCAGATTTGGCAATTTCCTGGAAGAGGCAAAAGATTGGGCCCTGAGCAGGAACAGGTTCTGGGGAACTCCGCTACCGGTATGGAATTGCGAATGCGGCAATCAGATATGCGTGGGCAGTTTCAAAGAGCTTGAAGAATTGGCAGGCAAACTGCCAGATGACTTCGAGCCGCATCGCCCCTGGGTGGACGACCTACCAGTTAAGTGTCCAAAATGTTCAGCCAGGATGGAAAGAGAGCCATATGTCATCGACACCTGGTATGATTCAGGAAGTGCATTCTTTGCACAATTTCATTATCCATTTGAGAACGAGGAGATGTTTAAGCGGGCATTTCCTGCAGACTTTATTACCGAAGCTCTGGACCAAACAAGAGGATGGTTCTACACCATGCTGGCCATAGGCACTTCGGTATTCGATGAAGCACCTTACAAGAAATGCCTTACCCAGGGATTGATGCTCAATGATGAAGGAGCAAAGATGAGCAAGAGCAAGGGTACTGCACTAGACCCATTCAAAATATACGATGAATGGGGAGCAGATGCACTGCGTTTATCCCTGTTTTCAACTCCATGCTGGGCATCCAGCAAGTTTAGCGAAACAGGGCTCAAGGAGGCAAAGTCCAAGGTCATGACCACACTCTGGAATGTCTATGTTTTCTTTGTGAACAATGCAAATCTGGACGGTTTCGACCCGAAAGATGCTATAAAATCAGAAGCAATCCTTGACCGCTGGATACTGTCCCGCCAGAACACCTTGCTGAAAGAGATGGAGGACGGAATGGAGGAACTGGAAGTACACCATTCGGTACGAGCAATTTTCGAATTTGTGGACGACCTAAGCAATTGGTACCTGCGACGTTCAAGACGCAGATTCTGGTCCGATGATAATCCACAGGACAAGCTGGCTGCCAATTCAACAATGTACAAGGTATTGTGCAAGACCGCCAGGATGATAGCGCCTTACACACCGTTCCTTGCAGAATCCCTCTATCAAAATCTGGTGGTTGGCCATAACCCGGAAGCAAAAGAAAGCGTGCATCTTGACGCTTTCCCGAAATATGATTCCGCGCTGACCGATGAGGCACTGGAGGCGGAAATGGCATTGGTCATGGGTATAGCAGAGACTGGAAGGAATGCCCGCCAGACTTCTGGAGTGAGACTTCGCCAGCCGCTAAGTAAAGCCTTTGCAGAGACTGACCAGGAAATCGCACATATGGACGAGGCAATCCAAGTTCTGAAAGAAGAGCTGAATGTCAAGGAAATGCTCATTGGCCCGGAACCGCCAGAGGGCGAAATGGCCTGCTCTGAAGGAAAGGGATTCAAGGTCTACATTGACACGAATATCACCCAGGAACTCAAGCTGGAAGGAATAGCCAGGGACATTGTTCGCAGAATCCAGAGCCTGCGAAAGGACATGGACCTGCAATATGACCAGACTGTGAAAATGGGCATTGACGGAGATGCAGAGGTGCTTGAGGCATTCGAGGCACACAGGGATTATATCACAAAGGAAACACTGGCCACTGAAGTTGTCCAGGGCGAGATTCCAGATGCAACATTCGGCGAGTGGAAGGTTTTGAAGATGGAACTTAAGGTTTGGCTGATTGTTCAGTAGGGTCTTTGTTTGGTTATTGCTAATAGAGGGGCTATGCTTGATTATCGTTAGAGAGGGGCTAGGGTTCAGGGTCTAGGAGATGGCAGTTTTTTACAGACAGCCATCTCCAACGCCTGCCCGGTGCGCATGATGCAAATTAAACGAAGTACATTTTATATTTATGAGCATGATATTGGAAAGCTATGAAGAAGAAAAACATCAATCTGACCAAATTCAAAGGCCGAACCGAATTTGGCATTTATGATGAATTGCTCAGTCTCAAGAATGATGTTCATGCACCAGGGACCGTGGATTCTGTTTTGTCTGATGAGATGATTAAGCTCGTGCCCGAAACCGCCGAATATCTTTATACGGACTACACTCCCCTGGGCGTAAAATATCAAAGGGGAACGCGCCCATATCTTGAAAAAATAGTGGAAAATTCTATAGGAAAAACCGATTCCACAACTAAAGCCAAAGATTTTATGGACTTTTGCTCCAATATACCATATAACTTTCCGGATTCCGAAAAAAGCACAAACGCGGGTTTCTGGACAACAGATACAACGCTCTTTGGAGGAACCGAGGAAGAACTTATCAAAAGAGGAACCGAAATTTGCACGGAACTTTCCAGAGTACTATGTGTCCTTGCGCAGGTTGCTGGCTTGCCCGCAAGGCTCGTGTATTTATTTGACCTAAATAGAAAGAACTGGGGTCATGGCGTAACAGAAATATTTGTGCAAACAAACGAATCATCCAATTGGGCAGTATTTGATGCAACCAGCAATGTTTGTTATCCAATGCCGGATGGCAGACTTGCCAGTGCCTGGGATCTGCGCAATAATCCAGAAATCATTGAGAATCATCCGGAGCATAAGAAAAAACCATATGTCGCCAGCGTATTTTATGAATGCAGCGCCATAGCAAACTACTCAGTATGGGACTGGGAAAAATATGATTATAGATGGAACCTAATAAACAGTTATTACAGGCAGATTTGGGAAAGTAGTGATTGATTGGCGTTTACATCTCTTGCATGGGGTTGGCCGTTGGTGGCGAATGCAAAGGATGAGCTGCCTTCTGCGAGCGGCAGGAAGCAGATGAATCGTCTTCTGTACGACATAGAGGCCTGGGAATATTGGGGAGGCCTCACATCCCTGGGCTTACACCCAGGGTTTTAAGAGATTTATGCAATTGGTGTTTGTCACTCGCTAATAAAACAATTCCAGTACCCCGCCCTTACAGACGGGGCATGTTGATTGAAGTTTCATCGTTAGGTTATTGCATAGCCATTGCGCCTTTCCCCTCCCCTTCCCACGGCGTCCCTCCGCTGGCTCCGTCCCCAACGCCTGCTCGGGACGGATTAAAATGAAAAATCGCATGCTAATTTGGATTGAAATTGTAGTCTGCTCTCCGAATCGCTTCCATATTTCCAAAATCGTCAACACTATAATATTCAATATAATACAAACCTGCGGGTCCAGATAATGTAAAATTGCCAGTATATTTTATCCATGAACTCCAGTAACTACCATTCCATATTCTGTACCATGTACTATTAAATCCCACTCCAGGGGATGAACTCCCATCTGTCCAATCCTCCGCAGTCATGTTAAAAACAGTATTTGAATTGATATCTACTGGATAATTTTCTTCTGCATAAGGTGTTATCTGTGTATCTGGACCATATTTGTCGAGAATGACACTGAGAGTTTGAACTGTGTTATTATGCCCATAAATGTCTGAGTAATAGTATTCGATATGGTGTAAATCGTCATATCTTTCATCATACGTTAAAGGTAGTTCAGGCTCAGAGAAACTGAAGTTACTTTCGTAATTTATCCAACTACTCCACCCCCCTTTAACAATAACCTGGGCATGAACACCGGGCCCTTCTCCTAAAAATGGATGACCAGGATTCCATATTCTAAACCAAATGTCTGAAATTTCAGAAGCATTTCCGCTACTTGAGAATATATTAAACTCTGTGCTCCCATTCACATAAATTATCGATTCATCATCAATTGTTCGTAAAATTTGTGGAGAACCTATTGTCAGGGTAATAATTGGTTGTGTGGAGAGAGTAAAATTATGGTATGTAATAGCTTTATTTCCAGCTTTATCAATTGCATTGATTAGAATATTGTAACAACCATCTGACCAATCATCAGTTTCGAAAGTCATTTGAGATGAGAAATCGAGATAACTGCCGTTAATGGAATAATTAGAGGATTCGATATTTTCATCCAATACATTCAATGTAATAATATCGCCTGGACGGATGAGTGAATTATTGTCTGGAGAAACAATTATTGCAGGGGACATAGAGTCAATGATAAAAGAATAGAACATCACTGCCGTATTAGATTCTTCATCCGTAGCAATTATTTTAATTTCTTTTGCACCGTCTGTCCAGTCCATTGTATTAATATCAAATGGCAATTCCAACAATTCATTTGTTTCATTATTAATCCAATACTCAACAAAACGTAGATGACTATCTGAAATTTGAAGGTCAATAATTGTACTGGCTTGGATGATTGAGTTGTTAGCGGGGGAAATGAGATTTATTGATGGTGGAGTGCTATCCAAATACACAAAGTTATCTGAATTTATGAGTAAAGCGGCACCTATAATTGCACATGACACAATTGTTATGGAAATTAGTATTACTGCAATTTTGTTCATTTCTCTCAGCTCTTCCAATTTATAAATGTATTTCGTTCTATATAAGTAGATTGGTACACCCTTTTGTAAACGGCCATCCCTCGTTAGCCAGCTGTTTGATTTCGGGCACTCCTCCGCTCGCCAACTGAATGCGCAAGTCCCGATAAATAACTTGCGTCATGGAACCCTCTCCTTGTACTGGGCAAGGATTCATCAAATAGCCAGTATCAACATGGTTCACAACATTATAAGTTCTAGCAAGAAGTCAATTTTTCTAAACGGGGGCATCAATGGCCACCTCAAATGTTGCGAGTATTGGATTGGCCTCTTTCTTTAATGGGAATTCTTCCAGATATAGTTCTGTAGCCTCTCTGAGATTGTCTATTGCCTCTTCTATAGTTTTTCCTTGGCTGACGGTCCCAACTTCCGGACAGTTCGCAACATACATATCTTCTTCCTTGTGGATTATTGCTGTGAGGGCACTCATTTATTTCACCAAAATAATATAGGTGGTTCTACTACATAAACCTTCCAATTCCTTGCCAGCAACGGCCACAATATTTCTACGTGGGGTGGTAAAATTCTAAGAACAGCCAGAGATCAACACAGTTCGAAGCATTATAAGTTCTAGGAAAATTAATGAGACAGGAAGGCATAAATCCAGCTCATTTATTGCATGGATTCTCCAGCCAAAAAACCTAGACCCTCAATAACAATAACCAAACATAGACCCTATTACTTTTCTATACAAACTTAGACCCTTTATTAGCAATAATTAAGCATAGACCCTATCATTTTTGTATAAAAACTTAGACCCTATCTCTTTTGTATGTAAACTTAGACCCTAGACCCTTAATAATAATCAAGCACAATCCAAGTATGTTATAGCATAATATATACAGATAACTTTTAAATGTAAAGTATTCTATTTGGTACTTGGTGAAAGTTAATTGAATTGCATATCTTGTGGCAGCCACTCAGGAGACGGTCTGTTATGCGGCAAATGCTCAGGCCATGATTCCGAAATCACATTATACAACCTTGTAGGAGAATCCATGTTCACTGAATCACGAAATGCTAGCTCTGTCAATATCACTCTGGGGCCAACCATGGAAAGTCAGATAAAGGCAGGGCCGCTTCCTTCCCTGGAGGAAGAAATTAACATTGTCAACCGAAAGGTGGACATTGGCCAGAACCCGGAAGTCCTTGCGCCAAGACTGGAACGAATTCTTTTTAATACTGGCATGCCCGAGGAACTAAACCCTGAAAAGGGTGTTTTACTGTCCAGGGAATGCGCAACAAGTTCAAAGGATATTGTAGAATTAAGTCAAAAATTGAGAAACGCTGACGACGTGAAGTTCTCGGCCAGGATGGAAAATCTCCTGGGAAATGTTATCTGGCTCAATGATCCGGTGCTGTCGAGCAATAGGGCCATAGATTCTTCCAATTACAAGAATAAGGCAGCCAGTAGATCAGAGAAGGTCCTGGAACATTATGAAAGGGCCCTTGCCACTGATAAGGGATATTTACCTGCCCTGAAAAATCAGGCTGGCATACTTCATCTTGTTGGACAGGATGAGGAATGTATCGAATCCTGCAAGGAATTTATTGACAGAAAGGCAGATGACCCGGATATCTGGGAGCTTCAGGGAAAAGCGCATATGGAACTGGCCAGCCACCAGGATGCTTTGAGATGTTTTGATTCTGCCTTAAAATTATCATCTAAGAATCACGAGCTTTGGTTCTACAAGGGACTGGCTCTCATGGAAATTCAGAGATATGAAGAAGCAATGGCCTGCTTTGACAGGGTAATTAAGCTGGAACCCCATAATGCAGAGGCGCTGAACGGCCGTGGGGATGCCCTTACAAAAATGGGCAAGATAGACCTGGCTGTGGAATCCTATGACAGGGCAAATAATATGATGCCCAGACCGGCTTTCATCAGCAAGCATGGACCTGAGGAAACTGCTGCGGATGATTTACCTGATTCAGTAGAAATAGTAGAGACTGGCGTTGAAACGGTTGAGACTGGCGTTGAAACGGTTGATGAAACAACCGGAGAAATGCCAGATGATGCAACCGAGGAAATGCCAGATGCTGGCGTTGAAACGGATGACGGAACATCCGGAGAAATGCCAGATGCTGACGTTGAAACGGATGACGGAACATCCGGAGAAGTGCCAGATGAAACAGAGGAAGAAATAACTCCAGAAGAAGAGGCAGCAATCGAAGACATGGAAGAAGACCTGGATGTTTCGGAGCCAGAGGACGCACAGGAACCATCTCAAATTTCCAAAGAAGATGAGCACCCAGATGATATGATGGCAAAAGAACCTGAAGAAATAGAAATGGAGGCAGAATTCGAGGATGCCCTTGATATTCAGGAGGCCCTTGATATTTTGGATGTGGGATCTGAGGACGATGCAGAACCTGAAGATGTTCCGGAACCAGTAATTGATGAACTTGAAATCGATGAGATTCAGGACGATGTTTCTGATGCTCAGGAAGATGAAGAACCAGAAGATGTTCCGGAGCCAGTAACTGATGAGCCAGAAATCGATGAAGTTCAAGATGATGAACTAGAGGACATCCAAGAAGAACCTGCGGAGGATTCAGAAGCTCAAAAGCCGCAATCCTTGGCAGAGATGTTCATGAGTGGCCTTGATGTGGAAGAGGAGAAAGAAGACACTGATTGGCCAAGTCTCCCTGAGGAAGTTGAACTGCCGGACAATGATAATGAAGATGATGAGCCTGTTCTGGGGCCGCTCATGGGAATTCCTGCGAAACAGAAGATTGAAGAAGAAGATGTTCCTTCGGACGAGAAACCGAAGGAAGATGTTCCAGATGATTCTCTAGAAACTGAAGAAGATATAGATATTGAGGCAGAACTGGACCTCCCTGAAGAAATTGAACTTCCAGAGGGTGTAGAACATCTGGAAGAACTTCCAGAGGTTGTAGAACATCTGGAAGCTATTCCTGAACCTGAGATACCAGAGGATGATATTTCAGATGAAGTGGAATTGCCAGAGGATGAGGAAGGTGTGCTCTCGGAACTCGAAGAGATAGAGACTGAGCAGCAATTGGACGAGGCACTGGCCAGTTCCAGCCTGGATGAGATTCAGAATCTTATTGATGAGGAAGAATATAGAACTGCACTGGCTCGAACAAGGGAGATACTGGACAAAGAGCCAAAAAATGTTGAGGTTCTGGCATTGAAAGGCGGCATTTTGATATCATTGGACAGGGCAGAGGATGGGCTTGCGGAAATTCAGAAAGCCATTGATATAGATAAGAAAAATATCAGTGCCTGGCTCAATCGTGGACACGCCTATTACGAGCTTGATGTTTATGATATGGCCATTGATGCCTATGATGAAGTTATTAATCTTGAACCAAAAAATGTGGATGCCTGGCAAGGTATGGGAATGTGCCAGCTCCAGGATGAAGATTATGAGGAAGCAATAGTTTCCTTCAATGAGATTATTGAGGTCAAACCGGAAAACACTGATGCCTGGCTTGGTATTGGTGATGCATTCCTTGGCCTTGAGAGAGATGATGATGCCTTCAAGTGTTATGAGAAAGTCACTGCCCTTGACAAGAATAACCCAGAAGGTTGGGCCAAGCAGGGTGATATTTTGGTTATTAAAGGCCGCTGGGGCGGCTCCCTGCAGATGTTCGATCGGGCAATGGAAGTTGATGAGGAATATGTCTATGCCTATCTGCACAAAGCTAGAGTTTTCATGAACCGGAATAAGCTGGACCTGGCAGACGAGGTATATCAGAAGCTTCTGGAGGTCTATCCAACTGAACCAGACGGTCTCACTGGCAGGGTTGAAATTCAGATCAAGAGAGGAAAATGGGGTGCCGCGCTTCAGTCCCTCCGGGCAGTATTAAAACATCATCCAGACTTCTCAAAAGCCTGGGCATTGCAGGGTGATGCATATCGTGAGGAAGGACGTGTGGCCGAAGCAAAGAAGCCATATGACACTGCACTGGCACTGAATCCCGAAGACGTGACCGCATTAACTGGCAAGGGTCAGCTAATGCTTGACAATGGCGGCTACAATGAGGCAATAGTGCTTTTCAGAAAAGCCCTTGATGTTGAGCCTGAAAATCCTGGCATCTGGAGATATCTGGGTGAAGCTCAGAAAGAAATTGGAAAAGAAGAGGAATCCATAAAATCCCTGGAGATGGCAGTTGAACTCGGGGAGCATATTGCAGATAATTGGATGGCCTTTGGAATGTCATTGCATGAGGCAGGCAGATACCCAGAAGCAATTGAGGCCTTTGACAAGGCATTGAAGATTAACCCGAAATTGGAAGGTGCCAGCAAATGGCGCGAGCAGAGTGCTAAACGTCTAATAAAGGAGAGTGATTAATATGTTAGGCTGGGACACTGCACCGAATCGCCTGATAGGCATAATCAATGATATGCCCCAGGATGAGTTTGAGGCGCTAACTACTCACCTTCTCAAGCAAATGAGATTTAATATTAAAAATCAAGAATTTACCGCTAAACATCTGGACTATGAGGCCACAAGAGATGATGATGAGCAAGGGCGTATTTTCCTTATTCGGGCAGTCAGAGGCCAGAAAAAGATTGGGCCAGATGAGCTCCAGATGACTGTTGGAAAGCAGAGTAATGGGAGGGAGCTTTCTCCGGTATACATTTCAACAGCTGGCTTCACCGAAGATGCTGACAAATACGCAGATATGCTGAATATTAGTCTGGCAGATGGTGAAAAGCTCACGCTTTTACTAAAGAAATTTGATATGGCAGATGCCCTGGAAAAGGGAGCCAATCAGCGTGTTCTGGAGCAGGATGGAGACAGGTTCCTGCCAAGCATCGATGAACTTGAAAACAATATGCGCTGGGGCAATGACTTCTATGGAACTGGCAACTATAGAAAAGCCATAGAATATTATGACGCTGCACTCCGGCTGAAAAATCAGTATGATCTTGCCTGGTTAATGAAGGGAAATTCACTTTCAGCTCTTGGCATGTATGAAGAGGCAATACACTGCTTCAAGAAAGTGCTTGAATATAATTCGGAGAGTGAGGAAGCATGGTACAATCTGGGTGCAACGCATTTCCACCTTGGAAAATATGAGGATGAAATAGCATGTTATGACCAGGCACTGGCACTGAACCCGGAATATCCAAAGGCCTGGAATAATAAGGGTGCCACTTTACATCATCTGGGCAAATATGAGGAAGCTGTGCTTTGCTATGACAAGGTTCTGCGATTGGAACCGGACAATATTCAGGTTCTAAATAATCGCGGCGTGGCCCTGAAAAATCTTGAGGAATACGACGAAAGCCTCAAATCCTTCGACAAGGCTTTGCGGAAGAAAGATGATTATCTGGATGCCTGGTTGAATAAGGGAATTCTGCTCCATGATATGGAACGATATGAGGATGCTTTGATATGCTATGATACTGTGCTGACCAAATGGAGAAATCCAGAGGTCATGCTGCTGAAAGGTGTGGCACTGGCCCTGCTTGTAAAATATATGCAGGCAATGGAGGCCTTTGATGATGCGCTTTCCATGAAACCTGGCTGGGACATTGCCCTTGAGGAGAAGAAGAAAGCTGAAGAAGCAATGAAGGAAGCTGCTGACGGCAGGGTTGCTGCAGTTGAAGAAACAGCCAGATTGGCAGAGGAAGAGCGCCTTGAGAAAGGAAAGGCACTGGAACAAACAGAATCGCGAGATTCTGTGACGGCTTCGTCAGAAGCCGCTGAGGCCCAGGCAGCGGCCAGAGAAGAGCTTAAAGACCTAGCCAATTGCAATGGTTGCGGCCATTTACTTCGGGAAGAGGCACAATTCTGCTCACAATGCGGCATAAAAGTCGATGATAAACCTGAGATATCAGCTACCTCCCCTGTTCAAGCCGAGACACAATACTTCTCCTGCTCAGAATGCGGTGCATGGGTGACAGATGATGACCTTTCCTGCCCTGACTGCGGTATTGACCTGACCGAAGAGGATGAGGGTGTGGAGCCAGACATGCTTCCGGTGGGCAAGCCAAAAGAGCAGGAGGCAATAGAGGAGCAGGAGGCCATTAAACGAGCCATGGATATGGAAGAACTGCTTCTGGAGAAATCACGATTTTTGAGGGGCCTGGGAAAGTATGATGGGGCAATGAAGGCAATAGAGGAGGCCCTTGGAATCAGCGAACATTCCCAACTCTGGATTGAGAAAGGTAATGTGCTGGCTAGCATGAACCGACCAGACTATGCCATTGACGCTTACGATAGAGCACTGGAGGCAGAGCCAGATAATCTTGTGGCACTACTGAACAAGGAATCAATGCTTTCCGATGTTGGGGAAGTAGACCAGGCACTGGAGATTAATAGCAAGATTACAAAACACAGGCCAAATGAGCCGCTGGCATGGATTCGCCGGGCTGGCCTGCTGAGGCGCATGGGACGACTGAAGAAGTCCATTGAATGCCTTGACAGGGCTGTTGAGCTTTCACCGGATCTGGCAGAGGTCTGGAATGCCCAGGGCGTGGCACTTCTGGAAATGGGAAAACATGAGGATGCAACAATTTGCATTGACAGGGCTATCCAAATAGACCCGGACTTTGCAGAGGCCTGGGTGAACAAGGGAGCTATTGTTCTTGCCTCCGGCGACGCAGATAAGTCATTGCAATATTTTGACAGGGCTGTTGATATAGACCCTGAAAATCCTGGCGCATGGGCAAATAAGGGGTCCGCACTTTACGATATGGGACGCTTCACAGAGGCAATAGAATGCCTTGACGAGGCACTGATAATTAGAAAAGACAAGATACTTTTAAACAGCAAGGGCTGGGCACTTCTGGGTGATAATAAACCAGACCAGGCAATCGAAATATTCGAGGAAGCAATTTCCATGGACCAGAATTATGCTGAGGCCTGGAACAATCGCGGACTAGCATATTCCAGAAAAGAAGATTACGCAGAGGCATTTGACTCATTTGAAAGGGCATTGGCCATAGCACCGGACTTCACCGATGCAATGAAGAATCGCGATTCAACACAGCGAAGAATAGAACAGATGGCAGGCGGAAAAGTTGAAGAAAAGTCCAAAGACGAAGCCGCTCCAGAGGTGAAGCCAGAGAAAGACATTAAAGCCCCTGAGGAATTTGCTGAGGCAGTTAAAGACGCTGAGGAACTTGAGCAGCAAGAATTCGAGGCAGAAGAGTTCAAGTGCCCTCATTGCGGAATAATTGGTACTATTGATGATGTGTTCTGCGAGGAATGCGGCCAGAAGTTCACAACAACAATGAAAGAAGATGCTGCCGAGGGTAAGCTTGAAGATTTACTGGATATTGCTGAAAAAGAGACAAAGGACGATACACCGAAGGAAGAACTTCTTTCGGATAGCACACCGAAAGAAGACATACCGGCAGAGGAACAGCCAGAAGAGAAAACACCAAAAGAAAAACCCAAAAAGAAGAAGGGCAAAGAAGACCTAATTGATGATATTGTCAAGGTTCCTGGTGTTGGTTTCGCAAAGGCACAGATGATAATTGATGCAGGATTTGATACAAAAACGAAGCTGAAAAAGGCGAAACCTAGAGATTTGGAAGCTCTTTCTGGAATTAGCGAGGATTTGGCTAAGAAAATCAAGAAAAAATACAAATAAATTAGTCTTTTATTTTTCAGATAAAAGCCTTGCACCATGAACAATTGCCACAATTTCAATAGTATCTGGTTTTATCCTGTAAACAATCCGATAACTGTGAAATAATTTTTCTCTAATGTTTTCTTTCTTATATTCCGGCACAATTCGGCCAGCATTGGGAAAATTTGGAATATCTTCAATTAATGCGATAATATGTTGGGCAAAAAGTCTTGCATAATGTTCTGAATCCTTTTCAATATAAGTGCATATATCCTCAAGATTGGACGCTGCCAGTGGTGACCAGATTAATTTAGCCATTTTTTCATATTCTCCTTGACCTGCTCATGAGGAACGGTATCCCCATCATCAAGGGCTTTGAGTCCAGCATCAACTTTTTTCCTAAAATACAATTCAGCCATAATATCAGACACACTAATATCATCTGGCATCTGTTCAATCATAGCGATTATGTCTGCTTTTAAACTGGCCATATTTTGTACCTCCAAGGAAGTATTCTGAATATAATAATGGACGCACAACCTAAAATACTTTTCGTTGGTGATTGAAACACTGAAAATAATTGTTTAGCTGTGATTAATGCTTAAATTAAATATGCCTTGTATGACGCTCCATTAAATGAGCGTCATATTGATTACTTTAGCGCCCTGGACACCCTCAACTCCTGCTATCATCTCTTCGAGTTTGTCCATGATGCCTTCTTCATCCTCTACAAGAACGTTCATCATCAATGCCTTGAGGCCGAAAGCGATTGGCTTGATCTCTGTCTGCTCAATCTTGGAGATGCTTCCAATCTTTGCATCTACTTTGCTCTTTATGTCTTCCAGATCTGTCTCAATTCCATCTGGCATAATCTCGAATGTAATGCTTACCTGACCCATAAAATCACCCAATCATGGTCCTTCGTAACCGCAGTCCGGGCATATATATTCCACGCTCTGGTCCCTGCACTGGACACATCTGCCCAATTGCTTTGTTTCGCAACCCGGACACTTGAACGTAACATTTCCCTGTCCTACCAGCCTGGTGCCGCATGAGGCACATTTCTGATCATCTACCATGAATATCGACCCGGCCATTCTGTTATTTGGTATATAATTTTTGTATATCATGCTCAAAGAAAAATGTGGTGTAAGGTGTTTAATGTGGTGTTTTTTTACATAATGTATTAATATTTGTTTATCCTAGTTGTTATAAGATTACTTAGGGTGATTTGAATGAAGGGCAATATTAATAGACAAAGTGGGCTAAGAGACAGGAGATTATTTTCGGTATTAGTGGTTGCATTCTTTTTAACTGGAGTGCTGGCTGTGTTGCCATTTGGTACGCAGAATGCAAAGGCATATACTACACCTGGCACGGGCGTGGTCTGGGACATGGACGACCTCGTAGCAAACTCAGGTGGTGCGGTAACAGGCGATAGCGGCTCTTACGTTTTTCACGACTGGTGGGTGACAATAAGCGCGGGCGACACTCTCAATGTGCTGCCTGGAGACATATGTAGCTTTGAAGCACCCCTCCTTATGCCTCCATTCGAACTTGAAGTACAGGGCTCCATATATGCTCTGGGCGGCGATGTTGGTATAACCTTTACATCCAATGAAACCAGCCCATCTCAAGGGGATTGGGAGTGGATATTTATAAATGGAGGATACGGCCAATTCGAGAATGTGGTTGTGGAATACAGCAATTATGGGATCTACGTGTACAACACAGCTGGAACCGATATTGTGTCAAATTGTACCTTTAGACATAATTCCGACAGTGGATTAGGGTACTGGCAGGTAGGTGGGAACCCAGAGGTCAGAGACTGTTATTTCACTGACACAGGGAATCCAGCCATCTATACCGGTGACACCTCTTTAAGAGTTATCAACAACACGATTTACGGCTGGAACGCACCTCCAGGCTCGTTCATGTCTGGTGGAGACGCTATCTACATTACAGGAAATCCATCAATGACTACTACAATATCACAGAATACAATCATCGGCGGTAGTGGAGACGAATATGGCATTGCTGGTCAACCACCAGATGGCGGTCATGCTATCTGGCTGGATAACCATGAAGGGATGGCTGCCGGCACCCAGGTGTTTATCGAGAGCAACACGCTTTTGAAAGGCGGTGATGGCGGTCGAAATACCATTGATAACGGTATGGCAGGAGCTGGTGGAGCTGGTATCTATTGCAGCCCGTTGCCTGACAATAACCAATGGTGGATTGATGAATATTCAATCGAGGTTTTCAACAACCAGCAGATAATCGGCGGACACGGAGGCGACAACAATGCCGCTCTGGACGGCAATAGCGGTGATGGAGGTCACGGCATCTACGTCTATGATGACGATTCACTTGGCAGTACCCTGGTCTCAGCGAACCAATATGTTACCGGCGGATACGCGGGAAACAGCTCGGCATCCGACTCTGGCGGCGGGACCTGGCAGGTCGGTGATGGCGGTGCTGGGATTTTTGCCGAATGGTGCTATATCGGCACAAAGACTGATGTAATTAACAATCAACTTATAACCGGCGGAAAAGGCGGAAACACCACAGCCATCGCTGCTGGCAATTTTGGATTTGCCGGCATTGGCGGGAACGGAATCACGTTCAAAGGTACGACAAATGCGTCAATTGACTCAAATGAGATATTTGGCGGTGATGGAGGAGACAATATGGGTACCAATATCTTTGCCGGAGATGGCGGGGACGGTATACATCTTGAGCCATATGGAGATTTCGAATCATCGGCAGGTATAATGACATGCGATTCCACAGGCGGAAAAGGCGGTGACGACTTTGCCAGTGGTGGCCCTGGCGGAGGAGGAGCTGGAACAGGCGGTGTTGGCCTTAGTGTCAATGGAACTATGTCCTATGCTTGGGCTATGGATTCCAACTTCACAGGTGGAAAGGGTGGAAATATCCACGCTGACGGGAGTTTTGGCGGAACCGGTGGAAGAGGAATCCATGTATACCAGGGGGCCGGAGTAAGCACCTGGAACAGTGGAAGGATCATTGGCGGTGACGGAGGCGATACACTCTACAATGGACCACCAGGCATTGGAACATGGGCAGGCAGCGGCGGCACTGGAATATGGGTGGAGAATGTCATGACCATGCTTAACATAGGGGACCAAAGCCTCATTACCGGAGGCGATGGGGGAGACAACTGGTTCGACACCATTGGAATGGCGGGAGACGGTGCTGGTGCCATAATCGGATTCTCAGCTGATATGATTGATATTCAACAGAACTCAGACATCACAACAGGAAGCGGTGGATATGACTGGCCCACAGGAACATATGGAAGCCAGGGAGACCAGATAATCTGGATGGACAACATAGCATTCGGGGCGACGGTGAGTTGGAACACCATACATGATTCTGATTTCTACGGCATACAGTACACTAACTGTGATGGCCAGATAAGGAACAATGAGATATTCAACTGCTGGTTCATTCCCAATCCTTTCCCTCAGAACAGCGGCACTGGCATTTACTGTTCAAACTCGAATCCGCTCATCGAATCGAATTATATCCATGACAACAATTACAGCGGGATTAGCTGCACCAACTGTGACCCAATTATCCGATTAAACACCATCGCCAACACAGATCATAATGGTATTTATCTGTCCGGCAGCAGTTCGCACATAGACCGCACGACAATCGACAACTCGACTGATTATGGAATCTATCTAATAGATGGCTCATCCCCCGACCCCATAGAGAACTGCACCATTTCGAACAGCGGTATCGGTGATTTCTATCTTGACACGAACTCGCACCCAGTCTGCCTTAACACAATAAACGACAAGACAACAGTATTCAATGATGCCCTTTCGACCCTGACAATGAACTGGTTCATGCATGTCCAGGTAGTTGACCCGACATTCACACCTGTAGGTGGGGCGGAGGTCTGGGTAAACGACACCTTCGGTACGAGTATCCTGAATGCTTTCACGCCAGCAAACGGCTGGCTTAACTGGACTGTGGTTACCGAGTTCATTGAGGACCAGGCCAGTAGAATTTACTACACTAACCACAACGGAACTGCAATAGCTGGGCTTCAAACCGGCTGGGCGACACCCGAGCCTTTCATGGGTGCCACACATTCGGTGACAATTGTGCTGGGATTGCCTGCCTGGAATCTCTATCTGGACCCGGGCTGGAACCTAATCTCAATTCCTCTGGAACAAACAGATACAACAATTTCAACTGTTCTGAGTTCAATAGACGGCCAGTATGATGTTGTGAAATATTACGATACAACAGATACAAATGACCCCTGGAAAACCTACAGACCAGGAGCATCAACAAATGACCTTTATGATATTGACCACAAAATGGGATTCTGGATACACACCAATGCCCCTGCGCCGTGCCTTACAGTGATAGGCAGTGTGCCAGTAACTACTGAGATATTCCTTTATACGGGCTGGAACCTGGTCGGATACCCATCCTTCACACCATTGGATGCTGCCGCTGCCCTATTGGGAACTGGCTATGACGGTCTCGCAGAATTCGATGGGGCAAATCCATACTTGCTGAGGGATATGCTTGGCACAGACATTATGAACCCAGGTCAAGGATATTGGGTCCACGTTCCGGTTGATGCTATCTGGACTGTTGATTGGTAAAGACAAAATAGGGGAATCTTCGGGTTCCCCTCCTTTTAACTTTTGATTTTCTTACATAAACCTTAAATCCAAGATGGGTTTTCCCACGTTATGGTCTCAAAATCAGAGATATCAAGCATTTTATCGGGCTACGACCTGGACAATATCACCATAGCGACTGTGTGTTCACATAGCAGTTTGCAGATACTGGCAGGCGCAAGAAAGGAAGGTTTTAAAACTCTCGGGATTGCCATTGGAAAGGCCCCTAAATTTTATGATGCGTTCCCATTGGCAAAGCCTGATGAATTTTTTGTGGTGAAAAACTATGATGAAATTGTCACCAGAGCAGATGAACTGGCTGCGAAAAATGTGATATTAATACCTCATGGTTCTTTTGTTGAGTATCTGGGCGCAGAGAGATTCGCTGAAATTCCACTTCCAACATTCGGAAACCGGGCAGTTCTGGAATGGGAGTCTGACAGGGATATGGAACGGGAATGGCTTACATCAGCAGGCATCAATATGCCAGAGCAGATATCCGATCCCAAAGACATTGACAGGCCAGTGCTTGTGAAATACCACGGTGCAAAAGGCGGCCGGGGATTCTTTATCGCAAAGGATTACCACGACTTCAAGCTGGGAATCGAGCATGGCCAAAAATATAATATCCAGGAATATATATTAGGAACAAGATATTATTTGCATTACTTTTACTCGCCAATTCGTGAGGACGGCTACCAGTTGTCCAAGGGAAAATTGGAACTAATGGGCATGGACCGCCGGGACGAGACCAATATTGACGAAATGTACAAACTTGGCAGCCAGGAAGAGCTGAAACGGCTGAACATTTACCCGAGTTTTGTGGTTACTGGCAATTTACCCCTGGTGATTCGGGAGTCGCTGCTCCCGAAGGTCTTCACAATGGCCGAGCAGGTGGTTGAGAAATCAATAGAGCTCTTCGGGGGCATGATTGGGGCCTTCTGCCTGGAAACTATTGTTAATGACAAATTAGAA
>JAUWNU010000132.1 GCA_030612505.1 Methanomassiliicoccales archaeon
GACCCAGGCATTCTTGTAGGTATTATTGATTGTGAGCGTATTACTTGCCTCATCAATGTCAATTGTGCCGCGGTCGACCCATATAGAGCAGGTGAAATTATCTCCGGTGAGCCAGACCTCTTCCCAGCTCCAGAAATATGGGTCCATCATCATATCCATGTCCCCTACAGCTATACCATCTATCATGCCGCCATCTTCTTCAGGGAAGCCAAATTCATCATCTATGGGCATTGGTTCAATATCTTCACGCTCTCCCTCTTCCCATTCTTCCCATTCAATCAGCTCATCTTCATCCCATTCATACAAATCCCAGTAATATGGGTTCTCTGATATCTCCAGGCCGTCTGCCACCTTAATGGTCATTGTGCCGTTCTCTGCACCGAACTGATATGATGCACTGGCGAAATCAAAGTCATAGAAATCCATCATCATGTTCTCTCCAAGGAAGATAAATCTCTCGCCAAAATTGGCAGGATGGCCGTTTGCCACGAAATTTTCTATTTCTATGGAATCAAATAATGTGAATATTTTTTCCTCTGGCTCAGGCATCTCTGGGGGTTCTCCAGGTCCTGGCATGCCGCCTACCTCCTCATAATAGAATATAGGATAGAGATAATTGTAATCTATGAATTTTACTGTGTAATCTGATACAGTGCCAGTTGTTTCATCAAGCTGGAAATCAACATAGGTTCCATCGGCTGTGCCATTGGAATAATCAAATCCACCTGGCTCTGGGAACCAGAAATATGGGTCATAATAGGCCATATCCATGTCATCACTGGACACAGTATCATTCTCCTGGGCAATTACTCCCAGTGGTATTGCAGTCAACATTGCAAGGGCGACTATTATTGTCATGAGCTTTTTCATTTTATCACTAATGACAGAATTGCGGCTTCTCTTTTAAACCCCTTTTGATACAAACATTGAACAGGTTGATACAAACGTTGAACAGGTTGATACAAACGTTGAACTAACTTTTTCACAGGGAGTAGCTTTATTATCTGGATACCCCTATAACCTTCGATTCATCGCCAGGAGTATCTGTGTTATGATAAGAAGGGTAAGAAAGAAACATTCTAAAGCTGAAGTCCTAGAGCTAATGCTGCCTCTTGTCAGGGAATGGTTCGATTTAAAATTTGAAGGATTAACAGAGCCCCAGGCCTATGCTGTCCCTATAATTCACAAACGCCAGAATGTTCTTATCTCATCACCCACTGGCTCCGGTAAAACCCTAACTGCTTTTTTGAGTATTATTAATGAACTAATGTACAAGCAGGAAAATGGCGAATTAGAAGACAAAATCTACTGCGTTTATGTTTCTCCACTAAAAGCACTGGCCAATGATATTAATAAGAATTTAAAACAGCCTTTAGCAGAACTTGAGGCCCTGGCTGAAGAAAAAGGCCTTGAAAAACCGAAAATTCGTGTGGCTGTAAGGTCAGGGGACACAACCAGCTATGAGCGGCAGAAGATGGCAAAGAAACCGCCGCATATTCTTATCACAACTCCAGAGTCACTAGCCATCATTTTATCGACACCCAAGTTCAGCCAGGCACTTCACACAACCGAGTGGCTGATCATGGACGAGATTCACGACATCTGCAATTCCAAGCGTGGTGTCCAGCTTTCTGTGAACCTAGAACGTTTGCAGAACAATCTGGAGTACCAGGCAACCAGGATTGGGCTTTCTGCGACTCAAGCGCCAATAGAAGAAATTGCAAAGTTTCTTTCTGGCTATGAAGGTGATAAACTAAGGCTAGTAAAGCTTGTTGAGGTTGACAGCAATAAGCAGATAGAAGTCACTGTAATGACGCCGGTGGAGGATATGACCTCTCTTCCTTTTGAAATAATCAATGCCAGGCTCTATGAAACTCTACGAGACACGGTAATGGAGAATACAACTACGCTGGTGTTCACAAATACCCGCTCTGGAACCGAAAACGTCCTGCTGAAACTTAGTGAACTGGGTGTGGAAAATATTGCTGCGCATCACGGCAGCCTGGCCAGAGAAACCCGTCTGGATGTTGAGGACAGGCTGAAACGCGGCGAGTTAAAAGCAGCGGTTTCCAGTACCAGCCTTGAACTGGGTATTGACATCGGAAGCATAGACATGGTATGCCAGATTGGCTCTCCAAAGAGCATTGCCAAGGGTTTGCAGCGCATTGGGCGGTCTGGCCACGGTTATGGTGAGGTGAGCCGGGGAAAACTCATAGCATTTGACAATGATGACCTGGTGGAATGTGCGGTGCTGGCTAAAAAGGCCAGTGAGAACTTTATTGACCGGGTGGACCTTCCGAAAAATTCGCTGGATGTACTGTCTCAAACAATAGTTGGCATGTCTCTTGAAAAGGTCTGGCATATTGATGAGGCCTATGATGTGATTAGAAAATCATACAGTTTCCACGAACTAACAAAAGACGATTTCATGTCTGTTATTCACTATCTCTCAAGCCGGGACATGCCAAATGTTTATTCCAAAATATGGCTGGACCATGATACCCAGGAGTTTGGCAGAAAACGCTCAAGCCGATTAATCTATTATCTCAATAGCGGCACTATTCCTGAAGAGGCAAATTACAAGGTATATTCTGATTCTGGCGGCAGACTGGGTGAGCTTTCCGAAGGATTTGTTGAGAAGCTTTCCCCAGGTGATGTTTTTGTTCTTGGGGGCAAGTCCTATGAGTTCATCAAATCAAGGGGCATGAGCCTTTTTGTGAAGCCAGCCACCGGCCGCAGGCCTACAATACCCTCATGGTCCGGGGAGATGATGCCAAGAAGCTTTGACCTATCTGTTGCTATTGGAGAGTTCAGAGGCCAAATGGGAGAGCTGGCTGCCCAGGGCCATAATATTGAAGAATGGCTTGGGGAAAATTACCCACTAGACAAGGGCGGTGCAAGATCCATATCATCCTACATAACAGAACAGATTGCATTCAATAAGAATATTCCATCTGCTGATAATCTGCTCATGGAAGGATACCTTGACCCCAAAGGAAATTTGAACATAATATTCCATTACTGTTTCGGCAGGCGGACAAATGATGCACTGGCCAGGGCCTATGCAATGGCTGTTTCAAACAAACATCACTGCAATGTATCTATCTCGGTCAGTGATGATTGTTTCATGCTTACGGTTCCCAGGCGAATAAAACTTGAAGGCCTGGAGAAGCTGGTTACCCCGAAGAATATAGTGAAATTACTGAAAGAGGCAATTCGCGATACAGAGCTTTTCAAGCAGCGTTTCAGACACTGCAGTACCCGGGGTTTCATGGTGCTTAAAAACTATCAGGGCAGAGAAGTGCCAGTAGGCCGGCAGCAGCAGCGTAGCCAGAAGGTTTTGCGTGCCCTTGAAGATAGGGACAATTTCCCAATTGTAAAGGAAACTGTCAATGAAATTCTCAATGAGGCAATGAACATCACTGGCGCAAAACAGATACTTCAGGGAATTGAGGATGGTATTATCAAAGTAAACCATGCCAGTGTTTCTGATGTTCCCTCACCATTCGCCCATAATATTGTGCTTGTTGGCATGTCTGACATCGTGCTGATGCATGACCGCTCGGCCTTGCTGAAGGAGCTTCATCGCAAGGTGCTCATGCGTGTTGGGGGAGATAAGGCGCTGAAGCCCGAGTTCGATTTAGAAGCATTAAGCCAACACTTCTCGAACAAATGGCCGGACATATCCAAACCTGAACATATCCCCCAGGTACTGGCTCAACTTGGGCCCCTGGAACTTTTCACAAGAAAGAGTGCCAGCATCTATGATTTTTCAGAACGGCCTGAAGAAGAGCTTGCAAAAATAGCAGATTCGCTAATTAAAACTGGCCATGTAACCTCAATATGGGCAGGCCGCAGCCTCTGGGCAGACCCTGACGAACTTGAAGAAATGGCAGGCATTTACAGCACTGGAAAGAAACCGGATGATGCCGGAAATGAGATTCTCAAAGCCCTGAAAGAAAAACCAAAGACCTCCCTGGCCCTGTCAAGATCCCTTGAACAGGAAACAAGAAAGGTCCGCCGGGATCTGGGAGTTCTTGAACGCGCCTATCTTGTAGAACGTGCTGGCCAGGATAAAAAGGGCAATATCACATGGGGCATTCGTCATGTGAAGCCGAAGAAAGTTGGCAAGCGCTTCATGGGAAAAATGCTCACAAGGCATCTGGAGTACTTCGCACCGCTAACCCTTGATGAACTGGCTTATGATTTGGCTCTGGACAAGGATTTACTTTCAGGAATACTGGCAGACCTGGAATCATGGGGTATTGTTTCCTCGGGCTCTTTCACTGAACCAGATCTGCAATTCCTACTTACAGCAGACCGGATGGAGCTTCAGGGTGGCGGAAAAGAGGATACTATCTTGCAGCCTCAGATTGAGAATTATCAACTTGCCAAGCATTGCCAAAAGATCGACAATATCGATGACTATTTTGACAGATATGGCGTGGTCTGGATGCCTCAAGACCTCTTGGCCAGGGGAAAACCAAAACTCTATACTGACTGGTTAAAGCGCCGGCGAAAGGGAGACATTCTCCACGGCAGGTTCAAGGACGGCAGTGTATGCTATGTTCGGAAGGCGGATGCCCAGACCTATGTGGATGCATATCGCCGGGAAGAGCTCAATGATGCTGAAATGCGTCTCTTGAATATTATCGAGGCTAACCCGGGAATTGACATGTTCTCCCTGGGTCACAAGGCAGAACTACCTTCAGTCAAAGCAAAAGAACTAATGGAAAAGCTGGACAGGAACATGCATGTGATACGGCAATTCACAGACAGGGAAAGCTGGTCTTCCACCAATCACTATGCTGTTCTTGACCTGGAACCAGTACCTGAAAATCAGGATGCAGCTGCAGAAGAAATTATTCGAATCACGCTGAAGGCCTATGCGCCAATTGCCCTGCGTTCCCTGGCCTATGCAACCGGCTTTTCAATGCAGCATGTTAAATCAGTTCTGAAAGAAGATATTGCCTCTGGAAAACTTTTAGAAATTCAGATTGCCGAGGGCAGCAAGATGAAATTACTCCTGCCAGCAGATGAATTTGATACCCTGAAAGCCATGCCCACCACTGAATCCAATGAAATTCAAATTTTAACGCTCTATGACCCACTTGTCCAGCCCCATCGGGTTGAACTTCGCAGGCGTTTTGGAGATGCCTGGTACTTCCCTATTTTTCAAGGAGCGAGACTAATCGGTATGATGGAAATGTGGGAGATGAGCGGCTGTATTGATATTCGACAGTTAATTCTGGATGAAGTTTCAGTATTGCCAGATCTTTTGAAAGCACTGGATGGCTTTTCAATTTATTACAAGAAGAATTTAATGGATGTC
>JAUWNU010000034.1 GCA_030612505.1 Methanomassiliicoccales archaeon
TTGGAAATAAGCACGTCAAGGGATTCACGCTCATCTTTGGTAAGTGTCACTATATATTTTTTCATATTCAATCCACCTAGGTAAGGGATGGTGGACATCCTTTATATATTTTACGACATTACATGGTTGACATGACACTAGCTTAATAGAATTTCATGAATTAGTCCAGTGTCCATTATTTTTTTTAACTACAAGCAAAGATAAGCAAAAAAAATAATGGGCTTATCCAGATTTGAACTGGAGATCTTCGCCATGTGAAGGCGACATCATAACCAACTAGACCATAAGCCCAATGTTTCAGCCTAATAAGGAACTTAAGTAAAATAATTTCTCTATGAAAGATTTAATATTCAGTCTCTGCATATTGTTCCCTATACTCGTGGGAGTGGCATTATGAAAGACAGCAGTGGTTCAGTAGAAGCCTCAATGGTATTTGAGAAGCTATTCTCTGACTATCTAGCCAGCCAGGAAAATGATGCAATGCACATGCTTCTGGTAAAGAAAATTGACATATTGAAAAAGGAGCACCTCATGCTGTCTGGTCTGGAGATTGGAGAGGACGGCCGAGCATCCATCAATATAAGGGATGCAAGCGAAGCAAAGATTGTGCAAACCCTTTCATTGGCTTTTGATTCACTAATTGATGTAATAGCATTTTCCAAGGGCCAGGAGGCTGCTTTTGGTGAGGCTGAAGCCATAGTTACTGCTGTAATGCGGCAATTTAAGGAACCATTTGTTCGGTTGAACGTGAAAAAGTATATTTTGAAAGGTTCCATGGCAGGCACTATTTCATCTGGCATGAAGGAGATGGATGAACTTCTGGGTAACGGCTTTCCTTGCTCGGACATGATTTTGCTTATTGGGCCTACTGGAACAGCCAAGTATCATTTCGCATTCCAGTTCCTTTCAGACGGTCTGAACAAGGGCGGCGCAGGTCTGGCTGTACTTTCTTCAATGAGCATCAAGGAGATGCGAGAGAGACTCTCCAAACTCAAGGTCAATGTCGTGTCATGCGAGGCAAAAAGCAGATTAAAAACCGTGGACTGGTACACTCAAAGAAGCCGGGCAGTGGTTGGTCTGGAGGAGAATGGTCCAGTTCTGGTAGCATCCAAGGATATTGCCAATCTGGATATCGCCTTCATGAAGGGAATTGAGAGCCTTTCCTTTGCTCCCACAAAGCGAGCCATGATTGATGTGATTACCCAGGCATTGAACACATATGACTTGCCAGATGTCATTGAATTCGTTCAGAGACAGAAGACACGGCTAAAGAATGCTGGCCTTACATCATTATTCATTGTGGAAGAGGGAGCCCATGACGAAAGGATTATCTCCGCGCTTAAACACATGGCAGATGGAGTTTTAATCATATCTGCGGACAAGGAAAGCAATCTTTTCATTGAAATTGAAAGCATGAGCATCTCCAGGTTCAGCAGAGGCAAGTTCGCACTTCAGATAACAAATAAAGGCATAAGCGTGGTGGGAGATACCATTGACGAATCCAGTGTGATAGCTGAATTCTGCAATATACCCCTGGTAACCAAGAAAATTGCCAGGCGCCTGGTGGATGCTGGCTTCACTGATATCGAGAAACTCAATAGTGCTGAGGAATCTGAACTTCAACGAGTCAGCTCAGTGACAGAAGAGATAGCTAAGAGCATAAGTGAATACACCAGGACTGTGGAATACTCCCAGAGCGTTCTGAGCAATCGCAGTGAAAAATGGATAAAGAAGGCAAAGGAACAGGTTGCCAGTGGCGACCTCAAGCGTGCAAAAAAGAGCCTGGAAAGAGCAATCGAAATTGACTCCAGCAATCCATTTGCCTGGATGGAACTTTCCCGGATTAACAAGTTGCTTGGGGAAAGTGTTAGTTCAGAAGAACAATTCAAAAAGGCACTTACCATTGACCCCAGCATTGACACGGAAGGTGAATAAATGACCAAGGATGCTGGCACCCATGTATCTGCACCTGGAAGAGTCATCCTTTTTGGTGACCATTCTGTTAATTTCGGAGGTCCAGGAATCGCTTTAGCTATTGAACACAGAGTCCATTGCAAGGTCAGATTAAATTCAAAATTCAGCGTTGACGGCGAAGACCTGGACACTCAAAAACATCCTTATGCCAGAGGCGCAGTTCTCCAGACCTGGACCAATATGGATAAACCACTTGCAATAGACTTTGAATCCAAAATCCCTGAAGGCACTGGGCTTGGGGAGGTAGCTGCATCCACAATTGCCTGTTTGGGTGCTATTTCAATGATTCACAATCATCTAATCTATGAGGATATAGCCAGGAATGCTTTTGAAATTCACCATGAGGTGGAGAAGGATGGAACTCCTTTAGACATTTCAGCAGCAACCCATGGGCAAGGAATTTATCTTTCATGCCATGCTGAAAAAAACCCGCTCTGGACATTTCGCAAGGAAAACAAGGAATGGACAATTCATGATCTTGACATGCCAGATATGAACCTTGTTCTGGGATATACTGGCATACCTGCGTCGGAGAAGGAAATGCAGGCTAAAATTTTACGATTCTATCAGAGAAACAGCTTTGCCAGGGATATGATTACAGATTTGTGCCGGATATCTGCAAAGGGCCATGAAGCCATTGCATCAGGCAACCTTGAAGAAACCGGACGGCTCATGACCAAGAGCCACAAAGTTATGATGACACTGGGTGCAGGACATCCCATGCTGGACAAGCTGTTTCAGGCAGCAAGCAGGCATTCCTACGGTGCCAAACTCACCGGTGGTGGAGGAGGAGGAAGCTTGATTGCCCTTACCAATGACCCGGAAAAAACCATTCTTGCAATGGAAAAAGCAGGTGGAAAGGCCTGGAGCTTGGAATTGGCTGCCCAGGGTCTGCGGCTGGAAGACTGAACAATCCGCCCAAACTGAATATTAATTATTTTTAATTCAGTTTGTGGAGTTTCTGCAAATATATTGTTGTAAACTTCCGCCGAACTGGATATTAATTATTTTCTAGTTACAGTTCGCCCAAAGCTTTATGATGGACAATGTGATTTCTAACCGATAATATGGCAGATATCGAGAATGATTTGATGAAGGCAGAATCTCTGCTGGCACAATATGAATATGACAAAGCAAGAAAGAAATTCAATGAGGTAATAAAAGGAGATCCAAAAAATCCAATAGGGTATTTTGGTAAAGCTGAAGCATCATTGGGCATGCCAAAGGTCAAGGTGGATAAGATAATGGAACTCTACCAGAAGGCTGTTGAGCTGGATCCGGATAATGTATATTACCTAACCACACTTGGCTCATTCTGTAGTGATATTGGCAGATTCAATGAGGCGGAGCAGTATTACACAAAGGCCACCGAGATTGATGAAGAGAATGCCAGCCTATATTATTCAGAGTTTGCGATTTCCTATTTCTTGAAGGCGCCAATAATCATGGAAAAATTCCTTGATGATAATACCAGAAAGATGATCAAGAAAAAATCGCTGGTATACATGCTCAAGGCGCTGAATATGGATGAGAAAGAGGCAAAGGAACTTCTTTCAGATTGATAACAGATAGAAGTTCTTCTGAGTTAATATTCTTCAGCCATTGCTGGAGGGGCACACCCTTGACATATGCCAGACTGGCCATTTATACAAGTTCTACAAGTTATAAGTCCACAACTGACACAGGTCTGCATTGCAGGCTTTCCACATAAATGACAAATACCGGCAATTTTCAAGCTCGTAGTTCCCCCATTGTTGTATCACGCTCTGCATAGGCATTATGCTTGTGAATTGATTCGTAGCTCTCACTTTTTACACTAACTTTCACATCATCTGGCAGGTCTTTGTATTGTTCCAAGACCTCATGAAGAACATCACGAACCACATCCTCAACAAACTTGGGGTTGGAATGGGCATCTATAACCACCTGGGCCTCGTCTGCCCTTTTTAAAATTTCATAGGTGGGACTTGATAAACATTTCTCAACTATCTGGATTAGCTTGTCTGCTTCCAAAGGCCGGTCTGCCGGAACTTCCAAGGATAGTGAGGTCACATTTCTTTGATTGTGAGTTATTGACAGGGCAACATTATCATCTTCAATGCCCTGACGAATTCTTACTTCTTCCATTGCACATGGACAGGCAGTCATACCGATTACCTCAACACCGATGCACTTCCTTGTCTGGCCATTTCGAATTGATTCGGCCGAGGCCTTGAGCTTGTAGCTTTCCAGACTGGTATTCCCATTGCTCTTACCTCGTTCTAGAAAATAGTCTGCTGACATATGAACCTCGGAGCAAGTGGCATATTCATGCCTGACAAGAAGTTCCTGGCATATCTTGGAACCTAAATCTTCAAGACCAGAAACAGGTTCTCTCACACTTTCATCGATAACTCTGGAAAGAACTTCCAGGTTCCTTGACAAATGGGAGCCCTTGAGTTCTGCTGGCAGGTCCACATAAAGGTCAAAATCAACAATCAGGGTTACCTCTACATTGGGCCTTTTGACAGTGACTGGCTTCTTCACATATTTGACGCCAACACGGGTGAGTTTGAAACTTCCTTTCAATTTCTGATTTTGCATATCTGTCATGTAATTCGATTCAAGTATTGGTATTTGATAGATAAGGGTTTCTAAGTTTCCAATAAACAGAATGTATTTGTACTGATGTCTCAATTGCAGGCACAATGCCAGAGATAATGAACATTGCACATCGGGGAGCCAGTGCCTATGAGGCAGATAATTCAAATGCTTCATTTCAAAGGGCCATTGAAATGGGAGCCCATATGCTGGAGATGGATGTTCACGCAACCATTGATGGAGAGGTTATTGTTTTCCATGATGACAATGTGAAAAGTATCAGCAAGAAGAAGGGCCAGATAGATAAGATGCTGCTCATTGAAATTAAAAAGTTGAAGTTGAAAAATGGAGAGAATGTTCCATTGCTCCAAGATATTTTAGAGCAGTTCAAGGGCCAGTGTCAGTTCAATATTGAAATTAAGGCTAGGGATGCTGCACTTCCTGCACTTAATATTGTCAGGGAACTGGATATGCTGGATGATGTTTTGTTTTCCTCCTTTGATGGGCCATGGCTTTTGAAGATAAAATCAAGGGAGAAGAATGCTAGAATTGGATGCATTACCAAGGACAAGAAGCTCAATATAATCCTGGTTGCAACAAGCCTCAAGGCAGAGGCAATTCATCCTGAAAGGCGGCTTGTGACAGAGGAATTGCTGGAAAAGGCCAGGCAGGAGAACCTGAGGGTCAATGTCTGGACCATTGACAAATCATCAGCCATGAAAAAATTCATTGACATGGGCATTGACGGCATAATCACAAACAGACCAGATGTTCTTGCACAAATTCTTAATGAAACATTGTAGTATTTTATATAATGTGAAATCCATATCCTTCATAATGTACAAAGTGCCCAAGGATGGAGAGGTGGTTCTGGCCATTAGAAATGTTCTGGCCAGATATAAGAACATTCATTCTCAACGAGAGCTGAAAGAGAGAGTGGAAAATGAGCTCAATTTCGGCAATGATAATTATCGTGTAGGAGAGGTCAGAATAAGAAGGCTGGCTATTATCTCTGGAATGGCAGATATCAAGGTTCATACAAAAGCAACTGGCCATGATATAGCCATATCAAACTGCCCGGTTTGTGCCACGAAATTAAAGGCATCAAGGAATATGACTGTTTATGGAAAAACAGTCACACTGGGCTACAAATGTCCAGAATGTGATTACTGGACTGAGAAAGGAAATCTAAGATTACCATCCAGATATGAGTTTTCAGTGAAACGTAGGAGATGATAATATGCATGGCAAAGAAGATAATGGTTTTGTGGCTCTGAAACTGGATCACGGCGAGGACTTTTATGAGTGCCTGAACAAAGCAATTGTGGATTTCAATATCAAATCTGGTTATATTCTAATGGGTATTGGAATGTTGAAAGAAATTGAGATAGGGTACTTTGGCGGAACCGAGTATTTCACAAAGCATCTAGCTGAGCCACATGAGCTTGTTTCAATGCAGGGAAGTATTTCCACCAAGGACGAGGTAATTATCCATATTCACTGCAGCCTGGCTGATCCGGATCACAAACTTATTGGCGGGCATTTGAACAAGGGCACTGTCAATGTAATAAATGAGATTTTTATTAAGAAAGTTGATGATATAGAACTTGGTAGAAATCTGAATCCAAAAACTGGCCTAAAGGAACTATACATTGACTAGGTTCCCAAATCCCAAAATTTGTCCCCGACATAATGATGGGTCTTAACTGCCTTCCCGCCGCTGGCTACTATCATTTCACCAGCATCCATAAGTGCCACACCGATTACCAAGGCCCGTTTATTATTCACATCTCTTACCCAGACTGGCATGCCTTTTTTTATCTCTGGATGAGCATCAACAACTCCCGGTGCCATGACATCTGCGCCATTGGCAAGGAACTTCACTGCGCCCATGTCCACTGTAACATAGCGTTTGGAAGCTGGATACTGTAAAAGACCATATATTGTTGGAAAGGGTTCTTCATCTAAGTACATAGCCACTGGCTTGCCTCTTAAAAGTATAAGTTTCACTCCACCAGCTTCAGCAGTCTCGATAATATCATTTGAACCAAAGGTCTCGCAACCAATTACTGCATTGATTTCGGCAGCTAGACTGTCAATTTCCTTCACTCTCAGCCTGTTCCTACGCCGTAATTTTAGAGATGCCATATTAACACCGGTATTGAAGATAAGCTGGATTATAAGCCCTCTAGGTCTTCCAATTCCTTGAAAATCTGTTCTTCCAAATCATCATGGTCCATGCCTTCTTCAAGCTCATCTTCCAGCTCGGCCAGTTCCGCAACCAGTTCATCTTCAAGGACAGATGCCTTTTCATCTGCAGTTACTGCCTCATCTTCTTTGCGCTTCCTTCGCCTTTCAATGGCTTCCTTAATCCGCTCTGTGAATTTTGCTGCAGAGATACCAGTTGGTACAAGCGCCTTAAGTTTTTCCTTATCTTCAGGAAGTATAGGTGCAGCTTTTAGCATCTTCTCGCATCTTTCAACTCTGACTTGTTCAGCCAGCTCATCCTTAACTGATTTGGAAACTTCAGTCGGGCCTTTTTTATCAACTTCTTTGGCAATATCATCAAGAACATCTTCCAGCTCATCTAGAGATTTGGCTTTCATGTCATCAAGAGGTTCTTTGAATTCAGAGGGAAGCTCAATATCTGTGGGAATAGCCTCAACTTCATCTGGTTCTATTTCATCCTCTGGTTCATCCTTGACTTTTGATGGAACCATTGGAGCAATTGCCTTGGGAACAGAATCATCAGAGTCTGACAATTCATCCTCTGTTTCATCTGGAGCATCTTTCTTTAATTTCTCCAGTTCATAGTAAATGGAATCGTTCTTGATGCCCCAGCTCATTATCATTAACAAGCCCAGTACAGTTGGGACTACAGAGACAATGTGGCCTAAGGGTTCAGCGGTTCCTATACCAGGGTAAGCAGCTGCATCTCCCAGCAATGATTGAATGAAGCCCATCCTGAGCCCCAGAACACCAATGACTCCTCCAAAGCTCAGTAGAACACCTATAATCAAGCCAGTCTTTTTGATTTCAAGAGGTGTCTCTATTTCATTAGAGGTTTCTTCTTTCTTGCTTTTCTTCTTTATCATTTGTTTACCCCCCTGCGCTTTCTCTGGTAAACAATGAATATTCCCAGCATGAACAATATTGGAAGGAACAGGGTCGGGAATTCTGGAATTTCTAAATCGTCCCACGTTGATGGATTTGAGGTATCTACTGTTGCCGCACCCCAATAATAATCACTTGTAGCATCCTTATCGTATACATGGACAACAAAACCCACTATCTTATTACCAGGGTCAGTGGTACCCCAGACCTCCACGAACTCTACCTTGAACTCATATACTATGTAGCTTCCACCATCACTGGCCGCGGCAGTCCAATCCGGAGAGCCAGTGTGGGCAACCCATATTGTTCCATCGCCTTCGTAAGCGTCGGTCGCCACGGTGCCAGTAGTGTCTGTACCCTTGAACCGTCGGTCTCCTGATTGTGGAGTCGTGTCAGTATCGCTGTGATCCCTATCGAAGAACAAGGCACAATAGTCCGCAGCATTGGTTGTACCATCAGCACTGACATTGATTGCGACATAGAGATAACTATTATCGTGCATAGTTGAGACATTAATATCGCCAGTATCATAATAATCCGCGTCATCCCATTCCCCAGCACCCATTGCACCATTAATCGTTGGTGCGGTTGCCGTATATGTAGCATTAAGGAGATCTGGAGTGCCCATAATATCAGGTAGTTCACCGCCGCTCCGGGTCCCAAACACCAGGTCAAGGGCTACGGCAGTGTCTGTCTCATCCGACGTTCCATGCCAGTCAGTAGTTTCAAAGTAAACCTGCATCACACCAGTATAATTGATATCTCCAATGTCAACACTGGCTTCAAGCTCTCTAACACCGTTTGCCGCACTGATATCCTTGACAAAATGCTTTTCTGGTAATGAATAAAGTGTCTTTGATGTTATTTCCCCATGAATACCTTTGACTTCAATAAGGAAATCCGCCTGGATGCCGCCAATATTCTGGCCGTCAGCTATTGTATCAATGTAGATTCGGGTAATGTCCTCTCCGGTTTTTCTGGGTAATGGCTGCGGTGTTCCTGGTTCTCCAGGTTCTCCAGGTTCTCCTGGCTCTCCAGAGGATTCCGGCTTCTTTCTCATGTATGGGACATTGCCGCCAGTAAAGATATTGCCGTCAGAATCAGTCTTCATGTAGAAAAAGGCACTGGATGCGTTATTGGCTGATGCATATTCTCTAATGTCAATATCCGGGTTTACAGAATCGCTGTCATCTTTGGATGTGCTAATATTACTCCAATCAGCAAATGCACCATCAATGAGGATTTCATCTGGTGCGGATGTGGCATATGCCTTCAATCCCTCACCTACTATATTGTAGGATCCATCACAGCTTACCGATGAAACAGAGAGTTCCACAAAGGTGCCAGATGCTAGATCAGTAATGGAGGCATCAACGTTCAGGGTGATGGATGAACCGGCAGGAACCGTAGCTTGCAGGCCGCTGACAGTGGCAGAATCCAGGCCAGCTAAGGTTATTGAGCTAACTTCAATGTCATGGCCATAGGCCGTGAGTTCCAGATTCATTATAGTATTGGCAGATATGATTCCGTCCACATCATTAGGCAATTGCTTCACAACAAGCGCGCCTGTGCCCTCTGTGATTTGTGCCTTGCATATCTCCCCGGAATCTGTTTCAGACTTTGTCATGAACAATGCCTTATAATCATCATCAAGAGTAAACCAATTGCGTGAGACAACAATTTCCATTTGATTGCCTGACATGGCAGCCCTTACAAAACCTAATGATTGCCAGCCATTCCAGTTGTATTGGTCATCTCCATCAAAGGTTCTCAAAGATTTACCCTGGATATTACCATCCCAACCATACACTTCTACCATATAATCGGCACCTATATTTTCCAGCTTGTAGCCAGTGGTTTTATCATTATCGCTGTCAAAGAATATGTTGAGGCAATTAGCTTCAGTGGAATCCATCCAATTACCCTTGGCCTTTGCGTATAGATATGTGAAACCTTCATCTTTGGTAGTAATGCCATATGCGTCAATATCAAGTGCTGGGATAGCTGCTGAACCATCGTCTGTTATTAGAAGAATATTGTCAATATCATCAAAGACCCCATCTATTTTAAGATCCTCGATGGGCTCAGAATAGTTAAAAGCAATAAATATGCTTGGAATAAGAAGAATGATTGTCAGAACAAGAACCAGTGAAATCTTTTTTGGTGAAATTGCTTTGTCATCAAATCTCTTGAGAGAGGGTGAAGGGCCAAATCCATTAGAACCCATGCCATTGGTTAGTCCATTGGTGAGGCCATTGGTCATGCCCATACCGTTTGTAAGTCCATTGGTCATGCCCATACCATTGGTAAGTCCATTGGTCATGCCCGTTCCGTTTGTCATACCAGCACTGGATTTAAGAGCATTACCATTGGTGAGGCCATTTCGATTTGTTTCTGTTTTTGATGCATTAAGGTTGTTTCTGAAACCTTTACCATCATTCTTCCCTGAATTCATGATATTGTCCATTATTTTCTCCGTTTGCCTAAATACGAAGTCTAATACGAAGTATATGTATTATTATTGCATTGAGATATTGTAGTCATATAAGTAGATTATTGCGATATATTTAAAATTTCATACATTTGAATTATAGAAAACATTAAGGAACAATAATATGATAATAGGTCAGAGAGAATTGCATGATGGAAAGAAAATACCCATTCTCATGGGAGCCTGGCTGGTCCTTTTCTCGGATGAACACGCTTCAAAGCTGCCTGAGAATGTACTGGTATGATTATTACGGAAAGAGATTCGCAGAACCACATGAGAAAAATAAAATCATGGAGCTTAGCCAGTTATCCCGAATTCCTTTTGAACTTGGAAATTCTGTGCATAATACAATTGCTGAAATTTTGAAAGATCTTCGTATCAACGGAAAACCAATATCCCTGGAAGAGGCCAAAGAAACCGCAGTCAACAAGTTCGAGATACTGGTGCAAAATAAACCGTTAATTGAAAAGAGGCTGGGATTCAAACTGAGCCAGGAAGAGCGGGACAAGATACACGGCCAGATAAAGACCAGCATGACCACATTTTACGGTTCAAAATGGCTCACCATGATGCAGGACATGCCCCGGGACATGTGGGATGACTGGCATATTGACCCTGAGGGGTATGGAGAATTTCGCATTGAAGGGAAAAAAGCCTATGCCAAGCCAGATTTACTTTTCGAGTACAAGGACGGCCGCCACTACCTTGTGGAATGGAAGACTGGCAAACCTCACAGGGATGAAAACATGTTTCAGGTTCAGGCATATCTGTTCTATGCTAAGGATATTCTGGGACTGGATCTGGAGAAGACAGTAGGCGTGGTCCAGTATCTCACTTATCCATCAGAAAAACCCATTGAGGTTGAAGGCCGGCTGATAAATCCAATGGAGATGAAGAACAAGATACTCAGCGAGCTAAAACTAATCGAATCAAAGTGTGCAGATGTGGGCAAAAACAAGCCACTGCCAATTGGCCAGTTCCCCAAGACCGAGGAACTCGGATACTGCAGGATGTGCAAGTATCGAGAGATTTGCCGACCAGATTATGAATCGAAAGCTCAATCTACACAAAGCAGCTTATTTTGAATTACTAAAAAATTATAGAAAAAGAGTAAGTTGGGCGGCCCTTGAACAGAGCCGCCATTGGACCTTGAAGATTAGTCCCTTGTAGCGGTATATTTTATCGTCATACCTTCGGTTTCTATCTCAAGCGTGAGGGTATTGCCAGATATGGTGTAATCGAATGTGGTGGTATCTGTGACTGTTTCATTGTTCCAAGTGGTATTGCCTGTTGTTTCATTATATTCTGAATTGACCTCAATTGATGTGGACGTTATCGTGAGTCTTCCATCACTTACTTCCCATGTACTGTCCTCATCTGGAGTGGGTCCGGTTTCATTGCCAGATTCTGCAGAACCATCTGATTTGAATTCCATCCAATGGCCTTCCATATTTTCAGCAACCATTTCACTAAATGCTTCATTCAAATTACCATCTTCATCATATACCTCTATACTGTCCACGGTCCACTTTCCTTCTATACTTCCGCCGCCCATGAACATAAAGGCGATGACCACGATAGCAACCACTGCGATGACTGCAATGGCAATTATCATTCCCTTCCTACCACCAGATTTTGCTGGAACTGCTGGTGGTTCCTGTACTTCTGTTTCGGATCCCATATTTTTCACCGAATGTAGATTGATTGCTTAATATATAAAGATTATTATTTAACTAAATATTAATTTAATGGCCTCTTCTCCACCTCAAGGCGGTCAGCGGTTGGATATTCCTCCACTATGAAATATTTGCAATTTGAAAGTACTGGCAGGTCTTCCAGAACCCATGCGGCTATCTCGATTCTGCTCTTCTCAACATCATGCCGAATAAGTTCATCTGGCAGTTCAAATTCCTTTTTCAGGTGTTTTATAATTTTTGCTGGCTCTTTAGATTCAATAACTCCTTTGACAAATGTGCCTTCTTCAGTAATAATTTCCAGGCCAGTAGCCGTATTCCTGGCCCTCCGCAAGATACGGTTCCGAAGTTGGGTAGCATCCTTGAAGCTGGATGAGCAGTAATGGACAATTATTTTCTGGCCTTCCAGGGAACTTAAAACTTTTCCAGCCGCTTCCTGGCTGCCCTTTACCGAGCTGGAAATGTCATCCTTTACCTCAAAACCATGAGCTTTAAGTTCCTGCCAGTTACTTTCTGAGAATTCCAGTTCGTTCAGATTAATAAACTGGGCACATGCATTTTCCGCAGACCTTGCCAGCTTCACCATATCCTTCGCTTTTCCAGGAATGCAAGGTATTTCGATGCCAGTTCTCAGGCCAAGCTTTCTGGAATGGGCTATTGCCTCGGGATATTTTGTATTCTCCAGGGCCGGCCAGTCCTCTGGAGGTGGATGAAATCTAATCTCGTCCAGGCCAGCATTTGCCAGCTGGCTTATTTTTTTCATGTCTGGAGTTGCTGTGTAAAGATGGATATTATGCTTCTGGCCGAAATGTTTCTTCAATAATTGAATATAATGCAATGTTTTCTTCATTGCCAGTAGAGGATCTCCGCCGGTTATGCCAGTTCCCCGGGCTTCGATGCTTTCTGCTTCAAAAATTATGTCCTCATCGCCATTAACTAATTTCTCATTGGCATAGGTATCTGACTTGCCCTGCTTTTTCAATGATAGTGGACAATAATAGCACTTGAAGCTGCATTTTCCAGTGACAAGAAGCACCATTTTCGCACCCTGCTGGCACATTATGCAACTAATAGGCATTGTCCCGCAAACAAATGATTGATTGGGCAGGTTTCGGCAGTCGTCCATGAATCGGTGATTGCCCAATGTTTATAAACAAGTTGGGTTTCTGCACTATCAATGCCAGGCAGATTGAAGGGCCAGGACATCATAATCGATGATGAAAGTGAGGCAAGCCAGTTATACAGCAAGGGCTATTTTGGCAACCCTCAATCAGGTGGTTCTCTCAAGTTGAACCTTATCGAATCAATTTACCTCACTGAAATTGGCAAGCTCAAGGTCTACAAGGGCAGCCAGGTTCAGAATCTGGACAAGCTGTTCCGCATGGGCAATAAGTCAGTGGAAAATTTTGAGATTAATTATATTGTTTACAGGGACCTGAGGCAGCGCGGTTATGTTGTGAAGCGCGGCACTAACCCGTTAGATTTCCGTGTTCTCCCCAGAGGCGGAATTCCAGGAAAGAATCCTTCACAGTTCTGGGTACTGGCAATGTCTGAGCGCAGTGAGTTTGATATTCAGCGAATGATCAGCATAGTAAACAAGGTCAAGAAGGCCAAGAAAACTTTATTGCTGGCTGTTGTAGATGAAGAAAGTGATATCACCTATTACCGCTCCAAAATAGTTCAACCCAAAGGCCGCGTCAAAGATGAAGCAGAAGGCGTGCTGGCCGAAGCTCTTTTACTCCGTGATAGAGTTCTGGTTCTGGACGAATGTGAGGCACAAATGCTTCATAATGTTGAATTTTTCGGAAAGCTTGTTGGCACAGGGCTCCAGCTTTCGCTCCTGGAAACTGCCTTTCTCATGAAACGTGGGCTCATAAAGGTGAGAAGTGCAAACACTGGCAGGTTCATGAAGCTGGGTACTTTCAAAAAGGAGGCAAGAATCGCCCAGCCTGACTTTGATTTACGGCTTCAGGTATATTCTGACCTGAAAGATAAGGGCGTATTGGTAAAGACTGGCTTCAAGTACGGCGCCCATTTCAGAGCCTATACCGGAGACCCGGAAAATAACCATGCGAAATATTTAATTCATTCAATTCCAGAAGAATATGTCTCCATGTGGGCAGAGATTAGCCGGGCAGTCAGACTGGCGCATGGGGTTAAAAAAGAAATTCTACTGGGGCATAAAAAGGGTGAAGATAAGGTCGAGTATCTTCGTTTAAGAAGAGTACGACCTTGAATGAGTTAGCTCCAACCATATAAATGTGATATTAATGTCAAATATTAATGTCAAATTTCAAAATTCAACTCCGAGCATGCTGAGGGGGGTTGGGCGAATCAATTCTTATCCTACAATCCGTTGGCCGAGCGAGCATGGTCACCCGAGTTTTTCTTGTTTAGCCCTATACTTCTTTTTTTAAATGCGCTGGCCCGATATATCTGTGCGCATTTATTTTGTCAAATCTTGATTTGACGCGGGAGGAGTGACCCAGCGCAGCTCGGTCTAAAAAGAAGTAATTGGCAGCACAGGAGTTGGGTGGGGGGATATCCTATTGTCTGGGGTGGGCTGATAAGCAATGGTTATCTGGCCATCTGTTGGTCGAACGAGCATGGTCGCCCGAGTTTTTCTTGTTTAGCCCTATACTTCTTTTTTTAGATTCGCTGGCTATATTTCTTAGAGCGAATCTATTTTGTCAAACCTTGGTTTGATGCGGGAGGAGCGACCCAGCGCAGTTCGGTCTAAAAAGAAGTAATTGGCAGCGCAGGAGTTGGGTGGGGGGATTCCAATTGTTGGGGCGGGATTATAAAACAAAATAATAAGCTGATACAATTCAAAAATACATGTTCAAAAATAGAAATGAAAGTTCGCCCTTGTGGAGGGCGAACTTTCATAATTTAAAACGCCTGTTTTGTCAGCAAGACCTTTCCAGCAGCTCCGGCCATAATCAACTTGACAATGTCCCATATTATGAACACACCAGCTCCCAGCATTATTGCACCGGTCATGCCAAACAGAGGCATGCCAGTGACTGCTGCAAGAACTGCAACACCCGGGATATATATCAGAAGCATTCCAATGGTCATTATCGGAATCTGATGCTTCGGCTGCCTGTACTTGGGAGCTATATCTGTCAGGTATCCAACAACAAAGGCTGCGATTATGAAACCTATTAGGTATCCGCCAGTATAGCCGAATACTGCGTCAACTCCACCTCCGGTGGAAGTCCATGGAATTCCGGCCAGTGCCAGTCCCACATACATTATCTGAGAGAAGCCGCCCCACTTGTGGCCCAGGACCATTCCAGCCATGAGAACCATAAATGTCTGAAGTGTGAATGGCACCGCTGAAATAGGGGTGTATACCCTAACAAAAGCACTCATACCGGTCAGGCAAGCAAATGCCAGTGCCAGCATGGTCATTCTTACAAAGTCTAACTCATTCCTCCACTGGAAGAACCTGTGTCTTGCGTTGATGAATCCATCAACCGAAACATTAGCGTTCATTTGAGCACCGGGCGTGGGAATCCAACAGGGCTATAAAATCTTATTTATTCCACAAGATCCAGACCTAAAGCCAGTGCATGCTCTTTCGCCTCCAAAAACTCCAAGGTTTTCAGCGGCTGATTTATCTCTGGATACTCACTTGCCTGGTGCATTGGCCGGTACTGGGCCATGACATTGACCCGAACGTTTTCCAGATTACTGGCTATCCAGTCAAGTATGGGCTTGGAACAGCAGTCAACATGATTCGGCATTACCAGATGCCGAATTATTACCTCGGCCTGCTGTCTTGCTATGCTGTGATTTCTGGTTATGACTTCCCAATAATTGTCCACTTTTGAAAATCGCTGGCCGCATTTTGAATTGCCGTATTTGAAGTCTGTTAGATAAACGTCTATCACGCCGTCCAAAATTGCCATTGTTTCGACTG
Source organism: Methanomassiliicoccales archaeon (assembly GCA_030612505.1). GTDB lineage: Archaea > Thermoplasmatota > Thermoplasmata > SG8-5 > SG8-5 > JAGLQM01. The sequence goes on from JAUWNU010000034.1 coordinate 15,782, forward strand.
TGAGATACATATTGGAGTTCCAGACCTGCGGCATAGGTGTATCTGTATGTGCCAGCACTTCTAAAATAAACGGCAAATTGCTGGTGGGGTCTCCGCCTACCCAGTTGACGTTTCTTGCCTGTTTTTTGTCAATAAGTTCAGCAATGACCTGGGGCTGGAAATGCTCTCCTGATGACGCATTCTGGCTTATGTCATAATTCTGGCAGAACACGCATTGGAAAGTGCAGCCCGAGAAGAATATCGTATAACTTGGCACAAGTTCTGATTCCTCACCATAATGGAGGAATTCCGAGGATATTCTGGCTTCCAAAACATTACATTTTCCTCGCTGGCCAGCATTGCGGTTCGTGCCGCATTTTCTCTCACATAGAATGCAGGAGTCTAGCATACGCTGGGCAAGTGCTATTTTCAGGTCCAAAAGAGTCAGATTTCCAGAGCCATTCTTTTCGTCTCTGAAATTTTGCATTGCTGATTCATGCTGACCCCATAACTGGTCAAATGAGTCAGAGGGATCAAAGTCCACCATGAACTGCTTCAACGCGTGAAATTTCGGCTTCTCACGGCCTTCCAGTATGGAAAAATAATTGGGTAAGCATCTAGCCAGACTGTCCATGTACCCCAATAGTTTATAAGAGTAAATGAAGTTTATGGAACCATGATGGATTTGTACAAGGCCTGCGGAGATCTGGTGAATCAAGTTCCTGCTGGCCAAGTTACCACCTATGGCTCTGTTGCCAAGGCCCTGGGAGACCATATAGCCAGACGTGCTGTGGGGATTGTTATGAACACCTACAAATCGCCATTAAAGATGCCTTGCCACAGGGTTGTGTATGCCGGCGGCGGGCTTGGGGGCTTTGCCTACGGCCTGCCCAGAAAAATGGAGATGCTGGCAGAGGAGGGCGTATATGAGGACAATGGCAAAATAGCTGATTTCGAGAACATTTTATTCACTGATTTCAAAACTGATTACCCATTAAAGAAGGCCAGGAAAGAGCAGCTGGCCCTGGCTAAAAAAATTAAACTAACAGATCAGAAAAAGCTGCCAAATTATGTGCTTGGCCTTGATGCGTCCTACAATGGCATAAAGGCCTATGGTGCCGGAATTTTGTTTGACATTAAAAATAATAAGCCAGTTGAAACTTATCATGCTGAAATGATAATTAATTTCCCATATGTTCCATCCTATCTAGCTTACCGGGAGATTCCAATTTATCAGAAGATAATTGACCAGGTGGATGAGCCAGCAATACTCATGGTGGACGGAAACGGCATTTTACATCCATATGGAATTGGTATTGCCAGTCACCTTGGTATTGAGTTGGGAATGCCAGCAATTGGAGTGGCAAAGAGCAAGTTCTGCGGTGTTTTGTCCGCAGAACCTAAAAAGGTTGGAGAAAGCCAGCCGATTATGCTTGACAGAAAAGAGATTGGCCGCGCGCTGAAAACATCGGCCCAGGCAAAGCCAATTTATGTTTCTCCTGGCCATGATATCTCAATGGCCAGTACTTTGAAAATTGTCAAGAAAACTGCAAGACTAAAACTGCCAGAACCCACAAGATTGGCACATATTGAGGCTACAGAAATGCGGAGGTCAGACCTTTGAAAATAATAATCTTCGGCGCAGGGGCCATTGGCAGTCTTTTCGGCGCCCATCTGGCAAGGAATCATGAGGTCACGCTGATTTGCAGGAAAAAGCATGCCCAGGCAATAAATCAGAATGGCCTGAAGATTATCGGATTAAGTGAGATTCATGTTCATCCGAAGGCAGTTTTTTCCCTTGAAGGATTGGAGCAGCCGGACATTCTATTTTTGACAGTAAAGGCCTATGACACAGAGCAGGCAATTCAGGATGCGAAACCGCTGATTGGGCCTGAAACAAAAATTGTGAGCTTGCAGAATGGCCTTGGAAACCTGGAAGCTATAGCCAGCACTCTTCCTAAGGTCAGGCAATCTGAGGAAAATCTTCCAGGTGCCACAATCATCGGCGGCGTCACCAGCCATGGGGCAATTCTCAGGGAACCGGGAATAATAGAGCATACTGGCCATAGCTATACCCTAGTTGATGATGAGATAATAGCTAGCTTGCTTACTGAAGTAGGCATTGAAACCCAGGCATCTGATAATATTCAGGCCCAGATATGGTACAAGGCAATTGTCAATGCAGTGATTAATCCCATTGGCACGCTGATGAAGAACCGCAACGGCCTACTTATTCGGGATCCACGTTTTCAAGCAATAGCCAGGCAAATTGTTTCAGAGGGAATTGCTGTGGCTGAGGCAAAAGGCATAGCTCTTTGCCCAGAATATGCCTGGCAGAAGGTAATCCAGGTTGCCACAGAGACTTCCGAAAACATTTGCTCAATGCGATTTGATATTGACAAGGGAAAAAAGACTGAAATAAACCAGATGAACGGAGCCATAGCCAGATATGGTTCAGAGCTTGGGATTCCTACTCCGGCAAATTCGCTGATAACAGCACTTATCCTGGCTTTGTAGGCATAATACTTATTAGCCATTGATTGCATTACATATTCAATGGACTGGGAAACTGTAGTTTTCATTCTGGCTGTAATCGCATTAATCATTGGCATAATACTGGCTCTATTTGGTAAATCTATCTGGGGCAGCCTACTTTCCATGATGGGGGGAATGATTGGCTGGATGATTGGATTTGCTATTGGTGTCCTGATCTTTGGCTTTGATAATCTCATGGCCATAATTCTGGTAATAATTTGCGGCTTTGTAGGCAGCATCATTATGGGGGCTATTTTCAGATATCTGGTGGAAGCAGCACTGGCACTTCTCACAGCCATACTGGCAGCCGGAATTTTCTGGTATATTTATCAAGATCAAATCCTAATAGCTATCATCATCTTTGCAGTGGTTTTCATACTGGCCTATGTGTTCATTGAGAAGGTAGTAATCGTCATTACCGCATTCATTGGCTCGATAATCGCCGGAGTTGGGTTGTACTTCCTTCTGGGTAATGCAGGGTATGCTGTTATAGGCGCATTGGCATTACTGGTCACTGGAATATTAATACAATTTTTTCTGCTTGATGATAGTGATAATTTTCAGTATTAGCGGTATTCTTCTAACTTGAGGGTCTAGGGTCTAAGTTATTGTCTAAAGAAATAGGGGCTTTATTTGTATTCATGTACAAAGGGGCTAGTGTCATGTCAACCATGTAATGTCGTAAAATATATAAAGGATGTCCACCATACCCTACCGTGGTGGATTGAATATGAAAAAATATATAGTGACACTTACCAAAGATGAGCGTGAATCCCTTGACGTGCTTATT
>JAUWNU010000031.1 GCA_030612505.1 Methanomassiliicoccales archaeon
CGGAGTTTCTGTAAATATATTGTTCTAAACTTCCGTCGAACTGGAGTTATAATTGATGAAAAAGCACAGTTCGCTTAAACTTCCAACGAACTGGATACTAATTGTTTTTTAATTACAGTTCGCGAACCCGACCTGATATGGTTGTGGTCTGTAGATTGGTGAATGTCTAAAAAAGCTATTTAAGGTGAGCCTTGCACACCTGGCAATTCATGGTTCGCCTTTTCAATCTTTTCAATCTCTCCCTTCGCACCCAATTCCTTGAATATACTCAGAGCATCTTCCAAATATCTCTCGGATTTATTTTTCTCCCCCTTTGCTATCCACATTAGCCCATACTCATACAATGTAGGGGCAAGTTCCATTTTTTGCCCCATCTTTTGAAAAATATCGATGCTTTCCTCAAAGCTCTTTACTGATTCTGCCCACTTTTTTTGTCCGCGATGGATCATCCCAAATATTCTCAAACACCCCCCTTGAGTCTCCTTTGTTCCAATTTCTTTTGACATGTCATATGCCAAATCACAAAAATGTAATGCTTCTGCCAAATCACCTTTTCTAACATTAACCTCTGCCATGCCACAATAATTATAAATCAGGAACAGTTTGTTATCTATCTTCTCACAGATTTCCAAACTTTTTTCGTAGTATTCCATTGCATCATCATACATCTCTACCATCAATTTCACTGTTCCAATATTATGATACACATGGGCTATTTCCATTTTGGTGCCCAATCTCTCGTTTATTCTCAAACTTCTCTCATAGTACTCTATTGCATGTTCATAATCTCCCCTATATGAGTGAATATTTCCTATGTTAAGAGTAGCGAGAGAAATTCCCATATGATTACCTATCTTTTCTGCAATCTCCAAAGATCTTTCAAAGAAATCCAGCGCTATTTCAAGTTTTCCTTTGGAGGAATAAACACTCCCAATGTTTGAGAGTGAGCCCCTTATCCCTCCTTGATCGCTAATCTTCTCTCCAATAATCAACCCCCTTTCGTAATATTCCAAAGCTCTCTCATAGTCTCCTTTGAAGTAGTAAATATTTCCCATATTGTGGTACAAAGCCCTGATTTCTCGTTGGTCTCCTACTCCCTTCATACTTTTTAAACTTTTTTCATAGTATTTGAGTGCGTCTCCATAGTTCCCTTTTTGACTATAAAGAGTTCCTAGCTTTTGGTATTCTTCTCCCAATACTCTCTCATTGCCAATTTCTTCAATGATTTTTATTGCCTTCATAATGTACTCTTCTGCGTTCTCATATTCTCCTTTCCTTATGTAAACCCAACCTATATTTCCGTAGAGTTTACCAGTCTCAATGAGCCTTTTGTTTTCACCAGTGCCCCCCAACCCGAGATAATAATATCCCAGTGCATCATCGAGATCTCCTTTTTTCACAAAAAGATTGCCTATTTTCATATTTATATCAACAATGAGGAGTTGGTTGTCACATAATTCTAATGCGCTCTTGTAGGAGTTCATACCTTTTTCATACTCGCCTATAAGTTCATAGATGCTGCCCAACATTGAGAGGATGTCAATTCTCTGCTCAATTGATATCCCCATTCCTTTACTAACAACAATCTCTAACACTGTCTTGAGTTCTTCCGCATAACCATTATTTATCAACATTTTGCCATGCGATATTAGCTCTTTTGCAGCGGTTTCATGTTCTCCAGCGTTGAAAGTATGATATTGAGATTCAATGTAATTTCGATAGCCTTTCTCCTCTAAATAATATCCAGCTGCATTTTCATGATATCTTCTCTTAAGCGAAGGTGTGAGTCTATCATAAAAGAACTGCCCGATAAGGTCATGAACATCATAAAGCCCCCCAGATACTTGCAGCAATGATTTATCAATCAACTGATCGATGATCTCATAACTAATCTCACCCACTTCTAATCTTGGTTTCTGAGCAACAGGCTTGGTCCCACTCTTTTCCGACCCTATAAATCCTATTGGAATAGATTCTCCGGGCTCAGGCGGTTGTTCTCTTTCCATAGTTTTCATTCTCTCCCCAACGGAGAAAGCTCTGGAATCAAATGGAAGTCGAAACACTGATGCGATACTTAACGCACTTTTCTCCTCATCTGTGAGCTTTGAGAGTACCTCCTCCCTGATAAATTTGGTAATGTGTTGTGTGCCTAAATCAGAGGACTCAATTAACTCAAGACATAATGGATGCCCTCCAGTTAGTTCATAAATCTTTTCGATTTCAGGTTCCCTGAGATTTCTCAACCTCAGCAACTCTCCACTGCTCTTTTCATCCAGCCCTTTTAGTTCTATCTCCACAATCAAGTTCTTTACTCTGACCTCTCTACGGTCATAAAATTGGGGAATATAACGACCTGAAACGATGAGTTTTACATTGTCCATTTGTTCTAGAATTCCCATGAGAGCAGTGAAAAATTGGACCAACTCCCCTTCAACTTTATGATAATCGTCAAATATGAGTAATGAAACACTACCTCTTAATGTGTCTTCGAGAATAAGTGAAATCTCAGTAATATCTAGTTTATTTTTAGATTTTCTATAACTTCCCAGCGTTTTTTTACCCATTTTCGATAAGAATTCTGAAAGGGACACTACAACACTTTTCAATGTGGACCACTCATGAAATCTATAATAGTACACATTAGACTTCCCTTTATAATCCTCCAATATCTTCGTTAGAAAGGTTGTTTTGCCAATGCCTGCAATACCATTGATAACCACGATCTTTTCTGTATTTGAACTCATGCAGTTTGAGACGACATCCAATTCTTCTTTCCTGCCAAAGAAATATTTCAACTCTGGAACATGATCCACAAAATCTATGTATTTAGTTTCCTCAACTGTTTCCACTATTGCCTTTGGATTAAACACACCGTCTGCTGATGTGCAATTAATGATTTCCAAGTAGGAAGGAATTTTTACAAGATTTTCTCCAATACCCTCTTTCATTCTTTCCTCATGCACTACTTTTAGATAATCAATTACATCAGATATTTTCATATTCTTTGTCTTGTCATCATCTTCTCTTATTGTGATAATCGTGTTTCCAACGATTTCTTTGAGTTTTTTTGCCTGGTATGAACCCTCCTGCGTCAAAAAGTAGGCCTTTCTCTTTCGCTCTTTCTCGTCATCTATATATGCTAAAACCTCGGAAATATATCCATCATCTACAAGATTCTTCATCAAGCGCGATAGTCGTGATTGGCTAATTCCTACGCCCTTCACTATACCTTCCTGTGAGAGAGCTCTTGGCACATCCACTATGTTTGATATAGTACATTCCATATGCTCTCTGACGTCGGTAAATTCTCCTAAATGCAGCAATATTTTTTCTCTACTATTGAGATGAATATCAGTCATAGAATCCGTGTATTCACAATGCTGTAACGCATATTTAAGCCTTATTGATTAACCAAGTAGCGGCTTTCGATTTTGAAGAATATCTATATTGCTTATATCAAGCAAATCTGCTAACAAAAACGCATATATGCCCTCAATACTTATATATGGGTTTCTACCAGGTTTATTATTGAAAGGTAATAGGATGTTTGGAGTTAATTGCTTGTCATATATTGAGAAAATAAAGAAAATCAAAACAAGTTGTGATAATATTCGCTAGTGAGGGGTATGAATGAGAAAAAATGAAATGTCGATACAAACAAGAGATGATTGGAAGGAGATAGAGGAGTTCATAAGGGCCGCACGGAAGAACATCCATAAGGAGAAGAGTCCACGGAAGGAGGGATAAAAATGGAGAGTAGTAGCAGAAGATTGGTGGGGTTTGTTTTGACAACTGCTGTAGCACTAAGTATGGTGTTCCCTGTTGGCATGGTTTCAGTCGGGCAGGAGAATGCTGTGGACGCGACATTTGTGATGATATATCTTGAGAATCAAGAGCAAATAGGCTTACTAAATATCATGGGCATCAAGGTCATAGAAGTGTACGATAGTTTTGTACTCGCAAAAACTATAAAATCGCAGAGAACTGCACTAGAACAGGCCGGGATGATTGTGAGTGGAATGGGAGAACGGACGATGATAGGGATGGACTCCTACAGATTTGACACGAGAGACGGTGAACCCCTGCTGTCACCAAATCTGAAAATGGACCGTTATGACCCTGATTCTAATAGACTGTATATCATTCAACTCATCGGGCCTATCAAGCAGGAATGGATCAATGCACTTGAGGACGCAGGAGCGGATATATACTCTTATCTACCAAGTTATGCCTACATTGTACGAATGAACTCAAACCTTGAAAACAGTATGAGGAATCTAGAATTCGTGGAGTGGGTTGGCATCTATCAACCAGCATATAAGATAGGATCCCATGTATCTGGGGGAACGCTGGTTGTAAACGCCTGGAACGGCCCGACCATTGACAGCACTATGAAAGCGATTGATTCGCTAACAACAGTTATCCAGATGAGTTATGACTCGTATTTCGACCACCACTCTTTAAAGGTTGAGGCAGATGCCAGCGTAATCGATGATATTGCGAACCTGCCTGATGTCATCTGGATAGAGAAATATGACGTGCCTAGGCTGCTGGACGAGACCTCTTCGGAGATTGTCGGGGGCATTTGGGCAGCAGACACACCTTATGGGGGCCCTGGCAACTATGCTAACCTCCAAGGATGGGATGGGACTGGCGTTGTGGTCTCAGTCACAGATGCAGGCATTGGTGACGGCACGATAGGTGATGCAGGACATATAGACTTCGAGAACAGGGTTATAGGTGGCGCATACTATGGAACGTTAACTGATTGGGAAGATGGTCATGCACATGGTACGCATGTCTCTGGCATCGTCGCAAGTAATGGTTTCGATGGTACTGGCACGCAATACCCAGGCACAACCTATTACTGCGGTATGGGTGTGGCCCCGGATGCCCAACTTTTTGCTCAGAAGATATTTAGTGATGCTGGCGATTACGAGCCTCCAGCTAACTGGGCTGATTTCTTTGACGACGCCTACAATGCAGGCGTGTATGTTCACCAGAACTCCTGGGGTGAGTTCCTTGGGGACAGCCAATACAATCAGCTTGATTCAGAAATGGATAGAGCGGTAAGAGATACGTCTACAACCACACCTGGTGATCAGCCAATGGTCATATGCTTTGCTGCGGGTAATAATGGCCCTGGCGTGGGTACAATAGGCTCTCCTGGAAGTGCCAAAAACGTAATCACTGTGGGTGCTTCGGAGAATTATCATCCAGACGCAGGTACCTATGGTGAGGTAGGCGGTTATTCGGCTGATAATCCTGATGAGGTAATTGATTTCAGTTCGAGAGGGCCTGAGGACGACACAAGGATCAAACCTGATGTTGTGGCACCTGGCACAGCTATTTTATCTACCAAATCGCCATCGGTTCCATTGGGTAACCTTCATGGCTTGTTCACAGAGGACACCAGGTACGAGTGGTGTTCAGGCACCTCACAGGCATGTCCGCATGTATCAGGCAGCTCTGCCGTGATCGTTGAGTGGTTTGAGGCACAATACGGCGTGAGACCAATGCCAGCGATGGTAAAGGCTCTGCTGATAAATACAGCCATAGACCTAGGCACTCCAGACATACCCAATGGCGACGAGGGCTGGGGGAGAATATATCTTCCCACAATCATAGCTCCTCCTGTAAACATGATGATTGAGGACGATCCGCAACTGCTTCAGACCGGGGAGGTATACAATCTGGATATAGCATCGTATTCAAGCTCAACCGAACCATTAAGGATTACTCTGGTCTGGACCGATCCCGCGGCCGCTGCATTAGCTAACCCCACCTTGATAAATAATCTGAATTTGAGGGTCACATCTCCAAGTGGGGATATATACTATGGGAATGCATTCGCTGCTGGCGTCTCCGTTGCGAATACGGCGAGCGGATGGGACAATAACGCTAATAATTATGACGACAGGAATAATATCGAGTGTGTCTATATCCAGCCCGCAGAGCTTGAGGTGGGCCAGTACATTATTGAGGTAATCGCAGAAAACATTGGCACAGATGCAGTATCGGGAGGAGCGATAGACCAGGATTTTGCATTAGTAGTCTACAATGGCATATTGGACCCTAACCTGCCGGACCTGACGATATTGCCAGGTGACCTCACTGTAACTAACATCAATCCTAATGAGGGGGACGTGATAACCATTGGCACCACCGTGACAAACGTGGGCATTGTGGATGATGCCATAGGCGTGGAGGTTGGCTGGTATGACGGCAACCCGATCTTCGGGGGCACGGTGATAAACATAGTCCCAACTGTTCCGGCCAATATTCCGGCCAATGATGGCACCGGATATGCCGAGATCACCTGGGACACCGCTGGCCTGGCAGGATATCACACGATATATGCCGTGGCAGACCCGAATAGGCAGATACCCGAGCTAACTAATGGCAACAATACACGGAAAATCGATGTTACTATCGAGGGATATGCCATCGATGTATCTTGTGATCTCGATTCCATGGCTGTTCAGGCAGGGCATTCCGCGATCTACGATATTGTAGTGAAGAATACCGGGACATTGCCTGACTCCTTCTCGTTAACTATCGACAACCCCTCAACCTGGGAGGCTTCGCTGAGCACCTATCAGACCGCCGTACTCGACACCCTGGCCACAGAGACTGTGCAACTCACGGTTACCCCTATATGCGCGCTGCCTGGGGAGTTTGAGTCAATCGGAGTGATAGGAGTCTCGGACAATGATTTGTTTAAGACTGATTCAGTTTATACCAATACCTCTGTGTTACCAGCCATCCTCCTAGTGAATGATGGCAACTCAGAGATACAGGAGTATCGTAATGCGCTGGACAACAATAACTATGCCTTCTCTGATGGCACTCCAAGCACTGACCTATCTCCATACGAGATCGTCATCTGGGCGGCAGATGGCACTTCCCCATTGGATCCAGCCGAGCGCATAGAAATAGAGAATTACATAAATGCCGGCGGCCACCTGTATATTAACGGTGAGGACATAGGCTGGGACGCCTTTAGTGATGGCTGGCTTATATGGTATGGTAATAATCTGCATGCTGAGTATCTGGCAGACGATAGTGGAGCAAACTATGTCAATGGAGATACTGGTGATGAGATCACAGATGGCATGTCTAACTTTGCTATTGAAGGTAGTTGGCCTGACGAGATAGATATTGCTCCTGGTGATGTGTCTGCAGATCTGATATTCACCTATGGTGATGGTAGCCCTGGAGTCGGCGCTGGGCTAAAGGCAGATACCGGCACCTACAAGCTGGTCTACATCGCCTGTGAGTACTTCGAGGGAACAGATGTTCAAGCGAACAAGGACCTGTTAATGTACAGAATCATCGAGTGGTTGAATCCTGACATGCCGCCTGTGGTTCAGGTCACTGTGCCTAATACACAGGATGACATATACAGCGGAGATACCTTGATAACATGGACTGCTACTGATGAGATTAGCTTTGCTCCTAATCCAATTGATATCTATTATTCTGATGATGATGGGGGGTCTTGGAGTCCTATCGTTTTGGACATTGCTAATAGTGGGTCATATAATTGGGATACCACTCTGCATGCTGATGGCGTTAATTATCTTGTGAGGGTGGTTGCAACTGATATCAAGAGTCAACAGGCCTCTGATGAGTCGGATTATCCGTTTTCAATCGATAACATACTCAATGATGTGTGGTATTTGCAGGTGCAGTCGAGTGTTCCTGGCTATCAAGACCTGGACATGAAACCAGTAGAGCTATCGCCTACAGAGGTATATTCAGAGATTACCTCGGCAGGCCAATATCAGATCGGCGACATTGGTTGGTTGAGCGAACCGCTCGCAGAGGAATGCTCCATAGAGGGTATCTGGAATTTCCGGGTATCCGGCAAGGTTACTGGTGCCACTTCAGACGGCAATCTTTACGCAAAGGTGTACAAATACGATGGTGTCACCCCCACTCTTCTATTCACCACATCGAATGATGATGAAGCTGTCGGCGCGTTTATGGTATATCATCCATTTGTATGGAATTGCAGCGCACCGGCAACTACGGTCCAGGTAGGAGAGTGCATCCTGGTCGAGATCTGGCTGGATGCCACTGCGGGCAGTGGACATACCCCATGTCCAAACTACGCCACGGCAGATATACCTGTCTCGGGAACCGTGGGGAACAGCTACCAGGACACAATGGATCAGAACAATGTATATGAGAGCATCACAGAAGCCAGCGGTCTGATGAATTTCATAATATATTCAGAGGACTTCGAGAGTGGTACTCTAACTGATTGGACCCTTGGAGGTAGTAGCAATGACTGGGAAATAGGTACACCCACCGGCCTGGGTGGAGATCCTGTTGATGCCTTTGGCGGTACGTTCTGCATTGGCAACGACCTCACTGTTGACGGCAAATATGGCAACTCCATACCAGAAGATGGCAATTATATATATACACCGGTCATTGACTGTACTGGTTACACTGATGTGACCCTTAAATTCCAGAGATGGCTGGGTGTGGAATCGAATAACTTTGATCATGCATTCATAGAAGTGAGTGATGATGAAGCGGCATGGACCACTGTCTGGAACAATTCAATTGCCAGTTTCACGGATTCAGATTGGATTCCTGTATCATATGACATATCTGCTGTGGCAGATGGTCAGTCAACGGTCTATGTTCGATTTGAAATTGGATCGACAGACAGCAGTGTGCCATATTGTGGCTGGAACATAGATGATTTAATTCTCCAGGGCAACCGAACCACATCGAAATTGGAGCACAAGTGGACCATAGACGTACCTGCTAATTGCAATCCATACATCTTCTACCTTGATGCCTACAAAACCAATAATGCAGAGGGAGATGATTTCGTATTCGCTTATTCAACTGATAATATCACATACATAGATATGGTAACAGTTACAGCCACTTCCGACACAGACACCTATCTGAGTTCGTTGATGCCTAACACTCTCAACGGTACGATATATATTCGGGTGCGGGACACTGACCGAAGTGCTGGCAATACCAATGTTGATGTGATATATGTTGATCACATGTATGTAGAATTTATCATACCGTCACCGCGGCTCTATTTGAGTTATGATTATGGTAGTACCCAAAGCTATGTGGAACCCATGCTGACTCCTGCCTCCCTCATGACCTTCGACATACCTATCCTGTCGGCACCAGGATGGAACTTCATATCCTTCCCACTGGTAATCAGCGGTTCTCCGGATGTGGTTCTCAGCGACCTAGCAGGTGATGGAACCACACAATGGGACGTCATAAAATGGTATGATGCCCAGGACGCAGCAGGCCCATGGAAGACCTATCGAAATGGAGCAAGCAATAATGATTTGCTGACAATAGATAATTGTGTAGGATTATGGGTACACATTACCATACCTGGCGACAATTTGCTAACTGTTCAGGGAGCAACACCAGTTACAACAAATATACAGCTTTATACTGGCTGGAATATGGTAAGCTATCCCTCAGCAACACCATCCCAGGCAGACTTGACCTTGCCAGCACAGGCAGATATTGTGGCAGTCTATGATGGCGGTGCCCCATATCTCATAACCGATGAGACTGACCTGAGCCTTGTAACAATGACTGAATCCAATGCATACTGGGTGCATGTAACTGCTGATTGTTTGTGGTCTGTGGATTACTAGATAATAAAGGGGCGTAAAACACCCCTTGATTTTCACTTTTCTATTTCCCAAAAACTTATACTATCTGGACACCATCTAGTAGTGGTAGTACAATGAGTGCCAAGAAAACAGACTCAAGTGAGCCAGAGCCGGACGATTTCGAAGATATTAGTGTTGATACCAAGTCCATTGAGGTATTTGTCAATGAGTATCTTACTGCCTACCGTGATTATCTGTCCAATAAGGACATGGACGAGCGTCATTTACCTCAATTTTACAAGGGTTTTCCATTCACTGTGGAGATATATGCACTTCCCAATCGAGCCGTATGCGCGCTTTTCAAAAAGAGCAATCGCTCCAAATTTGCAGTTCAGGACGGCGATTTTGAGGAAGTAATGTCAAAAACTAAAAGCCAAGGATATGACTTTCTCCAGACATTTCCGCCATTCACCAATTTCGATGCTGATGAGGCAGAACGCCTTGCACAGGTTGATGCAGACCGGGACCTCAAAGCATCCAGGCGACTGGAATTACTGGGCGCTGCAGAGGCACATATTGATGATATCCATGATGATGTAAAATCCATGGTGGAGTTGAACCCCTGGTTGGATCAGCAATCTGAGTCCCAGAAAGAAAAGCTGGACAAGGCCAAGGAACTCATAAACGAACTTTATACTGAAATTGATATTGACAAGGATGAAAGATTTGCCGATTATTCCCGCCAGGTAATGGAATTGATGGCCTTCGAAAAGGGTGACATTGAAGAAGTTGCCGGTGAACTGGGAATACAACTGGAAGAGGCCCTGGAAGAAATGAATGACCGCATATTTGCAGTGGAGGACTCCATGGACAGCCACGAACATGATGATGTTAAATCAGTGGGCAAGCTGGAAGATGAACTGGCTGCTCTGACCAAGACAGTCCGGGAAATGAATCTGAAAATAAAAGATATTGATGGTGGCGTAAATGAAGATATTGACATGGAGATTTCCAAGGTCCAGCGACAGGTCAAGGACGCTACAAAAGGTATATCTGATATTAAAAAAGACATCAAGGGTATGAAAAATGATATAGCCATTTCCAAGGAGATTAAAGAAACCGTGTTCAGGGACAGCAAGCGGGCGCATAATCTCAATGAGCGGGCTACTGATTTGGAGAGAGAAATCCAGATATTAAAGAAATTAGCCAAGAAGGGTAGTTCAGCAACTGAAATCAAGGCACTCGAAGGCAAGATGAATGTCATGGAAAAGAAGCTCAAGGACTATGCCAAGGATTATACCAATAAGACTGTGAAAAGGGAGATTGCCAAGATCCCTATTCCAGACCCGGCGCCTGAGGTCACAACTGTAACTGAAACAATTCCCATGAGTGGCGGCACTGTGAAGAGAACTACAAAGAAAACCACCAAAAAGACCACTACCAGGAAAAAGTAGGTGTCTATGCCAAAGGTATGTGTTATTCCGGGAGACGGAGTGGGCCCTGAGGTTGTAGGCTCTGCTTTGGAAGTTCTTCATAACCTTGATGTCCAGTTTGATTTTGAATCTGCAATCGTAGGCACACAATCCTTTGAGAAATACGGGGTTTATATCACCAAGGAGGCGCTGACGCTGGCCACCGAGTCTGACGCTATACTTTTCGGAGCTCTGACCACGCCCCGCCGCCGGGATTATGTTTCTCCGCTTCTACTCATGCGCTGGAATCTTGATCTATATGCAAATGTCCGGCCAGCATATTGCCTTAACAAGGAATTTTGCCTTGCTCCATTGGATATTGTGATTGTTCGGGAGAATACTGAGGGCATGTATGGCGCAGAAGAAGAAGAGCTTGAAAATAATGTGGTGGTCACCAAGCGTACAATCTCGGAATATGCATGCCAGCGCATAATTGATTTTGCTTTCAAGTATGCCAATGACCATAATCGGAAAAAGGTATCCTGCGTTCACAAGGCCAATGTTCTGCGCACATCAGATGAAATGTTTAAGAAATTATTTTATGGCACAGCTGTAAATTTTGCATTCTATAATAAGATACGAAGCGATGATGTGCTTGTGGATACCGCAGCAATGTACCTGGCCAAAGAACCAGAGTACTTTGATGTCATAGTAACCCTGAACCTTTATGGCGACATATTATCCGATGAAGCTGCCGGATTAATTGGTGGGCTAGGGTTCGCACCATCAGCAAATATTGGCAAAGACCATGCATTATTCGAGCCAGTTCATGGTTCAGCCCCGGACATTGCAGGAAAGGATGCTGCAAATCCTACTGGCATGATACTTTCAGCAGCAATGATGCTGGACCATCTGGATAAACCTCACTCGGCACATATTATTCGAGAAAGTTTGAAGCATATGTTCCAGGATAAAAACAACTGGACCAAGGATATTGAAGGTCCCTGCGGCACAAAGGAATTCACGCAGAGATTGATTAAGATAATGGATGAAAAGTCAGCCAACTTTTAATTGTTATTTTAAAATCAGTTTAAATATATATAATTATTGTAGCGGGTCAAGAACACTCTGGTCTTTAGTGGAAATAGGTCGAGAACCCCACAGTCTTTAGGCTGTGGATGAATCGGCCATTTACACGAATATAACAAGGAAACTCCGCCGCATACCGTACATTTTCTAACATATCAAATCAAAGCCGTTTGGCTTTGATAATTAGGTGTGCGACTAACGTAGGTAAACATACAGTCACAAAGGAACTGGCATCTATATCATCAACCAGAAACGCCAGCTCCTTTAGGGGCTGGTAGTTTACTCTTTTAAAGTTATTATAACTCTCTCTATATCTACCTTAGTATTAACGCAGCCAGTCTTGCTCAGTGGCACTGATCTTGTGGGGATGCCCACCCTTGATAATTTGGAAATTGCCTCTTCCAACTCATAATAACAGGCAATACCAAAAGCAGCCTTTGGGCGATATTTTTTAACAATCTTGAATACCATGCTTCCTCCTGGAACAATGAATGTCTTGTATCCCAGCTTGTTTGCTTCTTCCATTATTTTATCAATATCGCAGAGGCCGCATCTCTTGCACACATAACCTTCCTCTGTTATCTCGGCCGGACATTCCGGGGTCTTGCGCATGCAGTGTGATATGAATAAAATACGTTCAGACACTGGTACTGCAAAAAATGCCTTGGCATTGAGATGATTTTTCAGAGTAATATAAACCTCGTCAAGGTAACTGGTATCATAACCCAGGGCTTCAAGGGTGGACTTTACTGCGTCCTTGGTTCCCAGGTCGATTCCCAGCTCTATTAATCGCTTAACATTGCGCTCGATGCTCATTAATATCAAAATATCCTGAGAAGTATATATTATTTATACCTAACGTAATGTGTTCTATATGGCGAAATTGGAACTCATCTACCTCTCAGCCCATACCGCAAAAACTTTCCTGCGTATTTGAGTAGTTTAGGTTCCCGTTTCAGCAGCATCCAGCCCAATCTCGAGGGATAATCGATGTCTCCCCATAATCTCTTTTCTGTGAAATTGCTGGCTACGAGATTACGGAATCTTTGATTGTATTTGCTGGGTGATTGTTCAATCATGGCGAATGCGCGAACTGTGCAGATATATGTTTAGTATCCAGTTCGATGGAGTTTAATTACATAAGCTTACAGAAACTCCAGAAGGTTTGAGATAACTTTCTGTTATCGCATTCACCGATTGTTATCAAAATACTTCGAGCAGTATGGCATTCGATTTAGCTTGAAAATATTATCATGCCATTGTCGAATACTTATCATATATTTGCTAAATTTGTATCCAACGAGTTGATTGTTTGGAACTCACCTGCCTCTCAAGCCATACCGCAAAAACTTTCCTGCATATTTGAGTAGTTTCGGCTCCCTTTTCAGCAGCATCCATCCCAGTCTCGAAGGATAATCGATGTCGCCTACCTTGTTTATGATGGCCAGTGTCTCTTCGTCGGATACCATATTGAACACATCTTCAACCTGTTCATCGGTCAGGCTGGCAAAGACCTTGTGGATCATAATATCCTTTTTCAGCTCGTCTCCAATATCCTTCATCCAGGTTTTTTGATAATTGGCCAGCATCTTTTCAGAAGTGTCACCTGCCTCCAGGGCCTCAATGGCCGTCTGGGCACAAAATTGGGCGCAGACTAACCCTGGATATATGCCGCCGCCGCTGGTTGCCTTCACATGACTGGCTGCATCTCCAACGATCATTCCCCGGTCAGCATAGGTCTTTGATGGCAGCCCCAGAGGAATAATTCCCGCATAGGTCTTTTTTACCTGGCCGTCCTTGAGCATGGTGGCCGCAGGGCTGCCGCTCTCAAAGAGTTTCTTGAAGTACCGATAAACAGTATCCTGGCCTTCACGCATGCACAGCCCGACTCGAATAACATCGCCTGTGGGAATCATCCATGCAAAGAAGTTCGGGGCAAGCTGGCTTCCGAAGAAAATATTTACCTTATCTTGCTCCATCTGAACATTTTCAATATCTGCCCCGAATCCGTTAAGATAATAGGCTGGCTCTTCAAGGCCTAACCAGCTTCTTATATTGGATTTAGCACCGTCTGCACCTATAATAAGTTTTGATTTCAGGGTTTTATCCCCAACTGTAATCTCACAGGCCTCACCCATGACAAGGCCAGATACCCGATGGCCAGATATGAGTTCAGCTCCATTATTCATTGCCTGGTCCATTATCATGCAGTCAAATTTACTGCGGTCGATTATCTTTGCCTGAACCCTATCGGTTCCTATGGCCAGCTTATTCCCAGATGGTGAGAAGATATTTGCTCCCTTGACCTCATTGAGTATCGAGGGTCTGGCAAAATCTACCATATCAAAAACCCGGGGGGTAATAATACCGGCACATTGAACTGGCTCACCAATCTGCTGATGCTCCTCGATAACTGCAACTCTGAATCCTGCCTTGGCGATATTGCTGGCTGTCCAGCCACCTACAGGTCCGCCTCCCACTACAACAACATCATAATCAGGGGTCATGCTGTTGAGATTACTCACGAATACTTAATCTTTGGGCTTTTTGATGCACTGAATATATCTCGTCTGAAAGGCGATGAATTATTCAGTATAGGGCTTCTCTGGGTCAAATCTCCGCCTATTCCTGATCATGGTTTCAATTTCAGAGCTAGCGTCATCATGCATTTCCCTTAGGTTCGAGACCCTACCCAATTCCATTACACCGTCCTGAATCACAAAAACTCTGGCACTGGCCAAGTTGACATTTCTCAAATCAGGGCACATGAAACTCTTCTCTGGCGAGATAATATTAGTGCCGGAAGCCAGCGGACTGAAAGCAGGCATAATAAGTATCTGATTTGCCTCATCATAGAGAAAACACGGAAGCGTAATCTGGGCCCCCACCTCATCCCTGAATCGAAGCACAGGATGTTCATGAGCAAATATTCTCATGCCACTTGAATCAATCTTTTTATGTCCATGTAAAAAAGTTATCTGGCTTGCTGGCAGGGTAATTGAATCCATCATGCGAATATTTTGTCTAGCAATTATTGTCTGAAGAAAATTGTCATGATTGCCCCGAACAATAATTACTTCTCTGTAGGCCAGCATATCCAGTATGGTTTCAACTTCATCCCATTCTTGCGATTTATTTTTGGAAAATTCATGCTTCATGTCCCCATTTATAATAACTCGTTCAGGATTATATCTGGCAAGAAGTTTTTCTAGATTCTCCAGCATTGGTTCCAGCTGAAACCTTGGGATGGCCACATGCTCTGCCTGAAGCGCAGCCTCATAGCCCAGATGTAAATCGCAAATGGCCAGGGTATCGTCTGCCCTTATGTAGATTGCCTGCTCGGCGCAGAGCTTTATTCCCTCTGATAATGAAATATCCTTCTCCACGAACCCTTAATGGCCAGTAGGTTTATTACTTTACCTACAAACTCTTACATTGTTGCAAGCATTTCAAGCTCTTGCATAGCCTAGATTGTCGTGCACCAAATTCAAGCTCTAGCATAGCCGCTGCTGTCGTGCACCGAATAAAAGTAATTAGCACCTTAGGTCGTACGATGTGTTTACAGAAACAAATTCTAACGATAAAGCAATATCATGGTCGTACGACGTGTTTAAAGAATAAAACAATAAGTTTGATAACCATGTATTCTATCTCCATACTGATAACATGGAATGGGAAGACTGGAAATATTGGTATGACCAAATTGTTGAAAATTTAGGCCTCGACCCGGAAGAGGATACCCGGGCTGCCAAACTTCTTCTTGAGCTTGAGGGCCATCGAGGAGGTGAGCCAGAGCTTCTGGACAATCTTATTCGGGGCAAGGATGTTATGGTCTTTGGTCCTGCGCCATTTTCAATTCTGGACTTTGGAGATGTGGTGAAGATTTCCGCAGGTTCAACCACCGACCAACTTGTTGATATGAATATCTGGCCAGATATTATCGTCACTGACCTAGATGGTGATGTTCCTGCACAAATAGAGGCAAACAAGAAAGGCGCAATTGCAGTTCTACATGCCCATGGGGACAATATCAAGGCAATAACAGATTGGGTACCTGGTTTCAGTCCCCCAGTCATAGGGACCACACAGGCTGAACCCTTTCCAGGAATCTACAATTATGGCGGTTTTACTGATG
Source organism: Methanomassiliicoccales archaeon (assembly GCA_030612505.1). Taxonomy (GTDB): domain Archaea; phylum Thermoplasmatota; class Thermoplasmata; order SG8-5; family SG8-5; genus JAGLQM01. Next base: position 16,257 of record JAUWNU010000031.1, read on the forward strand.
GGGATAGAGCGGTTTTTCTGGCAATTCATTTTGGAGCCAGGCGAATAATTCTCAAAGGTTTCGACTTTGACAATCCAATGGGCAAGCCAATACTTGATATGAAACTAAAACTGAAAAAACTAGGCTATGCCAAACAGTTGATTGCCTGGGCTGAAAAGACCTTTGATGCAGATATTGTGTTTGCAAACGACTAGGCGAGTGATTGCCGTGCACGCACCAATTGTATAAGATAATCTGGCCACTGGGCTAGATGGTTCAAGTGTACGGCTGCTTCCGGTTATTGACCCGTAAGCAGAGCTGCCCTTGCGTAAACATATAGCCAAAAATGTTATTATTTTTGGTCTGGTCGTTTACGAAACCAATGCTTTGGCATCTTCATCTCCATGCCACTTACTTGTACCATACACCATTTTGATTCTATGACCGGCTCTTCGGCAATAATCGCTTCCTGCCCGCTGTAAAGAGCCAGGCTAGGGTTCCTGCTAAGAGGTGGAAAAAGTAATACTGTGTCGCCTTTTGTTAAATCGTCCATTGTGCATCCCAAGGGTATATATGTTTCTAAGAATATATATCTTTCTATATTACTATTCAAATTTTATATTCATTATCAAAAATGTTAAGATAGTTTTAGCGAAACTATAATATTGTATTAAAAACAATTATTGTATTGATATTTATGGCAGAAAAAGAGCAATTATGTAGGGGCTCAGTGCCACTAGGTTTTATTAATTACATATCAAAGACCTGGGGCCAGGAAGGTCTTGACCAATTTATCAAGGATACTGGCATGGACCCAAAGGATATCAAGGAAGGCCAGTGGTATGACATATCATCCAGTGGCAGAGTCCAGGAATGGATATGTAATAACAAAGGGGAGGAGCAAGTCATAAAAGCTGGCACCTATACAATTAAAAACCAGGGTCTTTTCTCGTATGTTATCAGGTTTGCCAATGTCAAAAGCATCCTGAAAAGGGCTCCAGAGAATTATATGGAAGTGTTCAAGTGCGGCATTATGGAAGTTGATATTCAGGAGAATCACGCCATAGTGACCATGAGGGATGTAGCTGTGAATGAATATTCCTGCATTGCCTGGAAAGGTGCATTGATTGGCGTACTGGAGCTCACAAAAACAAAGGGCACTGTAAAGGAGACCCAATGCCAGTTCAGGGAAGGGGCCAGTCACTGTGAGTTTCTTATTGAATGGTAAGTATGAATAATCTTCTTTGTGCTTTGTTCATTTCCAGAATTATTGCAAGTTTTTATTAGTCCTATGTGGCATATAGGTGTCCACTTAATGGTCACAATTGCTCGCTGGGGTTATACTCTCTGACCACTTTATTAGGAAGTGGTGATAAAAAATGTTCGAGAAAATCGAAAACATGGTAAGAAACATAATCCACGGACCTAGGAATCCAGGAAGCGTCTCCACGGAGACACTGGCCCATTCAATGCGGGTCCATGCGGCAACAATGTGAGGTAGGTTACATGACTGAAAGAACAAGAGTTGACAGGGTTGACCTGGGCGTATTCGGCTCCCAGAAGGTGATTGATGTCTATGCCAGGGAATTCACCTGCACTGCCGCAGGAAAGATAACTGGCAATCTGGACGCTGAACTGGCCGAGATAAGAGGTTCATGCAAGATAGAGGGTAATGTTATAGTTTCATTACTAAAGATTGGCGGCGCAATGAAGGTCAATGGAGATATTAACGCTGAATTAATACGTGCCAAGGGTGCCTTCAAGGTACTGGGAAGTGTCAATGCAGACCATTTCAGAATAACTGGAGCCACAAAGGTGATGAAGGCAATAACTTCCAGTGATGAAATATCCGTCATGGGAGTTCTGAAATGCGGGTCAGATGTGACTGCAGGAAGATTCACACTTCATGGTGTTGCAGATATCGACGGAACCCTGAAGGCCAGCGAGTTCAATGCGGAACTAAGCGGCCGCAGCACAATCCGAAATCTGAATGCTGACAAGATAGATGTCAGGGTGAAGAAAAAGACCAACAAGACCGAATTAATATCCAAGAAAATAATTGGCCAGGATATTTATCTTGAGGCAACTACAGCAGAATATATTGAAGGCGATAAAGTAGAGCTAGGACCTGGCTGCCTGATTGGAGAAGTCAAGGCTAAATCGCTGGAAGTGCACAAGAAATCCAAGGTAGGGAAAGTTCTTTAATTTTCCTGCCTTGTTCTTTGTTTAATAATTAGGAATCTTCTTCAGAACCAAGTTCTTCTGGAGCAAGCTCTTCTGTTTCTTCCTTTGGTGCTGGCTCTTCTACCTTTTCTTCTTTGGGTGCTTCTTCGGCTTCCTTGTCCTCGGCAACATCTTTCTTCGGTTTATCGACCGGAGAAAGTTCTTCCTTCGGTTTATCGACCGGAGGAAGTTCTTCTTTCTTGACATATTCCTCAACAAAGTTTATTGTCTTGATGTCCAGATATTGCCTGAGGTCGCTGACAACCTTATATTTCAAGGTGAACCATGCTTGATCATACTTGCACATATCTGCAAGAACCAGTGTCAGTTCATCCCCCTTCATTGTTGCCTTGAATTCTTCGGACTTTCCATAATCAGCCTCAACAATTCCCAGAACTTTTTCTTCCGGTGTTTCAGCCTTCTTGATTATGGTGTACACGTATTTCAGGGTCTTGCCTGCCAGTGGGTCATTGAAGTCCACGCGGACACGGCCAGATGTCATGTTTGTGATAGTTCCCATCTTGTTTTTTATCTGTACGCGCATACCAGGTTCCGGGTTAATGTCCTGCTTCTGCAATTCTCTTACAGAAAAAATCTCCACCATATTGGGAAGCCGCTCGCCGGCACCCTCTTCTGGTGGTATTTCCACAGTGGATTTCTTGCCGATCTCTGCTTTCAGAAGTGACTTGTCCAGACCTGGGAGAACACGACCATCTCCAACAATTGTGATGATTGGAGTATAAGTGGCCTTCTCATTGAATATATCGCCAGCCTTGGCATGCTCTTCATTTGTTGTATCAAAGAGTTCTTCGGTTCCATCAGTCTCAATCACCCATGCATCAAAATCCATGGTTATGATATCACCATCTGAAACCCCGCCCTTTGCTGCGCTCTTTTTGGCTGCTGGCTTGTCTGCTTTCGTCTCCTTGGACGTAAGCAGTTCATCTTTCTTGCTATTGTCATCTTTCTTTTCATTCTTAGGAGGCATTTGAAATCACCTGGGTATTTCAGTGGCAATATATGACTTATATTAATGCTTTCTGTCTAGGGTTTAGGATCCACCGCTATCAGATTCAATCTGATAGCAGAAGGGTCTAGGGTCTGAGTTTGTATACAGAAGAGATAGGGGCTAGTGTCATGTCAACCATGTAATGTCGTAAAATATATAAAGGATGTCCACCATACCCTACCGTGGTGGATTGAATATGAAAAAATATATAGTGACACTTACCAAAGATGAGCGTGAATCCCTTGACGTGCTTATT
>JAUWNU010000021.1 GCA_030612505.1 Methanomassiliicoccales archaeon
TCCAATCTCCTTCTGGTAATACTTGCATTTTATATTCTGGCATACTGAATCTATTTTTCCTCGTGGTCTAACCATAGCACATCCCAGCAAGGATATGTACTACCGAGCATATAAACTATCCTGTATTAGGACAATACCGAATTTCCGGAACGTTGTGAAGAAATTAAGCAATATGATGAAATTTATGATAATATTTTAAATTTAGATGATTAGTTGCTCCCGAACTGTTTCTGATTAGCCACGAGCTCAACCATCCCAACCAGTCTGTTATTCTCAATATTCAAATCAATGTTAGAAGCCATTGGTGGGCGCAAAGTTTGAATATCAATCATTCCTATTAGGTGAAAAAAGCCCCCGCCAGGATTCGAACCTGGATATTTCCCTAAGATAATACGGCTCCGACACCAAGAGGAAACGCCTATCCGAGTTAGCTCACGGGGGCATTTGGGCGAAAAGGCGGCACACTCCGATTGGTTTTTCGGCCTGTTGCCCAAACTCTAAGTTCTTAATGGATGTCTAAAACTAATATATGTTTTGATTTTTGCAAAGTCTAAACATAGGCAGGTTTTGTCTAAAATTGTCTAAATCGCTCTATTTACGCAGTTCTTTCATTACACTGGGCATAATTCTAGCTTCTTTCCCATTTTCTGATTTTTCAACAAACTCTGCTTTTTCTAATGCGGTTATTTTATTGTGTGCCATCTTGTTTGGAGTTTGCTTTTCTGATAAATCAAATTTGCATTTTGCTAATTCGTCAGATATGGGTGTCCAGTTCCCATCATTTTCTATGAGAACTTCGATTATTTGCTGTAAATTAAAAATATCTTTTGTGAATGGTTTTTTATTCGTAAATAAGTCCATAAATTTCTTTTCCATTGCTTTTTTTATTGATTTTGTGTGGTATGTTTGTTCATATTCTCTTTGCTTTATTAGTCTTTTCGCTTCGTCTGGTTCAAGTTCTTGTTTCATTAAATTGAATAAAGTTTCTAACATAATTTCTTCTTTGTTTTCCTCAGGGAAAGTAAGTTTTATTTTGTCATCTTCCCATCCGGTAAAATAGTCGTTGATATTTTCGCAGTATTTTAAAAACTCATCTGAATATTTATTTTTACAATTTTTACCATCTTTTGTTTTCCAAGTAAAATAATGTCCGATTTTACTATACTTTCCATTATGTATACCCACTTATTTTGTTAATCTTATATTATCTTTCTCTAAATTTGATATGTGTTGCATATATTCATCAACCACTTTATTTAGTTCAGTTATTCTATTAGAAAGTCTTATTCCTTTTTCCCTTTGCCCATTTAAAGTATCTTTTATGTCTGTAATATCTGCCTCATATTTATTGGATAATATTTCTTCTCGCATTTCACTTAATTTTAATAAATCAGTGTCTAATTCCATCCTTTCGGATACATAATCTCGAATAAGGCCAGCACAGCCGCTAATGTTTATGATAGACCATCCAACATCATCAATATTTTTACCATATACTTTTTTGAAATCAAAATCCGTGAATGACTCTTTGGTTTCTTCTATCAATTCTAATATTGAAATACGCCATTTCTCCCTATCTTCCTCTAACTCTTCACTTGGCCTTGATGAACTATAATTTCTTGTAGAATACAATAATACGTCAGATTTTATGAATAATTCCATTCTTTCCCTATGTAACTGGGCGTTCCATTGCTTGATTATTTCACTCGACATGTCTACCGTTCCCTGAATGGCAATCATAGTTATAAAACGCTTCGTAGCCATATCAAAATCTAATATCGTTTCCCTCTGCCAGACACTATCATATCACATTCTGGACGAGTTGGCCGTTGGTGGCGAACTATCCCCGCCCTCCGCTTCGCTCCAGACAGGGTTTTATAAGAATGAGCTTAATCTGTCACGGCCAGATTCCGAAATCTGGCCCGTACACCCCGCCCTCTTCGACTGAACCTTTGGTTCTCAGTCTCGCTCGCATTGCAGGCAATGCTCACACAGATGGGGCATGTGCGATAACCCTCGCCAGGTGGGTTATCTTTATATACATCCAGCCTTTTGCCATCAAAACCGCCAGGTTAATATGTGAACCAAACGGCATGGGATATACTTGCCCAGCGCTGTCTCGGAGATATTTTTTCGGGACGGTATCCGTCACGGTTGACCAACGATATTGGTCTGGCAAGTGCTAGGTCACTGTAGGCAGTGAGAAGCTAAGCTGACTGGACAGTGGCACATTCCCTGGGGGGATGAAAATGGCAAAAGAGAGAAGAAGACCAAAAAAAGGTTCACGAGGGTATTCCCCACGCGTACGAGCACCCAGTCAGGTGCCTAGATTTAGCTCATGGCCTGAGTCCAGCGAAGGACCAAGGATACAGGGCTTTGCAGGGTACAAGGCAGGAATGACACACGCTTTTATGGTGGATTACCGACCGGAAAGTACGACATCTGGCCAAGAGGTTCAAGTTCCAGTTACAGTTCTGGAGACGCCGCCAATGAAGGTGGCTGCAGTTCGGTACTATGGGCGCGACGCATATGGCATGAAGGCATTGGGAGAGGTTTGGGCCAAGAAGTTCGATAAAGAACTAGCTCGAAGAAAACCATTACCCAAGACCAATAGGGGAAAAGAAGTCCAGGAAGATGTTGAGGAAATCAGAATTATTGTCTACACCCAGCCAAAATTGGTTACTGGCATACCAAAGAAGGTTCCAGAGCTAATGGAGGTTCGCATCGGTGGCGGCTCAATAGAAGAGAGGGCTGCTTTTGCAAAGAATCTGCTTGGCAAAGAGATCACCATGAATGATTTCACAAGCACCGGTCAGATGATTGATGTAGCAGCCATAACCACTGGCAAGGGATTCCAGGGTCACACAAAGAGATGGGGTGTGAAGCTTCTCAGTCACAAGAACAGCAAGCACAGAAGGATGATTGGAACACTTGGTCCAAAATCACCTGGCTATGTTCGGCCTACTGTTCCACAGGCAGGTCAGATGGGATATCATCAGAGAACCGAGTACAATAAGCGTATCCTGAAGATTGGCGAGGCAGAGGACGAGATAACACCAAATGGTGGATTCCTGCATTATGGAAAGGTAAGAAACCAATACGTTATAGTTCATGGTTCTGTGCCAGGTCCAAACAAGAGACTTATTAGGTTCAGGGACGCCACAAGATACACCACTGGCGTGAAAATAGAGGAGCCAGAATTAACATACATTTCAAGAGAATCAAAGCAGGGGACTTGATTTATATGGCAGAAGAGAAGAAAACAGCGCCAAAGAAGGCGGCAACAAAAGAACCTGCAAAGAAGACTACTACAACCCCAAAGAAATCGCCTGCAAAGAAGGCCGCTCTTTCAAAGAAAGAGACAGCTCCAGCCAAGAAGAAGGGCGAACCAAAAAAGGCAAAACCAACAGCAGGTCAGGTCAAGGTTTATGGCCTGGATGGAAAAGTGAAGGGAAAAATAGACCTCCCAGAAGTTTTCGATACCCAGTTCAGACCAGACATAATCAGAAGGGCAGTGAAGGCCTCAAGAGCCAATAGAAGGCAGGCCTACGGCCCCGGAAAGATGGCTGGAATGAGGCATGCGGTAGCCCAATTAGGGAAAGGTAGAGGGGCAGCCCGTGTCCAGAGATTGACATCTGGCGGCGCTGCAGCAGAGTCACCACCAAATGTAGGTGGAAGGCGCGCTCACCCCCCAAAACCTGAGAAGGACTGGACCGAGAAGATAAATAAGAAAGAAAGAATGCTGGCACTTAACTCAGCAATTGCTGCAACAGGTAAATATGACATGGTAAAGGCAAGGGGCCACAAGGTAACCGAGGATATGACCATACCATTGGTTATCAGTGATGATTTTGAAGGTCTATTTGACAAGATTACCAAGGATTATGATAAGCAGAACAAGAGACCAGCATACACAAAAGAGACAATCAAGGTTCTTTTGGCCATTGGCCTGGAGAATGAAATGACCAGGGCAAAGGACGGAGTTCATCAGAGGGCAGGCCGCGGAAAGATGCGCGGTCGCAGGCTCAAGAAGCCAAAGAGCGTTCTGTTTGTTGTAGATGACATGGACAAGGCCAGAAAATGTGTAGGAAACATCCCAGGCATTGATGTTATTACACCGGCAAAGCTGAATGTTGAACTGCTGGCACCCGGTGGAGACCCTGGCAGACTGACAGTTTATACAGAGAAGGCTTTGGCCTCATTAGGAGGAAAATAATATGCCCAGACCAATACTTTTGACACCTTATATTACAGAAAAATCAATGAACCATATCAGCGGAACACCAATTCAGTCCAATAGAGATGGAAACAGGTTGGAGTTCATTGTGCGCAGAGATTCCACCAAGCCCGAGATAAAGGCAGCATTCGAAAGGCGCTATGAAGTGAATGTGGAAAAGGTGAACACCAGGATAGAGAAAGACGGCAAACATGCCATAATAAAGCTGACAAAAGAATTCTCGGCAGAGGAAGTTGGCATGAGGCTGGGAATATTCTAGGTGATTAACATGATGATAATATATATACTATTAACAGGAGGGAACTGAGATGGGTAAACCAATCATTCCACAGAGAAGAGGCAAAGGCGGAAGCACCTACCGGTCACCTAGTCACAGGCACAAGGGAGTGCCAGGCTATCCAAGAGGTTTCAGTGGAGAAGGTGTCATAGAGGACATAATTCATGCACCAGGAAGAAGCACACCAATGGCAGAGGTCAAGTTCGATGGAAGAAAGGGCTTGATACTGGCTCCAGAGGGGCTCAGAGTAAATCAGAAGATATCCATTGGCTCTGGAAGTCCAATAGAACTGGGCAATGCTTTGCCGCTCGAGGAGATTCCAGAAGGTACGCTGGTTCACAATATAGAATCCAGGCCAGGCGATGGTGGTAAATTCATCAAAGCAGCTGGCACTTCAGCCATTGTTATCACCAGAGGTAAAAAGGTAATCATCCAGATGCCATCGGGAGCTTTCAAGAACTTTGACAGCAAATGCATGGCTACCATCGGTATCCTATCCAATTCAGGAAGGACAGACAAACCTTTCGCCAAGGCCGGAAACAAGCATCATGCTTACCGGAGCAAGGCAAAGAGGAACAAGAAGGTCAAGGGAATTGCCATGAACTCGGTGAACCACCCCCACGGAGGAGGAGGTCACCCTCATGTTGGTACCCAGAGTTCACCATCTTACAATGCACCACCTGGAAGAAAGGTGGGTAATATCGCTCCAGTACCCAAGAGCAAGAAGAACAGGAGGAAGTGAGAATGGCCAGGAAACAAACCAAAGGTGTATCATCACCAAAGGCAATCAGAAGAAAGGCAAGGAAACGTAAAGGTGCAATCACCGCACGCAGAAAGAAAGAGTTCACATATCGTGGATTCAGCGTGGAGGAACTCCAGGAAATGCCCATGGAAGAAGTTTTAGAACTTCTACCTTCAAGGGCCAGACGTTCATATAACCGCGGTTTAAATGAAGAAGAACAGGTCTTTGTTGACCGCCTGCTCAAGGGCGATAAACCTACACTCAGAACCCATCGGAGAGAAATTATCATTCTCCCAACATTCGTGGGAAAGAAGGTGGGCGTGTATAATGGAAAGGCATTCAATGAATTTGAGATCAAACCGGAGATGATCGGGCACTATCTTGGGGAATTCGCCCCAACAAGAGTCACTGTCAAGCACTCTGGACCAGGTGTTGGAGCTACCAGAAGTTCCAAGTTCATGCCACTGAAGTAGGATGTGATGATATGGGATACACAGGAAATTATGACCCGGAAAGAATGGCAAGGGCTACCGGCAAAGAACTTCACATTTCTCCAAAACACTCGGTTGAAATATGCAGGGCAATTCGCGGACTACCAGTTACCTCTGCCATCGACATGCTCGAGGCTGTTGAGAGGAAAGAGGAAGCTATACCATTCAGAAGATACAATAAATGCGTACCACATCAGAGGACTAGGGGACCATACAAGAAGAAAACAGGTCCTGGCAGGTTCCCAGTAAAGGCATCAAAGGCTATCCGCAGAATCATACTCAGTGCCCAGGACAATGCTGAGAGGCAGATAGACGACCTTGCAGATGTTGATGATCTGAGAATTGCAACTGCAGCAGCTTCAAGGGGCCGCGTGATAAAGGGCTGGATACCCAGGGCACATGGTCGCTGGAACCCCTGGAATGAAGATACAACCAATATTGAAATTATCCTAGAGATGACGGAGGAATAACATGGGAGGAGAACGTAAATTCATAGAAGATAATGTCAAAAGAGCACTTCTCAGGGAATATCTCAAGGAACAAGTAAAGCGCGCAGGATACGGCGGAGCCGACATCCAGCGCACACCCATGGGAACCCGTGTTACTCTTATTACAGAAAGACCTGGACTTGTCATTGGCAGGAAGGGAAGCAGCATTAAAGCTATCACAAATGCCATTGAATTTGACTTTGGTTTTGACAAGCCCCAGGTAGAGGTGGTTGAGGTAGAGAACGCAAATCTCAGCGCCCAGATAATGGCTGAAAAGCTTGCATCTGCACTGGAGAGGGGCTGGCATTTCAGAAGAGCTGGCCACTCCACGGTTAGAAGGATAATGGACAATGGTGCAAGAGGCTGCCAGGTTATCATATCAGGCAAACTAACTGGCCAGAGGCACAGGACAGAGAAGTTCAAGGAAGGCCACATCAAGTTCTGCGGTGAGCCAAAACTCCAGTGGATGGAGGAGGGTTATACCCCGGCAAAGCTCAAGGCAGGTGTCATAGGCGTTAAAGTTCAGATCATGCACCCCAAGGCAAGATTGCCTGATGAGGTGAATATACTGGATGAACCCCGCCCAGAACCAGCTCCGGAGAAGGAGAAGGTTGAGGACAAAACTGAAGATAAAAAAGATGAAACTCCAAAATCAGCTTCAAAAAAGGATAAGAAAAAGGGAGCAAAAAAGGATAAGAAGCCTGCTGAGGAGCCAAAACCAGCAGAAGAAATTTCTACAGAGAAAAACTCTGTAGAAGAAGAGCCTGCTGAGAAAGTTTCTACAGTGGAGGACACTGTAGAAGAAGTTTCTACAGAAGAAGCCGCTCCAGCCGAACCCACACCGGAACCTGTCGAGGAGCCAGTCGTAAAGGAGGGAACAGAAAATGGCACTGCTTAAGACCCATGAACTGAGAGAAATGACCCCTGAGATGAGGGACAAAAGACTCCATGAGCTCAGAGACGAACTCATGCACGAACGTGGAATAGGCGCAATGGGCGGTGCACCAGCCAGTCCCGGTAAAATAAGGGCATTGAGAAAGAACATTGCCCGCATCCTGACCATTCAGAAAGAGGTCCAGAAGGACGAAAAGAAGGAGGCCGAAGCTTAATGACTGATACTGTTGACCCGAAGGAAGTGGGCTATAAAACGAACCCGTTGAATGAGGGCACTGACCCGAAGGAAATGGGCTATGAAGCGAACCCGTTGAATGAGGGCAATGGCCCGAAGGAAGTGGGTTATCAACCCGAAGAAGTGGGCTATGAAACGAGTCCGTTGACTGAGGGTTATCAAACGAACCCGTTGAATGAGGGCAATGGCCCGAAGGAAGTGGGTTATCGACCCGAAGAAGTGGGCTATGAAGCGAACCCGTTGAATGAGGGTAATCAACCCGAAGGAAGTGGGTTATAATGGCTGGAATATGTTCCACTTGTGGACTTCCTGAAGAACTTTGCATGTGCGAAGAAATCGCCAGGGAGCAGCAGCAAATAACTCTGCAGAGCGACAAACGCCGGTACGGGAAGATAGTGACTATCGTCACAGGAATCAATTCTTCCGATATAGATATTGACGAACTGGCAAGAACATTGAAGACCAGATGCGCTGCAGGAGGAACCATAAAGGGCAGCAATATCGAACTTCAGGGCGACCATATCAAGAAAGTTAAGAAAGTCCTAGATGAACTGGGCTTCAAAGTGGAGCAGAAAGGGGACTTGAAATGAGGACTGCAAAGAACCTTGGCAATCATGAGCTAATCGGGCTCAAGGTCACAGTAATGAAGAATGAAATTACTGAACATGAAGGAGTAATCATTGACGAGACAATGAACACCTTCAGACTCTTCAGCGGTACAAAACGTATTATGGTGCCTAAAGAAGGCAGGGAATTTCACTTCCAGCTGGAAGATGGCCAGCATGTGATGCTCAAGGGGAAAAATATCAAATTCAGACCTGAGGATAGAACCAAGAAGGTGAAATAATGGTAGATAAGAAAGAGACTCCTTCCGAGAAGGAGAAAAAAATGGACGTAGTTCCAGAGGCAAAATTGCCTAAGGTCGATAAACCGAAGGCAGAACCGCTTACGGTCTCTGAGCCGAAAGCAGCACCCACTTCCAAGGCAAGGACAGCAAAGAAGACAGGCAAGAAAGGAACTGGCCGGAACATCGGAATAGATGTAAAATCTCCAGAAGAAACTTGCACTGATAAAGACTGCCCATTCCACGGAACACTGCCAGTTAGAGGTCAAATTCTGGAGGGCCAGGTTGTCTCTGATAAGATGCAGAAAACCGCAGTGGTCAAGAGGAACTACATGAGAAAGAACCAGAAGTACGAGAGATATGAAAAACGCTCCAACAAGTACGTGGTTCATAATCCACCATGCCTTGGCATCAAAGCCGGGGACAATGTGAAGATAATGGAATGCAGACCACTGAGCAAGCTGGTCTCATTCGTGATAATTGAGAAGATGTAGGAGTGATTGAAATGAAGGGACTGGCTGGAAAACAGACTCGTGGAATTCCCACAGGCGCTCGCCTCGATTGCATAGACAATACAGGTGCAAAGATAGTTGAGGTAATTGCAGTGCCAAAGTACGGTGGAACACACAGAAGGTACCCAAGCGCTGGCATAGGCGATTTGGTTATAGTTACCGTGAAGAAGGGAACCCCAGAGATGAGGAGACAGATTTTGCATGCTGTAATAGTAAGGCAGAGGCGTCCATTCAGGCGCTCGGATGGCACAATGGTGCAATTCGAGGACAATGCCGTGGTAATCACTACCGAGACTGGAGAGACAAAGGGCTCTGACATAAAGGGGCCAGTGGCCAGGGAAGCTGCCGAGAGGTGGCCAAGAATCGCTGCCACTGCATCTACAATTGTGTGAGGGATATAATGACATCATCATCTAAACAACCAAGAAAACAGAGAAAGGCAAGATACAATGCACCACCACATGCCAGAAGAAAAATGATGGCTTCGCATCTTTGCGGTGACAGTGGAAATGACCTCATCAAGGAGTACAATGTCCGCTCTCTTACTGTCATAAAGGGAGATTTAGTGCGAGTTGTCCGTGGAGACAAGGATATGATTGGAAAGGAAGCACTGGTCACAGACATCTTCACAAAGAATATGAGAATAGGACTGGAAGGGATCAATGTCAGCAAGGCAGATGGTTCAGAGATCGTCAGAAAGGTTGACCCGTCCAATGTTATCATTGTTAAATTGAATTTATCAGACCCCAGAAGAAAAGAGAAACTAGACAAGTTGAAAGGAGGGGCATAAATGGGTAAACAGCACATGAAAAGACTCACCGCGCCAGTATCATGGCCGGTTTCCAGAAAGAGCCATGTTTGGGTAACAAGACCCGCGCCTGGACCACATCCTCTTAGGAGAAGCATGCCGCTTCTTGTGGTGATCAGGGACCTGGCTAACTACTGTGACACAGCAAGAGAGGCTCGTAGAATTATCGGTTCTCGCAAGATTCTAGTTGACGGCAGAGTAGCAAAGAACTACAAGATGCCAGTCGGCCTCATGGATGTGATTTCTGTTCCTGAGACAAAGGACCATTACAGGCTCCTCATAGACCGCCTAGGCAAGTTCAGACTAATGCGTATCACACCTGATGAGGCAAAGTGGAAATTCGTCAGAATAGAGAACAAGACAACAGTGAAGGGTGGAAAAACGCAGTTAAACTGCCATGATGGTCGAAATATTTTGCTAAAAAAGGATGCACAGAAGACTGGTAACACACTCAAAATTTCTCTGCCAGACCAGAAGGTACTTGGCGCATATGAATACAAAAAAGGAAACAAAGTTTACCTTATTGGCGGCTCTCATATCGGCCAGCTATGCACAATCAATGAAACCAAGATTACCAAGAGCTCGGCCCATAATATCGTGAAATTCGATGAGGGTTTCTCAACAATCAAGGACTATGTCTTTGTTGTTGGTGAGAAAACATCTGATATTGCATTGCCGGAGGTGAAGATAATATGAAGAAAACCGGCGCAAGTGGAAAGATGAGGATAATTCATGTCCAGAAAGCTGTGGTGAACATAGGTGTCGGCGAAGCTGGCGAGAAGCTCATCAAAGCAGAAAAGGTTCTTGGCATGCTCACAAACCGAACACCTGTCAGAACCGTTTCCAAGACGCATAACAGGGATTGGGGTGTCAGAAAGGGTATGCCTGTTGGTGTAAAGGTCACACTCAGGGACAAAGAAGCAGAAGACTTCATAAAAAGAGCATTCTGGGTAAAAGAAAACCGCATAGCCAATTATTCATTTGACCCCGAGGGAAATTTCTCATTCGGGATTTCAGATTACACCGATTTCGAGGGTATGAAATATGACCCGAAGATTGGTATCATCGGCCTTGATGTCTGTGTTACTCTGGCCAGACCAGGAAAGAGGGTGACCCTTAGAAGAATCACTCCCAGAAAACTCCCAATGAGTCAGAGAATAAGCAAGGAAGAAGGAGTCACATTTGTAAAGAATAAGTTTAAGATAGAGGTGGTCGAATGAAAATATTTTGCAATGATAGCATAGTTTTTCATGAGTGGCCTGCTTCGAAGAAGGAGGACTTAGAATGAAGCCAACAAAGCAATTTGGCAGGAAGGTCGGATGCAGACGCTGCGGTCGAAAGAGAGGCATGATACGAAGGTACGGTCTCAGATTGTGCAGGCAGTGTTTCAGAGATATGGCCCCGGATTTAGGATTCAAAAAATATTCTTAGGAGGATGAAAATATGCAACATGACCCATTAAATGATGCAATGTCCCAGATAAAAAATGCTGAGGCAGTAGGAAAGCGCGAGTGCCACATCAGGCCATCCTCCAAGTTAATTGGTAGAGTGCTCAAGATAATGCAAGATGGAAATTACATCTCGCAGTTTGAGTATGTGGAAGATGGAAGGGCTGGTACCTTCCGCGTAGTGTTGAACGGAAGCATAAACGGATGCGGCGTTATCAAGCCAAGGTTCGCAGTGAAGAAGGCAGATCTGGAAAAATATGAATCCAGGTATCTTCCAGCTCAGGATTTCGGATTGCTGATACTGACAACCACAGAGGGAGTTATAAACCACACCCAGGCCAAAAAATCTGGCATCGGTGGTAGGCTGCTTGCCTACGTTTATTGAGGTGATTTCATGCCGGTTTCAGGACAAGGAAAAGAAATTGTGGATATCCCCGAGGGAGTTACAGTTACCATTGTGGACAGGAATGTCACAGTCAAAGGCCAGAAGGTCACACTGACAAGGGAACTTCCAGTTTCCAGAATTATCATGGCTCTTCAGGGCAATCAGGTAGTTCTTACCTGTGATCTCCCGAAAAAGAAAGAAAATGCATTGCTGGGTACCTTCCGCTCTCATATCACTAATATGATTATTGGAGTTACCAATGGCTTCGAGTACAAGATGAAAATCGTGTACAGCCACTTTCCAGTGAAGACCTCTATTAAGGGCAATGAATTCGTAATCGAGAACTTCCTGGGAGAGAAGCATCCAAGAAAGGCAGATATCCTAGGAGACACAAAAATCAAAGTGAAAGGCGACGAGGTCATAGTCACTGGACCTAATAAGGAACATGTAGGCCAGACAGCTGCAAACATTGAGCAGGTCACCAAGATTAAGCGCTATGATCCAAGGGTGTTCCAGGATGGAATTTACCTTACTCAGAAAGGAGGTGTCATAAATGGCTGAAGACAAGAAAAAGAAGGAACTGCCTACGGTCGAACTGCCTACGGTCGATAAACCGAAGGCAGAAAAACCGAAGGCAGAAAAACCGAAGGCAGATGAAGAAACTCCTAAAAAAGAAACAAAAAAGACTTCATCTACAGCAAAGAAAACAGCTTCAAAAAAGAAGAGCAAAAAAGAAGAGAAGAAATTCAAGCCAAAGGCAAAGCCAGAGCTGACACCAGAGGAAAAGCTAGCCATGAACCTGAGACGTGAGAAGAAGCGCAAAACACCTCATTTCAGAAGGCAGGAATGGTTCAGATACAAGAGACTGGACGATAACTGGCGCAGGCCAAGGGGTATCCAGTCTAAGGCCAGAAGAAACATGCATAACCGCCCAAAAGTGGTCTCAACAGGCTTTGGCGGTCCCAAGATAGCAAGGGGCAGACATCCATCCGGTTTCATAGAGGTCATGGTTTACAGGCCTCTTGACCTAGAGGGAGTTGACCCTAAGCGACAGGCAGTGAGAATAGGCCATTCAGTTGGTTATCTCAAGCGCATGCATATTGCCATGAGGGCAGATGAAATGGACATTAGAATTCTTAACTTCAACAGGCAGGCTCACGACGAATTGGTTGAGGAAGCCAAGAAAAGAGGAATTGAGCTGCCTACGGTCGAACTGCCTACGGTCGCTAAACCGAAGGCAGAAAAACCGAAGGCAGAAAAACCGAAGGCAGAGCTGCCATCCAAGGGGGAATCCTGATGGATCTGAAGAATCAGAAGCGCATGGCCGCAGAGATACTTCATTGCGGTGAGAACCGTGTTTGGATTGACCCTGACCCGGATAATATGAAGCATGTTGCTGACTGCATCACAAGAAGCGATATCAGACTTGCAATCAACTGGGGACTTATCCAGGCCAAGCAGAAGAAGGGTATTTCCTCCGGCAGGAGAAAACATCAGGCAGCCCAGAAAAAGAAAGGAAGACAGAGAGGGCCAGGAAGCCGAAAGGGTGCCAAATATGCCCGTACCCCAAGGAAAAGAGAGTGGATACGCAAGATTCGCCCAATAAGATACAGGTTGAGAGAGCTCCGTGAAGAAGGCGTTCTGGACACACGCACCTATAGGAAATACTACAGACAGGCAAAGGGCAATATGTTCAAGAGCAAAGCTCACCTGGATACTCAATTGAAGATACACGGCTACCTTATAGATACACCAAAAGGAGGTGAATAGATGGCCAGAGGACCAAGATATCATGTAGAATTCAGAAGAAGAAGGCAAGGAAAGACCGACTTCAGGCTCAGAAAGAAGCTTGTGACATCAGATTTACCCAGGGCAGTTGTACGCTGTACATCCAAGAACACAACAATCCAGTTCATAAATTTTGACCTAAAGGGCGATACTGTGGCAGTGGCAGCAACCACCAGAGAGCTGGTAAAGCTTGGATGGAACAAGGCAACTGGAAACACGCCATCAGCATATCTAGTTGGATACCTGGCCGGCAAAAGGGCAGCAGAGAGCGGAATCAAGAGGGCAGTTCTTGACATAGGTCTAAGGAGCCCAACAAAGGGTTCAAAGGTCTTTGCAGCTCTGAAGGGAATGGTTGATGCAGGCGTGGATATACCTCATTCGGAAGATATTCTTCCAACAGAGGAGCGTATATCTGGCAGTCATATCAATGATGAGATTCCAAAGATGTTCGAATCAGTTGTTAACAAAATCAAGGAGGATGCATAATATGCCAGGACCAAGAGGCGGCGGCAGACCACAGGGTAGACAGGGTGGCTTTCGCAAGGAAAAACAATCCGATGAAGAAAGAATAAGTCTTAACTGGGTTCCAAAGACCAAGCTGGGAAAGCTGGTATATGCCGGAAAGATAACTTCCATGAGCGAAGCACTGGAAACCCGTCTTCCACTCAAAGAACCAGAGATAGTTGACATTCTGCTCCCTGAATTAGAGGATGAGGTACTGGACGTTAATATGGTTCAGAGAATGACCGATTCCGGAAGAAGAGTTCGATTCGCCATTACCGCTGTAGTGGGAAACGGCGATGGATTCGTTGGCATGGGCCGGGCAAAGGGAAAGGAAGTTGGACCAAACATCAGGAATGCCATAGACCGCGCTAAACTCAATATCATCGAGATAAAGAGGGGCTGCGGTTCCTGGGAATGTGGCTGTGGTACGCCGCATACCTTCCCATATGCTGTGAGAGGCAAGTGCGGTTCTGTTGATGTGACATTCAAGCCAGCACCACGAGGAGTGGGATTGGCAATTGGCGATGTTGCAAAGAAAGTGGTCACAATGGCAGGTATCAAGGATGCCTGGGGATTTGCCAAGGGACATACAAAAACAACAGTCAATTACAGTTTTGCAGCCTTCGAGGCACTGAGAAACACCTCCAAGGTCAAGGTCAGCAGCACCCAATCAAAGAACCTGAAGATAATTAGCGGACCAGTTAATGTGGTTTATCTGGAGACCTCTCCTGAGGATAGAAAACATCAGATAGAGGAAAAGAAGAAAAAGGCCAAGGATGCCGAGGCAAAGGAAAGGGCTGAATCCAAAGATGGCGACGAACGCAGAGGCGGCGACAGAGGAAGGCGCAGTGACCGTGGTCGTGGTGACAGAGGCGGTCGCGGTGGAGACAGAAGACCACCAAGACGTGATGGACCGCCAAGGCGCGATGGACCAGCACGAGGAGACAGGCCGCCCAGAGATAGGAATTCAAAGCCAGCTGATAAAAAAGAAGACTCGGCTCAGAAGCCAACTTCAGAACCGCAACCAGCTCCAAAGAAGGCAGCAGCAGAAGCAAAGAAAGAAGGAGGCGGTGAAAAATGAGAGCAGTTATCAGACTCAGAAGCGATATCAATGCCAATATAGAGGTCAAGGATACTCTGAAACATCTAAGGCTCAACAAAATCAATCATTGTGTGCTTATTCCAGAGGAAAAGACCTATGATGGAATGTTGCATAAGGTGAAGGATTATGTTACCTGGGGCGAAATCAAAACAGAAGTTCTCACAAACATGATAATCAAACGCGGAAGGTTAACTGGAAATCGAACCTATGACAACAAATATGTCAAGGAGAATACAAAGTCAAATTCCATGATCAAATATGCCGAGGCAATCATTGCTGGCAAGGAAAAATACTCCGACCTGAAGGATGTTCAGCCATTGTTCAGATTGCACCCGCCAATAAAGGGCCACAAAGCAATCAAAAAAGGCTTCAATCAAGGCGGGGACCTTGGATACAGAAAAGAGGATATCAATAATCTCATATTGAAGATGCTTGGACCGGTTTCAAAAGCACCTGTAAAAAAGGAGACTGCTTTAAAGAAGACGGGTGTAAAACCAGTTGCAAAGAAAGCTGCTCCGAAACCAGCTGCAAAAAAAGCCGCTCCAGCCAAGAAGGCAGAAACCAAAAAACCTGTAGAGAAAAAGGCACCTGCCAAGAAGCCAGCTCCAAAGAAGACCGCTCCTTCAGAGAAGGAGACAGCAAAACCAGTTCCTAAAAAAGCACCAGCTAAAAAGGAAGTGAAAGAATGAGCAGAAAGAACGAGAGGCACAGGGGCAGCAGGACACATGGCCGAGGAAAGAAAGCCGGTCGTGGAGCAGGTCTCAGAGGCGGCAGAGGAAATGCTGGCCTCAATAAGCACAATCAATTAAAGGTGAAGATAGATAACCCGGATTACTTTGGTAGAAAGGGTTTCAAGAGACATCCAAGCTTACAAAATAACAAGGGAACAATTAATGTAGGTGATATCCAATCCGACCTGCCAAAGTACCTGGAAAGTGGCATGGCCAAGAAAGAGGGAAAGAACATAGTCATCGACCTTACAGAGACAGATTACGAAAAGCTCCTGGGCGGTGGAATAATAAAATCCCCTCTGACCATCAAGGTCTACGAGGCCACACAGAAGGCCAGGGACAAGGTTGAAGCAGCAGGCGGCAAGGTTGAATCATCCTACGGTGATTCAAACGATGAATTCGTTGAGAAAACAGAAGAATAACAAAGAGTGATAAGATGGCTGAGGGTGAATCCAAGAGTATGCTATACGCATTAAAGCCCATTTGCGACAGGCTTCCAGCAATTACTAAGCCAGAAGGCCACGTCCACTTTAAAACAAAGATGTGGTGGCTTGTAATAATTTTGATACTGTACTTTATACTGACAAATGTTATGATTTACGGACTGGATCAGGAGACCACCATTGATCTGTTCGAGAGCTACAGGGCCATTATGGCCGGAGCACAGGGTTCACTTATGCATTTAGGTATAGGGCCAATAGTTACTGGCTCTATCATCATGCAGCTCTTTGTCGGAGCAAAAATTATTAAACTTGATTTATCAGATTCTGAAGATAAGGCAGTTTATCAGGGCGTACAGAAATTCCTGGTCATAGTCATGATTGTTGTGGAGTCAGTTCCACAGGTCTATGGTTATCTGATGCCTTCAGGGGCCCTCATCGACAATGTAGGTAATGATTGGGCCAAGTTCATCATAGTCGCACAATTATGTTTCGGCAGTTACCTGGTGTTCCTAATGGACGAAACAGTGTCCAAGTGGGGTATCGGCTCTGGTATCTCTTTATTCATTGCAGCAGGAGTTGCTCAGCAAATATTCACTGGAACCCTCAATTGGATGCCAGCGGATAGTACGCTTCCAACGAGTATTAATAATGCACCAGCAGGGACCTTCCCAAAGATCATCTACTATTTCACCAATGTACCAGCAGGAAGTATGACCGCAGGGCGATTTGAAACCCTGATGATAACACCTCCCAATCCCATAATAGCTCTATTTGGGACACTTGCGGTCTTCCTATTTGTGGCATATGTAGAATCATGTCGTATCGAGCTTCCACTGGCCCATGAAAGTGCCAGGGGTGCCAGAGGCCGTTACCCAATAAGATTGATTTATGCATCTAATATTCCGGTTATCTTAATAGCCGCAGTTCTGGCCAATGTAGGCATGTTTGCCATGCTTTTCTGGTCAAATGACTTTTTCTCAACAGTACCATTCCTGGGGCAAAACCCCCTGGTCGGCATGTATGCGGACCTTGGCGGTGGTCAACCCCAACTGGTAGGTGGTGCCGCCTGGTACGTATCCACAATTGGCGGTCTTCAAGACTGGCTTTTACCCATGTTTAACTCGGGTTATCTACCCTTTGCAGGCACGGAACATGTTAAATCTGTGTGGCAAGTAGCTGCGCATCTCATAATCTATGTATCGGTCATGGTCATAGGTTCCATCATGTTCGCCAAGTTCTGGATAGAGACCACAAACATGGGCGCGAAATCAGTTGCAGAGCAGATTCAAAACAGCGGTATGCAAATACCCGGTTTCAGACGTGATCCCAGGATTCTAGAAAAAGTTCTAGAACGGTATATTCCGGTGGTGGCGGTGCTTTCCGGTGCCATTGTAGGAGGCCTTGCGGCCTTCGCGGACATGCTGGGTACCGTGGGTAATTCCAGCGGAACTGGCGTCCTGCTAGCCGTAGGTATCATGATACAACTCTATGAGGCCATGGGTCGGGAACAGATGATGGAAATGCATCCTGTTCTGAGAGGATTCTTCGGCGGCGGATGAAAAAATTCGTAGAATTTATTCATCCGTTGTGAAGCCCTCGTACGACCTATTTCCCGAAAGTCAGAGCTACGGCTCTGGCTTAATGGAAAATGACGGTGCACGAGAATCACTTACTGTGTAATTCGGAGCATTTTTGCTCCGAGCATTCTTCATTTAATCAGTTTGAGCAAAGTTTACAAAAGGTGTACCAATCTACTTAAATACATTAAAACAAATTTAGTATTGAGGTTGTAGATGAGATTGAAGATAATTGGTTACATAATAGTACTATTGCTTCTAATTTCAACCATGTCATTGTTATTTGAGGTTCCCAACAGTGTTAAAGGGGATCTTACAGAGGAAAATGCTATTATAATTGATGAAGGCAAAAATCCATTATTAAGAGATGGTTATGTTTTCTACCTGAAAGATATTGATGAGAGTAACGATGTAGATAACGTAATTTATTATCACAAAATCGGAGACTATAATGTAGTGAATACAAGTATTCACGGTCGGATTTTTGACTTTGAATACCCTTATCTGGTAACTGACCAGTCAGGTAAGATTGTTTATTACAATGTTGAAACTGAAGAGTTGAAGGTTGGCCCATATTATACAAATCTGATAATGTATTCAACTATTGCAAATGGTTATATCACATTTTCATCCCGCATTGATAGTAGCACACATTTCTACAACAATGAAACATTGAATAATCAAACATATGCTTCAGCCATCTCTTTGTTAAACACTGAAACCGGAAACGTTGAACATATTGGATGGGGGTTTTCACCTAGAATATCCAGTGATTTCCTCTACTGGAATTTTGGAAAATACATAAATTATTACAACATCACAACTAAAGAAGGGCACTGGTATGAAATGAAGACTGAATTATATTCTCACGTCGCTGGTTCTGAATTTTACTACTTGGGCGGTAAATTCATTTATGAACCAACTGGACATTCTGAAATAAGAGAATACGACCTGGAGTCTGGTATTGATAAACTCATTTTTACAAATTCATCAGTAGAATTGTGGAGTACAGAAACAGCCCTCATTTACAACAGTTCCGCGTATTCATATTATTTATATCGTAGCCTCGATGGCTCGTATTATGAATGTAAAAATCTCAAGGGTGGAAATATAGGTTGGAGTTGGGGTGATTTAGTTCAGGAAACAATAATAACAAGAAATGGAGGAATCGGAAGTCTTGAGAATCCACCGCCATCAACAATTTGTGTCTACAACCTGCAAAGCGGAACTAATCAAACGATTGCCAATGGCAGTGGCGTTAGTGCAGATGGAAATTACTTCGCATTCCAAACAAATGAAAATGATGTGGGTATTGACTATAACGAAGATGGAGACACATCTGATTACATTATTCGTTTGGTTAGTTTGGATGATGTGGAAGTATTAAAGAGCCCATATGAGCGAGATTGGAAAGTAGGTTTTGGCGAAATCTTGGTATTATTAATTATTCTTGTTATTGTAACAATAATATGGGTGTGGCAAAAGAAGACTACCCCATAACACCTATAAATTGAAATACCATTCACCCAATTCCAACCCGATAATATGCAAACCGTGGTAATATCAATTGGCGGCTCGATTCTTGTACCGGACGATGACGATAAATCTTACATTACTGAATTAGCCAGCATGCTGAATGAACTTGCTGATAAATATCGATTATTTGTGGTTGTTGGCGGCGGAAAGATTGCCCGATACTACATCAAACTTGGCCGGAGCCTCGGAGCAGATGAATCTTACCTGGACGATGTTGGTATCGAGGTTACGCGGCTAAACGCCAGAATGTTGATTGTGGCTTTAGGGGAGCATGCTTATCACTTGCCGGCAAAGACCTTTGATGAAGCTCTTTCTGCCTCAAAGGGCCATAAGATCGTTATCATGGGTGGGACACACCCTGGCCATACCACTGACGCTGTTTCTGCAATGCTTGGGGAAAGAGTTGGCGCAGACCGGCTGATAAATGCGACTTCTGTTGACGGGGTTTATACTGCAGACCCCAACAAGTTCCCGGATGCTGAGAGGTTGCCGCGCCTGAAGTACGACGAACTTCTGAAAATATGCCTGAAAGTGGAAGGCGGAGCAGGGCCAAATGTTGTTTTTGACCCACTGGGTGCCAAGATCGTTGCCAGGAGCAATATAGAAACTAGGGTTGTTCACGGCCGGAATTTAGCAGAGCTAAAGAAGGCAATAGAAGGCCAGGACTTCCACGGAACTATCATCTCGGAGTGAACATGACCTTCAGGGCTTTCATTGCAGTTGAGGTTCCTGTATCCAATGAATTAGAGCAATTTTCCAGTGCAGTTAAGGATACTAAAGCACCACTAAAAATGGTTAATCTGGCTAAAGTTCACATCACCCTGAAATTTCTGGGAGATATTGATGAATCTCTTGTCCCTGATATTGAAAAAGTTATAAAATATGCGGTTTCTGGCATCCAACCTTTTACAATGAATCTAAAAGGGACTGGCGCGTTTCCAAATCTCAATCGAATAAGCGTAATCTGGGCAGGAATGGAGAATGCCGAGGCCCTTGGAGAAATAGCCAGGAAAATTGATTCCGGGTTGAAGCCATTGGGATTAAAACCTGAAAAAAGAAAATTCTCGCCACATGTGACTGTTGCCAGGGTGAAAAGCAGTAAAAACAAAGACAGGCTAGTTGATACAATCAATGAGTTCCAGAACACAGAGTTCGGCGAGGTCCCTGTTAACAAGATAATTCTCAAGAAAAGCGTGCTGACGCCCCAGGGACCGATTTACTCGGATATTGTGGTAATTCATATATAAACTATATAAAGTCTTTAAATACTAAACCTGTATATTCCGACCTACTTTAATTCAGTCTTATGGGCTGATAAGGGGGTTCAAATTATGGCTGAAAAAAAGACAACTAAAAAAACAGATACCAAGAAAAAGACTGATACCAAGAAAAAGACCGATACCAAGAAAAAGACTGATACCAAGAAAAAGACTGATACCAAGAAAAAGACTGACACAAAGAAAAAGACAGATACCAAGAAAAAGTCTAAGAAAGAAGAACAGAAGATTAGCATTGAAAACATTGTTGCATCAACAAAGCTTGCAGAGAAACTTGATTTGAATCAGGTTGCTCTTGCACTGGATGGTGCAGAATATGAACCAGAGCAGTTCCCTGGTCTGGTTTACAGGCTGAAAGAGGAACGAACTGCTATACTCCTTTTCAGAAGCGGAAAAGCCAATTGCACAGGTGCAAAAACCATAGAGAGCGTGCAGAGAACCATCAAAGCAGTGGTCAAGAAACTGGAAAAGGCCGGACTTCCAACCATTATTAAGGAACCAGACATAATTGTTCAGAACATTGTTGCAGTTTATGATTTGAAGAGTGACCTTAATCTCAATGCAATAGCTATAACTCTCGGGCTCGAGAGGGTTGAGTATGAGCCTGAGCAATTCCCAGGCCTTGTTTACAGAGTAGCAGAACCAAAGGTTGTCATGCTTCTCTTTGGCTCAGGAAAGGTCGTGTGCACTGGCGCAAAGAAGGAAGAGGATATCAAGACAGGTCTTGATACTCTGAAGAAGGAACTCCGGGCCGCTGGGCTGCTTCATTAAATAGCTGGCCAGAGCATGAAAGCCATATCCTATTTGCTTGCTATTAGTCTAATATTTGCAATTGTAATAGTGGCAATTGGGATTCCCCAACAAACAAGTACGCAGGAGTATGAAGAAGCAGAAGGAACAAGGGCTGTTTTTCCTGGCCTTGTGGTAATCCTGGACATTGATCAGCCAACAATCTGGGATGATACTTATCCGTTCATCTCGGTCCAGGCAAATATTAGCGTTCTGCCTGGAGTTACTCTCACAATAGAGCCTGGCGTAACAGTCAAATTCAGTTACAAGACCAGCCTTTCAGTGAATGGCACATTAGTAGCAAATGGAAGCAAATACAGCCCAATAAATTTCATACCACTGGCTGATGATCCTGGGACCCTTGACTGGCAGGGAGTGGTCTTGCAGAATGATTCTGTTGACTGTTTGTTCAATTTTGTGAACATAGAATTTGCTGAGGGAGGCATAGCAATGTATGGTACAGACCCGGTAATATCCAATTGCGCTCTCCAGTACAATTACTTTTACGGCGTTCTTTGTGGGGAAAACAGCAGACCAGTCATCAGAGATTCATATATCAATTTTACAGAATGGGCCGGAATAATCTGCGATAACAGGTCACATCCTATCCTTGAGGGAAATCACATCAAAACCTGTTATTACGGTGTAATCTGCTATGATCTGGCAGAGGTCAAGGGCAATTATGTAGAAACATGCTGGATAGGCATCATGTGCTGGGGTGATGCAAATATCACCTTCAATGATGTGAAAGATTGCAGGGACGGCATCCACAGTTTCTATTCTGCCCCAAGGATAGAGGGCAATCACATTTACAGTTGTGACGGTAATGGTACCAGATTCATGGGTTCCGATGCCATAATAAAGAACAATACACTACAATTCAATGATGTGGGTATGGACATCAGTTATGATGCCAGAGACATTCTAGAGCATATGGAAGGAAATATGGTGAATGGTATTGACATCAATACATGTTTCTATGTCGGCCAGAGCGATTTTGTTATTGATGGGCTCAAGGTTGATTCTGGGTACTCTCGCAATTTCTATGGACGGCTCACTGCCCAGGGTTCTGTTACTCTCTATGACTGCCACAATGTTTCATTCAGGAACTGCAATATAACCAATAGCCAGAACGCAATCTATGCCACTAATTCAACCTTCGTAATATACAATACATATTTCGATGAGGCCAGAAAGGCCCAGATTTATTTGGACCATAATGCTTCGGGACTTGCATTCAATGGTTCTGTGAACCCGGACAATGTGACCATCGGTGGACCAAACTGCTTTTTCATCACCTTTGATGAACTGCAGATTGAGGTTCGCGATTATTATAATGAGCCCATTGAAGGAGCCAATATTGTCATCAGAGAAAGTCATCTTGAACTCTACAATGTCACAACCGATGAAAATGGGCTAACTGAGAAACTTGTGGTCAAGGATAGTACGGTTTCCGAGGGCGGAGTAATATCCTCACCGCTTACTGTCCAGATATACACAGATGAATACAATTTCGAGGTAAATCCCTTGACTGATGTGCGTGTTAAAGACACCAAGCTAGTTATTTTCAGGGACCTGGGAGATATCTTACCGCCAGCATTGGTCAACTATAGCCTGACAGATGGAGAACGTGCTTTCCCCATGAACGACACAATAACCATAACCTTCAGTGAGCCAATGAATCAAACATCTGTGGAAGAGGCTTTTTCCATATCAGGAAACGTAACAGGCACATTCACATGGGAGGGATGGAACCTTACATTCACACCTGATGCCCTGGAATATCAAACTTACTATCTTGTGGTAATATCAACAGATGCAAAGGACCTGTGGGATAATAATTTGCCAGAGCCAGTATCATTCTCTTTCACCACTGTCAGCGCATCTAGTACAAGCTCCCCCAGTAATATGCTAATTGTAATTATTGCCATATTCGCCATTGCGGGAATAGCTGGTTTCTTTGTATTGAAGAAGATTAATTCTAAAGATAATTAAGTGAAGAAACCTATCAAATTAAACGAAAAATATTAAGTTTCAGCTACTGCGTTATTTGCTTTTGTGTAGCTGAACTTTTTGGCCATATGATATTACTTTTTAGCATGCTAATAATTATACAGCCATGTATGGAGTGAACCCCTTTTAATGGACATTTTGAATAGAGACTACGATTGGAGTGACCCCCTTTTAATGGACAATTAGAATAGCGATAACAATCAAAGCCAGAAGAACTATATAATCAATCGGAAGGGCTGACGGAAGGAAGCTCTGACGATATCACTCCGAAGGTTTAGGTCAATGTGACCTGACCATGAGCATCATGGCGAAGCTCGGAGTGAAATGGATTCAATAGTTTTTTATATACATAAGGATATATAATA
>JAUWNU010000092.1 GCA_030612505.1 Methanomassiliicoccales archaeon
ATGGAAAAACATAGAATTCTTTTTAGCAATTACCGAGCGAGCATGCTGGGCGGGTTTTCTTATTTACCGAATCTTTTTCTTTTGGAGCCCAGCCAGCGCAGCGAGGTTTAAAAGAAAAACACTCGATGCAATGAAGAAACCCGATAAACAAATGCGTTCTGTCTGGTCGATTTCAACACCAAAGCCAATGGAGAAGAAATTTGGTAAACATCCAACTCAGAAACCGTTCAATCTTATGCGAAGAATTGTTCTGGCCAGTACAAATGAAGACGATTTAATTCTTGACCCATTCACAGGAAGTTCGACAACTGGATTGGCTGCCTATTTTTATGGGAGAAAGTTTATCGGAATTGATAAAGAAACAGAATATCTGGATTTGTCAATTAAGAGGTTCGAAGATTTGAAGAAAGATATTGAAAATAATGGTAGGCAGAAGTCTCTCAAAGTTTGGGAAACTAATGGGAAAACATAGAGTTTGAAAAACTGCTCAACCATGTATAATCACAATGACCATAAAGGGCAAATTTTCATGAAAAAGGTTTCACTCCAATTGGAACAATAAACCTTTCTAGTTGAAAGCAATACTACTCTATATATGGACAATGGGGAAGAAGAGCAAGCAGGAGAAATATCTCCTCAAGAAGTTGGCAAAAGCCAGAAAACAAAGATACTGGCAATCACTCTTGTTATAATTATAATCACAGCATCGCTTTCCTATGTATATTTCAGCAGCCCCGTTGAACATCCAGAAGATACCCTGTTCAATATTGTTGAATCTTTGAACAATAAAGACCTGGTTGAATTTATTAACCAAACAGCCAGAAAATATGATAATGAATATATTTCAAATCCCGAAGGATTCGTCCAAGAAATGCAAGAAGAATTCGATGGAATGGGTTACTTTCATGTTGAAGTTGATCAGGTGAACATTAGATATTCCAAAGACCTCTCGAACAATGATAATGACGCAATTAAAGAAAAAGTAAATGAAATTGAATCAAATATTGACAGGGATGTCTCCAAATATTGTTTGATTACTTACAGAAGAGTAGAAATCAATAATTCAACAGAGCACAAAAAAATAATGAAAGACATTTTTGTCAAGATATCTGGAGAATGGTTATTGGGAGATACCTTCGATGAATATCGAGTGGAAGTAGATTATGATGTTTTAACAGAAGAAGGAGCAGAAGCAGGTCTTGTTGGCTATGACCTTGACATTGAGGTAAAAAACACGGATTCAATTACAGGAGTGTTCAAGGTATCAGCAAAGCTGGTTTTCACCAATGGTGAAGAAGTAGATAATTACTTCGGTGCTGTTGTCCCTTATGTTGGAGCCACACCATCAGAATCTGCCATTCAGTATGGAACAATATTGACGACAATAGAACCCCAGCAAACCAAGTGTTTCTACTTGGCTTTTGTAATGCCTGAAGGCTATGAATTCAGCCAAGGAATTTACAGAATTGAATCATATGTCTATGAAGAACCAACTATTGATAATGAAGCTCCAAATTCATTTATACGAAATATATCACCTTCTCAAGTTAGTAGTTCTGCAATATCACTCACATGCAATGTGACATCAAATCAAGGAGATGATATTTCTAAGGTCTCTTTATATTATTATTACTCAACTGATGATATCTATTGGTCTGGTCCGTACAGTTCCGGGTACAAGGAACCGCCAAGTGGAATAGAATACAATTGGGAATTTTCATGGTCTTTTAGCTTCTCTGATGGCGAGGGATATTATAGGTTTTATTCTGTGGCAGAGGACATCTGGGGCAATGTAGAGGATGCACCAGTATTGCATGATGCGAGATGTGAATATACGATTATTGACCCGACACCTTCTGGAACAAAATCATGGGAATTCACTACGCCATATGGTGGTGATATTGAGTCAATTGATGCATCTGAAAATTATATTGCAATTGGAACAGGAGGCACTTATATTGGCCAGGATTATATTCATGTATTTGATGTGAATGGAAATATTGTGTGGGAAAATGAAACAGATGAAGAAGTATCCTATGTGAAAGTTCACAACGATGTGATTTTTGCTACAATAGGGGATCAATGTTTGGCATTTGATAATACTGGTAATGTACTTTGGACACTACCATATACGATTACTGAAATAGAGATACAGAATAATTTGATATTTGCCTCCTCATGGAATAAAATGTATTGTATTTATCTCAATGGCACAGTCAAATGGGATACTAATATTGGCTACAAAATTGAGGTATTCGACACCTCCCAGACTAACATTGCAATAACAACAGATGACGAGGTATTTTGTTTGGATATAAGTGGTAATATTGAATGGCAATATCACTACTGGAGTACTAATAATGTTGATGTTATTATTGCCAATAATTCAGTTATTGCATTCAGGTCAGGAGAACTTATCTGCTGGGATTTGGAAGGACACCTAATATGGCAAATAGACACAGATGGAAAATATTTATCAGTTATTGAGGAAGATATTTTTGCAGCGTTCTATAGTACAATAGCCAGACTCGATGTTGATGGAACTATAGTGTGGGAGAATGGCATAACATATGACAATTATTATCCTGACTATTGCACCCTAAATTCCCAAATACTAATAGTCGATAATGACGGTGAAGTTTTTGCAATGGATTTTGATGGGATCATTACATCAAAATATACAATTGATGGATGGAACGGGGGAGAAATTGCAGCATCAAATGGTATTTTATACGCTGCCTGGGACGATAACCTATGCTCTCTTTCGATGCCTTGAAGGGGGATGGCTCAGTGCAGCAGCGCAAAGGCGTGGAGGAGGGACTGGCCCAAAGAATCAAACGAACAATTCAACCCCAACACCGGCCTAGCCAATCATGCCCCGTCCGTTGGGGCGAGGACATGTTTAATAATTGCCTGGCTCCACAATCCACCACAATTCAATTTGTAAGTTTTGATCTGTCCTTCCATAGACATTTGCATATAAAGTTTAAATACTACCTGTCACCGCAAAGACATTATGTTACAGATAATTATTTAAACCACTCCCCCTTATATTCGAATAAGTGAACATATGTTCGAAAAAGTGAACCTTACGCCGATGGGCATAATGGTGTTGAAGTATCTGGCACGCTCGCCGGGAAAGGAATTCTACCTGAGGGAGATAGCCAAAGTCCTCGGAATAAGCGTGGGCGGCTGTCATAAGATCCTTAAAAACCTGCATGGGATGAACCTGATAGACAGGAGAGCGAGCGGGCGCAATATCTATTACGGTATCAGGGAGCGGAATCCCGCAGTCAAGCATTTCAAGATTTTTGTAAATATCCAGAACCTGAGCCATATCGTTGAAGGGCTGAAAGATAAAACCAGGAAGATCATCCTGTTTGGCAGCTGTGCCACGGGCGAGGACACCCTGGAGAGCGACATTGACCTGTTTATAGTCACGGAAGATGTAAAGACAGTCAAGAACCGTATCGAGAGAAGAATTGAAGGCAGAATTGTCAAATCCATCATATTGGCTCCCCACGAATTCATAACACTGAAAAAGAAGGACAGGAGTTTCTATGACGAGGTCAATAAAGGCATAACATTATGGCGGGATACAGATGAATGAGTTCGAAAATTGCTTGTCGATTATCGATCCCAACACCCCCTACCTCACCCGGTCCGCCATTACATCCACTCCACCCCATAACCATCCCTTTGCTGTTCTCTGGAACAAAAATAAACAAGCAACATTTATATATCGGTCATCACTTGCGATAACAAGATGAATAAAGTATTAGTTCTTGGCGCAGGAATGGTTACAAAACCAATGATCGATTATTTTATTGAGAAATGTGGATATGAAGTGACAATAGCAACTAGAACTGTTTCTAAAGCAGAAAGAATAATAAATGACAGAACAGGTGGAAAAGCTGTTGAATGGACACCTGATCAACACGGTCTGCTTGAAAATCTTGTTAAAGAAGCAGATCTGGTAGTTAGTATGCTCCCACCCACGATGCACATTCCTGTGGCTGAAATATGTCTGGAGCATAAGACGAACATGGTTACAACATCATATATTAATCCTGAGATGGCAGCATTGGATGAAAGGGCAAAAGAGCAGGGTATAATTATCTTGAATGAAATAGGTGAAGATCCCGGGATTGACCATATGGGTGTTAAAAAGATCATTGATCAAGTTAAAAGAGAGGGCGGCCAAGTTGTAAGTATAAATTCATACGGAGCTGGCCTTCCATCATTTGAGCATAATAGGAATCCTTTTGGATATAAGTTTTCATGGAGCCCGAAAGGGGTTATAATGGCGGCAAAAACACCAGCTGCATACTTAAAAAATGGAAAAAAAGTCGATGTCCCTGCTGAAAATCTATTTGATCAACATTGGCTTGTTGACATAGAAGGGGTTGGGACTTTTGAAACATATCCAAACCGTGACAGTACAAGGTATGTGTCATATTTCGGACTTGATAAAAATGTTTCATTATACCGTGGTCTGCTTCGTTTTATTGGATGGTGTAATACACTAAAGGCTTTAAAAAATATGAATTTACTTGATGATGATGAAGAAAAAGATTTTAGAAATACAACCTACAGGGAGTTCACTTCATCTTTAATTGGAGATGATGCTTCTGGTGATATTGCTTATAGATGTGAAAAGTTCTTAAAAGTTGAGGCAAATGCAGATATTATCAAAAGATTACGATGGTTGGGTTTATTCGATGATGAACAGATATATAGAGAGAGGGGAACAAATGCAGATTTACTGGTTGATCTCATGATTAGAAAAATGTCATATGAGCCTCATGAAAAAGATATGATCATAGTCCATGATGAAGTTGTTGCAAGATTTGAAGATGGAGATGAGAGAAGAACGTCAACATTGGTAGTAGAAGGAATCCCTGGTGGAGATTCTGCGATGGCTAGAGCAGTTTCACTTCCAGCAGCAATAGCCTCAAGATATATTCTTGAGGAAAAAATCAAAGCTAAAGGTGTTCATATGCCTGTGTTGTCAGAAATATATGTTCCAGTACTTAATGAACTTGAAAACTTAGGGTTAAAATTTGAACATAGAAAAATTCCGATGTAACCTAACTTTGACCGTTGGAGTTTACATAGACGTCAAAGACAGAGGTGAAACGCAGATTTGACAAGCGTCAATGTGGCCAAACTGTCAAATTTGCGATGTAACAATCTCAAAACACTTTCTTCAATACCTTCATTTTCTACTACACACTTTTAAGCCCAGTCTTCCGCTCGAGCCTACGCCCAATCTCAGCACAAGGTTCTTTACTGCCAGCCATGAGACATTACTGTGGGCCAGGAAGCAGAAAAAGGCCAGGCACACATTCAATAATAAAGATATGAAAGAAGGCCACTGGCCGGAGGATGCCATGAAAAAACCTGACAAGCAGATGCGCTCTGTCTGGTCGATTTCAACGCCAAAGCCAATGGAGAAGAAGTTCGGGAAACATCCGACCCAGAAACCATTCAATCTGTTGGAACGGGTTGTTCTGGCCAGTACAAATGAGGGGGATATTGTTTTAGACCCTTTCACAGGAAGCTCGACAACCGGGTTGGCTGCCTATTCCTACGGAAGAAAGTTTATCGGAATTGATAAGGAAACAGAATATCTGGATTTGTCAATTAAGAGGTTCGAGGATTTGAAAAAAGAGATGAAAATAAAGGGAAGGCAGAATTCTCTCAAAGCTTGGGAGACCAATGGCAAAGCTAGGTGACCGACTCCACGCTCCCCCACCCCCCAAACAACCTCCAGCTCTCTCCTCCACTCCTCTGCATCCTCCTTCGTCTCAAACATCCACGTCCTCTCCCTCATCCCTTCCTCGTCCTCAGGGTCAAAATACGTGATTGCATAACGCGCATGTTCTGCCGCGGGTGTAAGCACCTTGCTCATCTCCCGAGTATATGTGGCCAGTGCGCTACTCGTCCCCGACATACATCTTCCTGAAAGAAGTCTCTGGCTTCTTCATCGCCTTCCAGACATCCTTGAGCATTCTCTCCTTGTCTTCGGGCATCTTGCCTTTCACATTGATGTAGTTGGTATAGTGGTCGCTGATCAGCAAACCGGTGACATCCAGACCGGAAATAATATCATAAGTTTCCCGAAGAACTTCGTGGGGTGAAAGCAACTCGAACTTACCGCTGTCGATATCCTCCAGGAGCGGTGTGTTTATCTTCGGCAGCAAAGTTCGCAACCGAATAAAATCCGGGTCTGTCCGATTCAGGACATCTAAGGTACCCGAAACGTGCTCTTTTGTCCTATCTTTCCCGCCCAGACCGAGCACAACGTACTCGCTCAGCTCTATCCCGCTGTCCATGATGATCCGGCCTGCTTCGACTTGCTGCTCCGGAGTGCTGCCTTTCCTCATCCTCTCGAGCACCTGAGCATCGCCCGATTCCAGGCCCATGTGAATTCGGGATAGACCGGCCGAGGCAATTGACTTCATGTCATCAAATCCCTTCCTCACAACATATTGGGCAGAACCGTAGACTGTAATTCTCTCGAGGTGAGGGAATGTCTCCTTTGTAAAACGGCATATCTCCGCCAGGTCGCCGGTCTTCATAATGATAGTATTGCCAGAAGGAAAGAAAACCATGCGAACTCCGATACCCAGAGCCTTCCGGGCGCGTGTTATATCATCCTTGATATCGTCCACCGGCCTGATGCTGAATCTGGGCCCGTTCTTATACACCATACAAAACGTACACTTGTTCCACGGGCATCCGATCGTTGCCTGGATAAGCAAGCTCTGGGCCTCTGAAGGCGGGCGATAGATAGGACCCTCGTACCGAAGACCGTAGCGTTCCATGAATGATAATATCAGGACTGGCTAATGAAGTTTTGCCCGGCTTTTTCTTTGTGAACCAGAACCATATATTTTTCGAGTAGGATTTGTGATTTACCCTTTTGCGACTGACCATCACACACCTCACTTCCCTACCAGCCCACCACAGCCACACAGCCATCCACCGCATTGCCTTCATCATCATAATGCAGGGAATCCCCAGATATTACCATCTCCTGATTAGGTATTTCTTTGGGCATATGATAAAAATGAAGAGCGAATGAGAAGTGCCTGGTCTAGTTCATTGGAGCAACAGCTGAAAGATTTGCCTGATTATGATGAAATATACCAAGACGTCCGAACTATATTAGCCAACGAGCTTAATCTGCAATAATTTCCGACTCTCTTATGAGAAACGGAAGTCGGAAAGAAAAAGAGGAACGACTTACCCGCAACCGAGACTGTTAATGTCGTATTAGTGAAAATAGGTCAAGAACCCCCTGGTCTTTAGGCCAGGGATGGAACGCCAAAATGAGTTTTGGCGTGTTGACGACATAAACATCGTCTAAATTAACTATTTACACGGATTATAGCAAGGGGAATCCGCCGCATACCGTACATTTTCTAGTATATCAAATCAAAGCCATCTGGCTTTGATAATCAGGTGTGTGAACAACGATACCTAGTTGTGAATTGAGTGAAAGCCGCAGGATTTCAGTCTGGGCTGACATAGGTAAACATACAGTCACAAAGGAACTGGCAACTATTCTGTAAACACAGAAACGCCAGCTCCTTTAGGGGCTGGTAGTTTACTTTGCTCGTCAGGCCCGTTTCTTACTTTTACTTTTCGCCAATAGGTTCTCCTTGAATTCAAATACAATATGAATCGCTTCTTTGATGTAGTTGGCCTGAATGACTACGAGATCGCCGTCATTGGCCATTTCAAGAGCAGTTTGTATGGCCTCGCCCTCATCCAGCACGATCTGGATCTCCTTTTTTGGGAAACCCATGGAAAGAACACCTTTACGTACCAGCTCGGCGGTTTCACCGATCTTCCGCTCTCTGGGATCCGAATCGCATATGATTATATGATCATACATTTTTCCTATGTTCTTGCCGAAATCCAATATGTCCTCATCCCTCCGGTTCCCTGTGCCGCTTCCGACATTGATCTTCTTTCCTTTGGCGAGATGGGGTATCAGGTCTGCAAGAGATTCAAGGGCAGAGGCATTGTGACCGTAATCTATCAACACCTTGAATGAATCAACATTGATTAGATTCGTCCTGCCTGGTAATTGTCCAGTTGTTGGGTGGAACGTAACCAGGCTCAATTGTATGGTCTTTAGATCTATACCAACCGCATATGTCGCTGCAACAGCTGCCAGAGTATTGGCTACATTGAATGGAGCTTTTCCGCCATATGTGATAGGAATGTTGACAATCTTTGCAACAAACATGTCCAATGTGCCTTTTCGTATGATGATGTCCCCATCCTTTACAGTGACTGCCACCCCATCATTCAATACATGTTTCTCAAGTGCTGGATTGGTGTTTATGAGGGAGAATAATATTGAATTTGCCTTAATGTCCTCTTTGTATTCCAAGACCCTCTCGTCATCGGCGTTGAGAATAGCAAATCCCTCGGGCTTTACTGTTTCCACAACTATTTTCTTCAATCTTGATAGGTCTTCCAAATCGTTTATCCCATCTATGCCGAGATGATCCGCAGAAATATTAAGAACGACACCTACATCACTTTCATCGTAGCCCAACCCTCTCCTTAGGATACCGCCCCGGGCCACCTCCAGAACCGCATGGTCAACAGACGGTTCTTTTAAAACGTGTTTAGCCCCCCCCGGACCACTATAATCCCCCTTCAAGACCAGATGGTTATCGACCTCGATACCGTCGGTACAACACATTCCCACCCTTTTTCCACCATACTTGAGGATGTGGGCTATGAGGCGAACCGTGGTGGTCTTCCCATTAGTGCCAGTTACTGCAATTATGGGGATATTGGTCTTGGTCCCCGGAGGAAATAGCATGTCGATCACAGGTTTGGCCACATTCCTTTTTTCACCAGAATATGGTTCCAGATGCATCCGGAATCCTGGGGCCGCGTTAACCTCGATTATCCCGCCATCGGTTTCTTCCAATGGCCTCCTGAGATGCGGTGCTACAATATCTATTCCCATCACATTGATGTTGATTATCTTAGATATTCGTTCCGCTGTCCTTTTTATTTGTGTATGCACTTCA